>DUMO01000064.1 GCA_012839865.1 Clostridiaceae bacterium
ACTCCACGTGTACCGTAAGTAGAAACATGTCCACATATCAGCTCTTCCTTTTTTTCTGTTAAATCTCCTTATAGTCATTTTTTTCTGCATGCCCCAGTAAATACAGCAACACAAATGCCGGAATTCTGATAATATTCCTTTCCTTCCCTGAATTATGAACCCCAAAGTCCCCTACATTCTTAGTCACAACAATCGCAACCGATGCATCCCCGCACAGTTCGGAAATTGCATCATCATCATAAATTGGCGCATTCTCCCGATATTTGACTTCGCACCGGGGTGATTCACTACAATGTCAATTTCTTCCCCTTTTCTGCCGCCACGGAAGTATCCGATGGGCACAGCATACTGACTGTAAAATGCTGTTACATGCTTATATACCACAGTTTCAACAATCCTGCCCATCTCCGTCGGGTTGGTAAGTAGCGAGTCGTCCATTAGTACTGCATTCCGGATAGCAGCATCCGCAATATATATTTTAGGTCTGGCTTTCAACACTTTTTTGCCCGCCAAATCTACAGGCCAGCTTTGATAAATCATGTTGGCACTTTCCAGGTAACGAATGTAGTTTTCAACCGTTGGCCTTGAAACCCCGTCAAGTTCTTTTGCAACAGCCTCTATAGAGACTATCTCAGATGATACATTGCATAAGTACAGGAAAATCCGCTCCAATTCATTGGCATTTCTGAAATTGTACAACGCAGGAAGGTCACATTTTAATACTATGTCGACCACATCTTCACGCATTATCTGATGTGCCACAATATCGTTTTCAGACAGTGCCAATTCCGGGAATCCCCCTATAAGCAGATAACGATTGAAATAATTCTGTACTTTTAAAAGCTGTACCATGATTCGAGTGCGCTCTTGCTGTGCCATATAAGGCAGCGATGTAATCTTAAGGTCTTTATAAAGCTCTGGCCGATCCAATCCCAGAAGCTCACAGTATTCATAAAACGACATTGTAGGTACCTGGATAACTGTCCAACGCCCCACGCCACTCTCCTGATTTCCCCTGATGAGGGCCGGACTTGCTGAACCTGTGGCAACCACTTTCGTATCAGGTTGAGTGTCATAAATTACTTTAAGCTATCTGTCCCAGTCCTGAGCATACTGAACCTCATCGAAAAAGTAGTAGCAATCTTGCCCGGCATTAATGTTTTCATGATAATATTCCAGGATTTCATTAAAGCCAGCAAGCTTCATTTTGTTCATAATCAATACCCCTGATTCAATAATATCTGTTTCTGACCGGCTCCACCTGAATAGTTACTTTACTTCCTTCACCGATTCTAAGCAACATATTACTGATATATTCAATAGTATAGAGTTTTCCTTTTACATCGATACAGACATCTGACCATCCCCATACAACTTTTCCACTAAGGCCTTCACCGGTCAGTAGGTTTTTTGCATGTTCCTCATCATCTTCCAGCGCATACATAAGTCTTCGATTTACTTCATTGATGTTGAAATACTCAGGATCAAAAATACGTCCCCGTGTGTCTTTCTCCGCCCAGTATAGCATATCAGCCCTTTCAGGATTCTTTTTATCCATGATAGTATTGAGGAAGTCCTCATACCCGTGTATCCCTCCAACATCTTCAGGAGGTCTCTGTCTTTCGCCATCAAGGCACTTCGGTATTTCATTTTTCTTGGTATCCTTTAAACGTTTTTCAATAATAATTTCATGCTGCCATGAGTCACCAAAATCATATTCATACACACATCTGTCACTAGAATCAAAAAGCTCATTGATTACAGTAGTTATTGAATTAAGCTCTGTAATTTCATTACCATATAATTCACCAGGCGCATAAGCATCATCAGGGACAGTAACAACGATCTTATCAAACTCGAACTTATACAAATGGTAATCAAGCCACCCGAATGCTGCCTGAATAGTTTGATGTAGTTGCTGGAAAGTGATATTTCCAGGAATTCTAAGTCTCCTCCAAATGGCGGGTTTTACACCAATAATAGAAATTTTCAATTGATATGCCATTCTCCCATCTCCTTTTAACTGTATTCTCAACAAATCAGCAGCCATCATTTCATCAGCTAATTAAGCAGGATTAAACATCCGGCACCAGTCACTGCCGATATAAGCTGAATCAGGCAAGCAGCGGCGCAGTCCGGCACTTACCGGCGATTAACCAATTCCATTTGCTGCAAGAATTAAGATGAGCTTCTTAAAAAATCTCTTATGATCCTTTTACTTCCCTGAGTAAAAGTTTCTTTTTAAAAGCCCCCCTCTTCTCCACTTTCGCAACCCTAATCCTCTCAAACTCCTCCAGTGATATCCCTCTGGACTCCAGCAAAGCATAAACAACCTCAATTAAATCGGCAAGCTCCTCAATGCTTCCGGCCTCCAAATATTCCTTCAATTCTTCACCAAGCTTTCTTTCCAGGTACTTTTGGTAGCGTTCATCGTCAAGAACCTCGACAACAGCCTTGCTGCCAGTAGCTTCTATTACCTCAGGAATCTTGTCCCGAATAAGCTTATCATACTTTATTGAGTTGCTATTATCCATTTAAATTGCTCCTTCTATGCTTAGTAGTAATAAAAAAATATATCGTTTGCATAAGCCAATTGCTTGTTTTTAAAATCTCTATGTGATTATCTTTAATTATACGCCATCCTAAATTACAATTTGCCAGTACCAACAGCAATTTCTTCACTTAAGCAGGTAGTTACTGCCTTAAAGACCCTTTTCAAAGAGTCTCACCTGGACGGCTGGTCACCTTCATATATCATTATCTTCAGTTATGGCAGCTAATCACTGTCAATAAGTCTTTTTTCCAGCCGCTCTTTATAAAACCTTCTTGTCCTATAATCAATAATATCCTTGTAGTGTTCGATAAATGCTGAGTTATTAATAAACTCCTTTATAGCAGGTGTAAGGCAAAACTGCTTATTTTCCTCGTAAAAAAAGTCCGGAGAAGATTGCATAAGAAATTTTATAGGATTCTTTCTTGCTAAGTCTACATATTCTTTCTTTCCCCACTCTCTATAGTTTGAGGTATTGCTATCCTTTACAAGGTCAATGGCATTAGACCCATGGGAGTAATATTCTTTAAAATTCTCATATATGTCATCTTCATCTATAACGAGCTTCATCTTTCCATAGTTATAAAAAGCTAAAAGAATCGGCATCTTGTACATTTTTGTCATGCGTGTGTTCTCTATTTCCTTTAGAAACTCATGCGCAACTGTCCCGATTAATGTTCTCTCATCCTCTGATAGTTCACCAATTTTCTCAAGAAAAGAAAGATAGTCTCCAAATATATTTTGCTCCTTTTTTGTACGGATTGCTGCATATACACTTTCTTCCAGATAAGTATACATTGAAGTCCTCAATGGTCTGTCTCCAAGATTCTCCTTAATCCTGAAGTATTCATCTTTTACTCTATCAAATAGTTTTTTTTGCTCATCTGACATCCGCTTAAAAAGATCTATTAATCTAAAATCAAAGTTAACGAAGCAGCCTTCCGGATACTCTTCTTCATCCGGTATACAAACTGTTCCAGCTTTCTTTCCCAAATCCTTAATATCTCCCATTAGTAAAAAAGGAATAAGGTTAGCTTTCTTGTAATTACCGATAAAGTCCAATACATTAACATATTTTTTCTTACCTGTTTTACGCAGTCCCCTGCCCAGTTGCTGAAGAAAGACTGTTGGTGACTCAGTCGGCCTTAAAAACAGAACCATATCTACTTCCGGAATATCAAGCCCCTCATTAAACATATCAACTGAAAAAACCACTTTAACTTCAGCATTTTTCAGCTTATTTACAGCTTCCTTTCGATCCATCACACAAGATGGCTTGCCTTCATCTTCTGAATTACTACTGTTTTCAGGTATGTTCCCACTTATCACTGCACAGGCTTTAATACCATGCTTAATAAAATATTCTGCCATAAAAACTGCATGGCTTCTGCTTGAGCAAAACCCCAAAGCCTTCCGGCTGGTATACTTAAGATAGTTCTGCAGTATTAGGCCTGCTCTTTTGTTTATATTCAAAATCTGCTCAAGTTGCTTTTCATCATACCTGCCATTTCTATAATCAATTCTGCTATAATCTGTCTCATCAAAAACGCCATAGTACCTGAATGGTACAAGCCATCCCTTATTGATTGCTTCTTTGAGCCTCACTTCATACACAAGGTTATAATCACATAAAGCAAAAACATCTTGACTATCGAGTCTTTCAGGCGTCGCAGTCAGACCAAGAAGGAATTTTGGTTTAAAATACTCTATAATATTGATGTAGCTTTCTGCTACAGCATGGTGAAATTCATCAATAACAATATAATCAAACTGATTTCTGGAAAAGAACTTTTCATTCAAGTATTCTTTACGTCCCAGGGTTTGTACTGTGGCAAATAATATGTCACAATTTTTATCTTTTCGCTCTCCACTAAAATAACCAGTTGTCGTTTCCGGTCTTACGCACTTAAAAGTTCTTTCCGCTTGAATTAGTATTTCCTCTCTATGAGCTATAAAAAGAACTTTCTTAAATTCTTTCGAATCAAAAGCTGCCAGAAAAGTTTTACCTAATCCGGTAGCAGCTACAACTATACCCTTTTCCCATCCATCAAGCCTGGATTTTTTGAGTTCATATAAAGCTTCTATCTGAGGTCCTATAGGGCGTGGATACTCTATAATCTTACTTACTTCAAGCTCTTTTGAATCAATAAAATACTTTGGAATGGGCTCGGCAGCAACTTCTCCTTGATTGGATCCGGTAACCACAACCGCACCATTTTCAAGTCTTTCCATATCCTCAAAAAACTTTGGCCTCTTCCATCGTTTTGAATATTTTCGCATTTCATTATCATTAACTATAATAGAATGGTTAAGAAATAACTCCTCGAATGTTTGCTTAAAATAAAAATAGTCCTCCGGACTTGTTTTCGAGCAGATTCTGTAGTTCCACTCAATACCATCTGTCAGGGCTGAACGGGAAACATTTGAAGAACCTATAAAAATTTCGCCGCTGTTCTCATGTTTGAAGATATATGCTTTCGGATGAAATGATTTATCAGGAACATTATAAAACCTTAAATCAACATTATCTCCTAAAGAATCCTTAAGGAGATAGAGAGCCTGGGGTTGGGTTATGTTGAGGTAGTTCCCGCACAGAATCCGCAAAACCGCACCCCTGTCAACAGCCTCCTTAAAGTCTTCTACCAGAAGTCTAACGCCGGATTCCATCAAAAATGCGACTATTATATCTATTGTCTCCGCTTTGGAAATTGATTCTTTAAGGCGATTATAAAGGTGGTCCTTATCGCCGGTAACACAATTGGTATTATAGCTAGTATTACTATATAAAGATGAATACTCCACCATTTAAATAATCCCCTCTTGGCTTAATTTATCCATCGTATTCCACAAGTGGTTTTTTAAGCTTTCTGATACCGCCTCTGGGATTGTCAACATCCCCGTAATACCTTGGGATAAGATGAATATGAAGATGAAAAATGGTCTGTCCTGCAGCTTCGCCAACATTAATCCCTATATTATACCCATCTGGTCTTAACTCACCATCAAGCCTTTTTTTCACTTCATTTATCAATTCGTTAAATGCTATAATTTCATCCTGTGATGCGTCAAAGAAGCTCGCAAAATGTCTTTTAGGTATTATAAGCACATGTCCTTTATTCACTGGATAATGATCATATATGGCAAAAGCAAGCTCGTTTTCTGCTATATAATTTTTACTGTTCAGAAACTCACAAAATATACAAAGCATAAAAATCTCCACGTCTTCCGTTATTGGTCTTCCGTTCTATTTGTTCTTACGGTCTGATACCTGTGCTTTACTGCTGTCCATGTCCCTCATGAAGTTTTTCCTATAATTTCTTTTAGCGCATATTTATGTAAAATCTGTAGTTAAGTATTTAATAAGGTTTTCAAATTAATATATTCTTTGTTGCTTATAAAATTCCTTCATGGAGTATGGGTGCTGACTGATAAAACAAATATTGTTTAAATTCAAATAATATTAGAACATATTCTGCATTTATTATTTCAATAAGCCATGTGTCAACTACATTGCTTAAACCTACTATACCTCATATCAAGTCTTTCCTGTAAGGCCATAGTTTACGGTTAGACGGCAGTATAGCATCCAACCTTATTTCACTCTCCAAGCCTTTACCTGCCTTTCAAAATTTTTTTACACAACCATATTCTCCCTGATGAAGTCAGAGCATTTATCCGTGATATATTCCAATATCCTTATGCTCTGTTTATAATCATCTTCTATCTCCAAAGAATGCACTGCATTTTCAACCTGAATCAAAACAACATTACTATATTTCGCCAATTCATTTCTGCTTTCCTCTGACAGCAACTTATCTTTTGTCCCAGTGAAAACAATACATTCATTTTTTACGATTTCAATTACATGTTCATCTATAGGTGTATAACAAATATGTTTAATTATTTTTTTGTCAAACTTGTCTGTAATCCTCAAAGAAAAAAAGTGTCCCATACTTTTGCTAATAAAAAAAATTCTTTCATATTCCTTTTTCATACATCGATTAATTACCTCAAGACATTCATCTTTAACTGTGTCAATTATTTCAGTACGGGACATGGTGCTAACATTAGCCCTATATCCATATTCCAGACTCAAGAAGTCGCAACCGGCCAACAAAGCCGCTTTCCTTGCATAGTACAAAGTTGGTACATCTGTGGAATTTTTTCTTCCGGGAAAGAGTATCGCCAAATTCCTGCTCCCTTCACTATGCGACAGAAACATGTTATTAGCTTCTCTTCCAAAACGCGAATTTATGGTAATAATACTTCTATTTATCAATTACTGGCCCCTCCCTTATATATTTTCGAATAGCAACCTTGCCTGGTTTTGTTACTACCATACAGTGCAATATATGCGTTTAAGTAATATTCATATATTCCCAGCATCTTTCTTTGCTGAAAAACCAATCCACTGATTTGCAGCAAATCATCTCCCTATAAACCACCTGCCCATGTTTGCATCCAAAGCCGGTGCCACATGGGCAGACCTCAATTCCTTATCTGATCCACTCTGCTACCCAGTCAAAAAACTCCAGACTCAGCATTCCCATTTCATTTAACAGCGGGATACATAACAACCCACAAATATACCAAAACATAAATGTTCGGTAATCCCTGTCGAAAAACCATTTCAGCATAATACCACCGTCCTATACCACAGTGATATTAATTGTCACGTTTTGCTTGTCACTGGATATGAAATTCGCCAGGGCTGAACCGTCAGACAGGCCATGGGCATAATAAAAGGTTGCCTGCAGGCACATAAGACGGTTCATTGCATCGCTGAACTCATTAAGCTGCACCCTTCCGCTTTCCGGAAGCTGTTCTATCAGCTTGTCAAACAAATCATAAGTAAGCGTATGAAGCCTTGTCACCTCTTCTTTCCTGTCAAATTCCCTTTCCAGACATTCAATCCTTTTTACTTCGCAATCAACTGAAAACCTCTTTTTGTTTTTCTTCATGAAAACTATATTTTTATTCATGAGCCGCACCTTTCCTTTCCCTTTTGTATATTGTAGAGGAAAATCTTACCCTGCACCTGCTATGAAAGGAATACTTTTCACTTGTGCTGTGTGAATCCCCTTCCACCTGCATCTGCTGTGGAAATTCCTATTCCTCTATGTTTGCTAGGGAAAGGAAAATTAAACAAGGACGCTTCATGCCGGGTTAATAACCGTACAATCTGCGCCCTTTTATGCTGCTCTTGAAGTAATGCTCAAAATGAAATATAATAGCATACAAGGCGTAAGTGGCAGCGTAATGCTGCACTTGTACGGGTCTTGCACACCCTACATGAGCGCTCAGGTGGGCCAACACCTGAGCGTCACTGCGCCTTTTACGTTTAATTTTCCTTTCATGGATATTATATAGTAAAACATGGAATAATTCAACGATTATTGTAAAATTTTTAAAAACTCGTTCTTTGACAAGAGCCAAGAAAAAGGTATACTTATTAATAGAGACTCCCTATAAATCGACATTCATAAAAGAAATGGAAGCGGATTACAGGCTGAACAAAGAGGCCACAGGCAAAATAATTAAGTGTCCGGCATGAAAAACAGATATACTTGATAAACAATGTGGTAGATTAGGGACTTCCTGTAAATGTAAAAATCATCCATATTGTACTTGCACAAAGAAAGTGAATAAGATTGGCATACGAAGTGATTGTTTACTTTGCTTCAGAATATAATGAACCCAGGGGGTGTTGATATGTCCAGCAGGATGCCTTTGAGGGAAAAGATGGCATATGGCGCAGGAGATATAGGCTTTAGCGCCGCAAGCACAATTATCAGCGTGTTTCTCCTTTTTTACCTTTCCGATGTTGTCAAAATAAATCCCGGATGGGTCGGAATTGCCCTGTTAGTCGCAAAGCTATGGGATGCCATTATTGACCCGTTTATCGGCAACATTTCAGACAAAACAGATACAAAATGGGGCAGGAGAAGGCCCTTTTTATTATACTTTGCAATACCTTTCGGCATAAGTTTCTCCCTTATCTGGACAGTTCCCCTTTTCGTTGAAACTTCAATGCTTGCCACCCTGCTTATTATAATAATCATTTATATACTTCACATTACTTTTTACAGTGTAATGGCGGTGCCATATTCTTCCCTGTCTGCCGAGCTTACAGATGATTATGATGAACGCACCAGCCTTGCAGCCTGGAGAATGATCTTTTCCATCGTGGCAGGTCTTGTGGCGGCAGTTGCACCAAAAATGATCGTAGACCTTTTCCCTGATCAAATAAAAGGCTATGCCGTCATGGGAGCGGTATTCGGGCTTGTGATACTATTTTCTCCCCTGTTCGTGTTTTTTGGGTGCAGGGAAAATAATACGGTCAAGGGAGAAAGCACTTCCTCCCTTATTAAAAGCATGAAATTAACATTCAAAAACAAGCCTTTTATTCTGGTACTTATCATGTTTTTGCTCACCTGGCTGGCTATAGAAATAGTTAGCATGGTGCTGATGTTCTACATGAAGTATGTGCTGGACATGGAAGCCTACTCGGAAATAATATTAGGCATAATTTTCATTGTTGCTGCAGTATTTTTACCTTTCTGGGTATGGTTTGCAAAACAGGCAGGCAAAAAGGCAGCGTATTTTGCCGGAATGATAGTTTTTATATTGCCCCTGCTGATAATATCATTCCTCTCACATGGAACACCCACAGTCATTTACATCTTGTCAGCAGTTGCAGGCGTCGGTCTTTCCGCCGCTCACGTCATACCTTACTCCATCATCCCTGACTGCATAGAATATGATGAGATGAAAACCGGTGAAAAAAGAGCGGGTGCATATTTCGGCATGGAGTCTTTCTTAAGGCAGCTATCAACCTCCCTTGGGGTTTTCATTACCGGGCTGGTGCTGGAATGGTCAGGCTATGTGGCTGACATGGTTCAACCCCGGTCGGCTATTATTGCGCTGAGAGCTCTTCTTGGCATTGTACCGGGATTGATGATTGCTGCTGCAATTGTGGCAATGTGCTTCTACAGAATAGGCAAAAGGCAACATGAAGTAATAAAAAAAGCAGTAGCCAGAGGGAAGCGATATAGAAGCAGCGATGCCGGGACAACTGCAACAAGCCGGTAAAGGCGAGTCGCATGATCACAGTTCTGCATGTGCCATTCTCAACAACCGAGCTCCACCGCAATTGGCTATTATTGTGCAAAGCAACTACCTTCCACAATACTTTTATTAGCTTATTTTGAAACACTCAATTTCTGTATTAGTGCCTCTTGTAGTACTTTTGAAAAGTTTATACCCGCTTTCTCAGCCTCAACACTTAAGGGGATTTTTAATAACCTCCTATATTAAGAAATTTTCTTGAATTTAAAATTTTGAGGCTCCGGGAAATTACAGTTTCCCGAAATTTCGAAGGTATATTATATTTTGAATAATTCCATTTGATTTCCACCAGTTTTTGCTGATTGCCCATTCGTCGGGGTACTCACTCCATGACCAGGGAATATTCCAGGAGCCATCGTCTAGCTGGGTTTTGATTATGAATTCACACTCATAGTCTGCGAGTTCCTTAACCTCTTTGTATAATATGCTGTCCGGTGAGTTCAAAAAATGGGACGGTTTGCAAACATACAGGGTTTCCCATTCATCAGTATTCCTGTATATACAGCTTTTGACTCCCTCCATCAGTTTGTTTTTAAGCCCTGCCAAATCTATAACGCCAGTTTCCTTTGATTCCTCAAGATACTCCATAAGACGTATATAACAAAGTACCAAAAACATATCATTTTGCGTTCCGTCAGATATTAACCGTTTAAATGCCTCTTCTGCTATTCGGCAACCCAACTTGTAAAGCTTGCTGTCTCTGTCTGCAAAACGAATTATAAAACCTGCAAGACAAGCCGTCGGATTATAGTCATTGTGGATTTTCATGTCGTTTCTGTAATGCCACCAGGATGCGTGTGGGTAATCGTTATTGCTTTCAATAATGTTGAGCCAAAGCTTGCCATTGAAGTTTTGACCGCTTTCAAGGTAACGAAGGATGCCTTTTATAATCGGGTGAGAGTTGTCGGTAAAATTAATTTCCCGCAGGATTTCAGTAGCTGTCCAGGTCTGAACAGGAGCGGAATTTGGGTTCCAGGAATCCGGTTCCAAAGCATGCCCGAAACCTCCATCTTCGTTCTGATAACAGGCAAGAGCAGTTAAAACCTCATCATTGCTGCCAGCTTCAAAGTGATACCTCCACCTTGCAAGGTCAAGAGGCCTTGCATTTCTGTATATAAACTCTCTCGGCTTTTTGTAAGTCAGGTTCATTATTCATCCCCCCATACATATAAAATTTAAAAGTTTCTCTGGCAAATAGATACATTTTCCAATAACTTATTGTCTATTACCTTAGTTTTAGTAACCTTAGATTAATTTCATTTTTCGGCAGTCTGATATCGCTACTTATATGTTCCATTATTGTACCTCATTAAAACAACAACGGGAAACAGCCTCGTCATATGGAATTTTAAGCAATTCTGCTCCTCTTTGCATACTAATTTCGTTTTCGTTTATTGCACGATACACTAACTGTTCAAATAAAGTGGAAACCTCTTTTTCAATTCGAGAAGGCTCATTTTTTCTCCAGCCTGGTTTTATCTCACCAACGCGGCTGCTATTTCCGCGGATCTCAAACACATATGCCGGAACCCATTTCTTTTCAGGTATAGCAGGCTTTTTCGCAATACAATAGAGTTCTATTTCACCATCAGTTAATTCAGGTACATCAATAAAGTCATTAAAAATAACTGGTTGATTATTATAATAAGCTATCCTGCAGAACTTCCCATTCATCTTTAAGGATGGCATATGAATACTCATCCCCATATTTCTTGTCTGAATATTTATTTGCTGGTCGTGCTTCAAGAAAACAACCTTCTCTGCGCATGCCTATTCGTTCCATAACACGATATGAGCCATAGTTTTCTGCATCACAATGAGCAGTAATCCTGTGTAATCCCAATTCGCTGAATCCAAACTCCAAAATACGTTTACCCATTTCAGTACCGAAGCCCTGTTTCCAGTAATCTCTGTGTAAAATCCAGCCAATTTCAGCTTCATCATTGCTTGAAATAGCTAAATTGCATGCACCTATAAGCCTTCGGTTTGATTTTAATACAACAGCAAACTGATAATTGCTGCAGGGGTTTTCCTTTGCTTGCGCAATAGCTTGAGAAATAAATGCTTTGGTTTGAGACTCATCATTTGGTCCCCAAACCATATACTGAATATTTTCAGCTGCACTTGCATAAGCATGAACCGCTTCAAAATCGGTTTCCTCAAATGGCCGTAAAATCAATCTCTCTGTTTCAAGAGTTTTCATACTCCCCATCTCCATTCTTGTTATCATTATGCCAATCTGCTGCTGCGCACTAGCATATTGCACAGCCTTTGAAATGAAAAAACCCCGCAGAAATCACTTTTATGTGACTCCGCGGGGTAAATTTTTCCGCGTGTAAGGCTTTAATGCCCCCATACAGCTCAAGCTTGAAGCTCTTATGCATGCTCACCGTTTTGGAATATTATTACATGGCAGGCTTAAGTTTGTCAAGTACAATTGGTAAGTTCTCCTGAATATATTATATTATACTAGTCAACATCCCTGTGCATGCAACTGTCACAATCATTGCAGCACCCTTTAAAACTGGTCTTGCCTGAACTTCTGGTATTTATATAAATTCCCGAATACACCTGGCTTGTATCAGAAGAATTGCAATTTGGACATACAATCTTTGCATTTCCCCTGTCCTTCATTGATAGCGTAAGCTCAAATTTCTCATTGCAATGGTTACATTCAAATTCATATCTGGGCATAAGCAATCTCCCTTCTATAATACCTTGGGTATTAATTCTATCATTTATTATTTGAACTAAGTTAAGAGTGGTTGCGTTTATTTAAGATTATAAATAAGTACTGGAATAAAATCAATGGGGTCTCATCCACGGTATCTTGACAATCGTTTTGTACTCCTTTTGTTTGCAGTTATTGAAGAATTAGTTAAGGTTTTGAAAGACATTGTTAAAAATATATACTTTACAAAAGCAGAATGAGATGTTATAATGCATAATGTTCGCAAATTGAATGTGCCCTCATAGCTCAGTAGGCAGAGCGCATCCATGGTAAGGATGAGGTCATCGGTTCGATTCCGATTGAGGGCTCCACATTACAAGATACACTTTGAAAAAAGTGCAACAATATTGCAACAACCAAAGAAAAATTAAGGAGCTTGATTTAGAAAATAAATCGAGCTTTTTTGTTTTTCCCCGGACATTATTGAATCTTCTTATCGATTTCAAAATACAGAATCCATAAAATAATTTTAAAGGTACACCGTTTCTGCTTCCGGAAAATATTGCAAATAAATATTCACATAAACCTTGATGCTCAAGTTACTATTGTTGTCTAAACAATCCAAAAAACACCATTCAAGCATTGCTATTCATGCCTGAATGGTGTTTATTATCTGATTGGCGTTACCTGAGTTAGCATCTAAATCAGCCTGTCCCTGCGAAAGCCCGCAGTCATGAAACGCCATGCCGCCTTTCTGTTCGTCAGCCAGGCGATTTGTGTGTCATTCTTGTTATTACTGAGCATTTTAGATACAAAAAATTTTGCGACTGTTTCCGGTCTATCGCCCAGTATGTTGAATATCTTTCTGAACTTTTCATCTGTGATGACCTCAGACTGCTCTCCATCGGGATTTTTTGTGATGAAATCGGTCAACATCATGCCCGGGGACAAACGCCCGGCTATTACACCGGTACCCTTCAGTTCCCTGGCAAGTCCCTTCATGAAGTACGTTAATGCACACTTGCTGGTCCCATAAAGGATTGTCTTTACCTGTATCATGTTGTTGGAGCCCAGGCCCTCCATACTGTATATGGCGCCATGTCCTTGTTTTAACATTCCCGCTGCCGCAATTTGAGAACCATATATCATGCCGAGAATATTTGTCTTTATGACATTTGCAGTATAGGTTTCACCCGTTTCCCACGAAAACACATGCGGTGTGTTTTGTCCCGCGTTATTGATCCATATATCTATACTGCCCCACCGCTCCATGGAAGCATCCCAGAGGTTATGCAGGCTTGCCTTTTCCTGGACGTTGCATTGAATATAGATGTATTTTCCCTCATAAGATGCCAGTTCCGCATGCGCTGCTTCCGGCATGGCTTCACTTCTGCCAGATAGCGTAACGTTACAGCCTGCTTTCAGAAATTCCTTTGCCATTGAAAAACCAATACCGCGTGTACTGCCGGTTATCACCACATTTTTCACAAACAACCCTCCTTATCTTTGTTTACCCATTCATTTAGGTTATAATACCATATTGCCCATTTGGCTCATCACCATTTTATAATATTGCCCTTTCTTGTTCATAAGGCTTTCATGGTTTCCGCTCTCTAATATTCTTCCATCACTGATAACCATAATATGGTCTGCATCCCTTATCGTAGACAGACGATGGGCTATACCGTATAAACTCATATTTGAATCACTGTCTTTCTAATAAGTCAAATTTTCATATCATCATTATACAATTATACATACTTTTTTAATATCGTAAATCTACATATTTTGAGTCATTTTGCACGGACGAAAAAGTCATCTCTCTTTAAGATGTACAACTGATTATTTTCCTGTTTTATTGCATTGGTAATATTACTCAGGCTGATAGTTGATAAAAAAATAGGGATCTATGGGAAAATGGCGTCCGAAATATGCTCCTATCATGAGAAAAGTCGGTTATAACTTCAGAGTTATAAAAAGTATCGACTTTGTGACTATCACGAGATGAGAAACAGTACTTTTACACATTTACAATTTCATACAAATAATGCTATAATAAGTTAAATTTCATTTATGGCAAGTTTGTTATATCGGTTTACAACAGAAAGGGTATGTACTATGCACAGGACCGTAAAAACAGGCAGTAACTTTGAACGCGAACCGCTTATAAAACCATTTGGATTCAAAGGAAGTTATCTGGATGAATTGTGGCAGGTTTCCGTATATATGGAAGGACAGTCGGGATACCGTTCTGTAGGATTGGGCACCCAGAGCGTCCTGTGGTCGGATGCAGATGTTTTCTCCAGCCACTCGCAAGCCGCCGGTAATTGCCTGATGTACTTGATAACGGATCATGCCCTGAAAATAGCACGGAATCTTTCATTTGAAAATCCGATTGATTTACTGGATCAGCTCCTTCCTCAGGTTTATGAATATGGCAGGAAAATAACCTGCAATCCAAAGCTTCGTGCAACATTTGTGCTGAACGCGCTGGTTGCACTTGATAACGCTGCATGGCTGCTCTATTGCCATGAAAACAACATTGGTAATTTTGATGACATGATACCTGAAAACATCCGTCCGGCGCTTTCGTACAGGCATGATAGACTCGCCGGCATACCGCTGATAACTTATGGTACATCTTCTCAAGATATTGTCAACCTCGTAAATAGCGGCAGTTTTTTCCTGAAAATTAAAATAGGCTCCGATCCTGAGAAAGATGGAGACCCTGAAAAAATGCTCGGCTGGGATAAAAAGAGGCTGACCTCCATCCATGAAATATTACGTGATACATCGACGCAGTACACAGAGAACGGACATATCGCATACTATCTTGACGCCAATGGCCGTTATGACAGCAAGGAACGCCTTCTCAGGCTTCTGGACCATGCAGATAAAATAGGTGCCCTCGACCGGATTGTCATTTTGGAAGAGCCTTTCCCCGAAGATTACAAAGCTGATGTACACGATATTCCTGTACGGCTTGCGGCAGATGAGAGCGTGCATTCGGATACAGACGCCACGGAACGTATTGAACTGGGTTACCGCGCCATTGCCCTAAAGCCAATAGCGAAAACAATGAGCATGAGCCTTAAAATTTGCAAGGCTGCATTTGAAAAAGGCATCCCATGTTTTTGCGCGGATTTGACTGTAAATCCTGTTCTGGTAGACTGGAATAAAAATATAGCCGCGCGTTTGGCGCCGCTTCCCGGAATGAATGTAGGAGTGCTGGAGTCCAACGGCTGCCAGAATTACAGCAGGTGGGACAAGTTGAAGTCCTACCATCCTTATAAAGGTGCAGAATGGATCGACTGTAAATCAGGCCTGTTTATGCTGAATGATGATTTTTATAAGGAAAGCGGAGGCATTTTTAGGACAAGCAAACACTATGCGTCGCTGCTGAAATAGAGTCCAAACCAACCTTGACCATGGTTGGTCACGGACGTCATACCGCCGCAGAATTACCAGATGGCTTGTATTATATTAGTACCGCTGCCAATTGTATCGATATATCCATTTTTACAAAAACATTTTGTGAAAGGAATATTGGCTGGTTCAATGAAAGGATGATAAAACAATTATGAAAATAGGTGTCAAGAAGACTGTAATAAACCCTGAATTTCCGGTTGACCTTGCCGGGTTCGGTGTTCCCGGCAGGAAATCCGCCGGCGTACATGATTACATTTACTTAAGCGTTATGGTTGCAGAGCATGATGGAAAAAAGGCTGCATTTATATGCGCGGATATAATCGGGTTTGACCAGAAACTGGTAAAGGATCTGAAAAGCAGTATATACCGCCGGTTTGGTTTTCATGAGGATGAGGTTTTTTTCAATGCCTCGCATACTCACAGTGGCCCTCAGACCCTGACATATATGCTTAGTCTGGTTGGCAAAGCAGATGCGGATTATCTTGCATTTTTCAACCAAAAGCTCTATTCCGCTTTTGAAGATGCTTTGAATGACCTTGAAGAAACCGAGGTATACGCAGCTGTTACAAAATCGGATATTGGCATAAACAGAAGGCTGATCGCCGAAGGGAAAGCATTATTTGCTCCAAATGAGGACGGTCCGGCCGACAACTGTGTTACTGTGATCAAATTCAGTACCGGTGACAGAGTTAAAGCCGTTCTTTTCAATTATGCCTGTCATCCCAGCATAGTATGCACAAACAATGTGAGCGCGGACTATCCGGGATATGCCAAAAAAACAGTAGAGGAACACTTCGGAAAAGGTACTGTTGCGTTTTTCATGCAAGGCTGCTGTGGGAACATAAGGGCAAGGACCGTGGAAAACGGCCGCTTCAGATCTGGTACATGGGACGATGTCGCCGGCTTTGGCAGCCTGCTTGGTCAAAATGTGATTGACGCATGCGAGGGCAATATGCAGAAAATTGAGGATTTCAATATTCTCACCGCTATTTCCCACATTGATCTTCCCCTTGAAGAAATACCGTCCAGGAAATATTACGAAGAAGTAAAACAGCAAAACAGCCCGGGCAAAAAAGAATGGGCCGAGAAAATGCGACTGAACTATGAATCGTTAAAGAGCAGCAGATCCTTTATTATCCACCGTATTTCAATCGGTAAAAAATTGCGTTTATCGGAATGAGTGGCGAAGTCTGCTCAGAGTACAGCCTTTATGCCAGAAAAGCGTTTGCTGGCGACTTTCTTGTCGTGGCTGCCTATGCAAACGGTACGGAAGGATACATACCGACGGAAAAGATGTTTAAAGAGGGCGGATACGAGCCGGAAGACAGCTATGTTTATTTCTCATTTCCATCGAAGTATGACAGTTCGATTGAAAAAATACTTACGAAGGAAATTGAAAATATTTTAGCATTAGAATAGTTAAAAGCGCATAACAATAAGGATATTAAAAATTATGAAAGATGTGTCCGGAGTGATGTTTTTAGACGCTGAATTTTAGCAACGTAGAATACCGGTCGGACATCCAGCTCTCCGCTGGTACTTCCTCCGCCAAATATCATCCAAAACAAATAATTTATAAATTATAAACATTATTGATTATTCTGGATAATTCTAGTACAATTTTAGTCAGAGAATTAACCTCAGGGGGTTAATTATGAACCTTTTTAAGCGTATCACACAATACAAGCTGTTTCGTAGAATCCTTTTGCTGAATATAATGTTGTTGACATTTGCATTGGCTCTTGTTAGCAGCATATTATACAACCTGTTCTCGAAAAGCGCAGCAGAAGAAGTCTCAAACAACGCCCTGGTCAAACTTATGCAAGTCAGTTACACCGCTGATATTATTCATAACAATGTAACAAGCATCGGAAACCAAATTATAAATGACGCAAATGCCATTGTTTATTTGTATTCCAAGGAGCCAAACAAGGTAAATGACTACAATGCTTATACATTCCTGAACAGAATTCAAAATACATATCCCTTCATTATAAGCATTGGTTTATACAACACCGAAAATGGAAGGCATATTGACACCCAGGATATTCCTATCGAAATGGAGGTCCCTGAAAACAACTATGAAAACTACTTGAATTACCTCACACGGAAGGTAACAATTGAAAGGCCCAGAGGCAATGAAAGTTTTGAAGTATTAACTTTTTTGCTCTATCCTGAAGTGTCATATCTGGAAAAACCTAGGGTGGTAATTGTAATAAATATTGATAAGGAATACTTGCTTAACACTGTCATGGAAATCAATACCGAATACCATGAATCAAACATTTTTGTGATGAATTCCCTGGGAACTGTTATAACTCATTCCTCGCAGCCTGTGTTTTCGGAAAACTCCAATTATTTTGACTGTATCAGCAAAATTCTAAGTGAAAATAAAGAAAATGGCAAATTTACTTACAGCATAAACAACAGAGATTACTTAATCACCTATGCCCGGGCAAGCAGTCTGAACTGGTTTTTTGTCAGCATGATTCCCAATAATAAGTTGCTGAAAAACATCTTACAGATGAAGAACATCACCTTTCTGGTAACCTCATTGCTGCTGTTGATAGGTATAGCACTGGCAGTATGGTTTTCCGGTATAATATACAATCCCCTTGAGACCCTTATCAAAACAATTGAAGGTAGCAACCGGGGAATGGAAAAAGCCAAAAAGTACCTTGATGAGTACAATCTATTGCTGGAAGCCTTCTCAAGATATCAGGAAAGCACAAGCACCATGCAGGCGTCAATTTACTCATCATACAATGAAGTGCGGGATAAGTATATATTGAACCTGGTAAAGGGTAACTTAAGCAAAATAAGAATAACATGCGGCATGCAGGACGATATCGAGCGAAGCCTGGAAGCACCATTTTATGGTACTCTTATATTTAAAATTGACAACTACAGAGAGCTTAAGAACGAAGCAAGCATAAAGGATTTGCAGCTTGTCAGGTTTGCAATCTGCAACATATCACAGGAACTCCTTGCAAAAGAATTTCAGAACGATGCAGTTGTTCTGGAGGAGGATAAAATAGTGACTCTGGCCAGGCTCCAAAGTCAAAACTGGCCCGACACCATTTACCTTGCAATAAAGGAAATCCAGGATGCATTAAGGAAATATTTCAGTATTACGCTCTCAGCAAGTATCGGCAGCATAACCGGTGCTGCGGATAACATCAACACATCCCTGAGAAAATCATTGGAACTCATTCAGTATACCGTTTTCTACGGGAAAGAGTCTATTATTGACGAGGAAAAAGCAAGCAGTAATCTGAATTTTTCATACAGGTATTCGGATAAGATAGAATCCGGGCTTATTGAAGCTATAAAGCTTGGCAGGGAAAAGCACTTTAAAAAATATATCAGTGCATTCATTAATGAAATATCCAAGCTGCCTTATTCCCAGGCAATGAATTATCTTAACCACCTTTTGCTGTCCATAATAAAATCCATTGGCAATATAATCAAAATTGAAGAGAATGAATACAGGTATTTTTATGAGATTATGAATCAAATAAACCAGTCTGAATCACTAACCAATATACATAACAAAATTTATGAATTCTGCTGTAACATGAACATATTGCTGAATGATAAAAACAGTATTGCAGCAAGCAGGAAATATGAGCACCTTATTCAAATGGCAAAGGATTATGTGGAGAAAAATTACAGTAACCCTGGGTTGTCAATTGAAACAGTCTCCGAGTGGGTGAATCTGTCCTCCGGTTATTTGGGCAAAATTTTCAAAAGTATGACAAACAGTTCTTTTAACGATTATTTGAACCAGGTACGGCTTGAGGCCTCCAAAGCTTTGATTGCCAGGGAAAACAAATCAATTTCCGCCATATGCAAGGAAGTCGGCATTTACAACGTAACATACTTTTCAACTCTTTTCAAAAAGTATTATGGCATAACACCCTCTCAATTCAGAGAAACAATTTACTCAACACAATTACAAAATTTTAAAGGTACGGAAGCCTCCGATAATCAGAACCCCGAAAAAGAATAATTTTTTATTTCATTCGAAAATTTTGAAAGTTATTGCAAGAAAACAAAACCCATCATCTCAAATTTCTAAAATCATTCCTGAAATTTGAAAGTGTTTGTCTTAAATTTTTGAATAAATATCCAGTTTTTAAAATTTACAATATTATTAACTGCTGTTAAAATGAGCAGGGAAACCGGAATGAGAGGAGGGGGGTGTCTGACTATGCAGGATACCAAGCTTATAAGAAGGAATGGTTTAATCAAAGATATTAGAAGAAACAAGTTTTCGTATTTGATAATTTTGCCTGCATTAATATATACCTTCATATTCAGTTACTGTTCTTATCCATATATTTTGATTGCCTTCCAGAAGTATAATTATGAAAAGGGTATATTCGGCAGCGAATGGGTTGGCCTTAAAAACTTCGAATTTTTCTTCCTGTCACGAAAAGCTCCGGAGGTGACATGGAATACCATCTATCTGAACTTCCTGTTTATCATCACTGGTACCATGTTGGCGGTCGTCATTGCCATAATGCTTAATGAACTCAAATGCAGAATTTTTGTCAAAAATACGCAATCAATAATGCTCTTCCCCAACTATCTGTCTTGGGTCGTTGTAAGTTATATGCTGTACAGCTTTTTCTCAACGGAACACGGTATAATCAATAAAGTAATAGAAGCTTTCGGAGGCAACAGGGTTAACTGGTACATCCAACCTAATGTATGGCCGGCAATACTTGTTCTTATGCGAATATGGAAAGGTGCAGGAATTAATGCAGTAATCTTTCTGGCTGCAATAACAGGAATTGACGAATTCATATTTCAGGCAGCATCAATTGACGGAGCCAACAGGTGGCAGCAAATCTGGCATATAACAATTCCTTTAATCATGCCTACAGTTACCATTATGACCTTGCTTGCCATAGGGAAAATCATGTATGGAGATTTTGGGATGATTTATGCCCTTATTGGAGATAACGGTGTACTGTATCCTACCACCGACATTATCGATACTTATGTCTTCAGAGCACTGCGAAAAATAGGTGATCCGTCACATGCCATGGCCATCAGCCTGTTTCAGTCTGCCGTAGGGTTTTTAATGGTTTATGGCTCGAATTGGGTAACCAGAAAATTCTTCAGTGAGGGCGCATTATATTAAGTATCCGTTGCACCCTGAGAGCCTCAATAAAGCCATTTGGGTGCAAATACTGAACCTTGTATTTAAAGGGGGTCAAGGTAATCAATATGAAAAAATTCAGTATGGGAACCTTTTTGATATATTTGTTTGTTACCCTGTTTTCAATATTCTGCTTCTTACCCATGCTCCTGACTTTAATAGTATCTTTTTCAGACGAGATGTCAATCATGAGAAAAGGCTATAGTTTTTTCCCAGAGAAGTTCTCTGTTCAGGCATACAGGCTGATATTCCAGGGCGGGTCCAATGTAATGCAGGGTTATGCAATTTCCACATTTGTTACTGTGGTGGGGACCCTTCTTGCACTGCTTATTACGGGGCTTGCAGCATACACCCTTTCAAACAAGAATGTAAAATACAGAAATGCAATGTCTCTGTACTTTTTCGTCACAATGGTTTTTTCCGCAGGAGTTGTACCCTGGTATATGATTTGCAGGGCTTTGAAATTATATGACAATATTTTTGCTTTAATTATTCCGAACCTTTTATTCAATCCTTTTAACATGTTCCTTATAAAGAATTTTATGAGCAGTTTGCCTGATGCCTTGAGAGAATCTGCAACCATTGACGGAGCCAATGATGCATATATCGCCTTAAGAATTTACTTTCCCTTAAGCCTGCCGGTTATGGCGACTGTTGGCCTTTTTTACGGCCTGGCATACTGGAATGATTGGTGGAATGCAATTATTCTTGTCGATAATAGAAACCTCTATCCCGTGCAGTTTTTGCTGCTGCAATTAAAGTCCCAGATACAAATGATTAGAGATCTCCAATACCTGGGTGGCATAACCACAGGTCCCTTGCCCTCTGAATCGGTAAAAATGGCTACTGCAATAATTACCATAGGACCTATTGTATTGCTGTATCCCTATCTGCAGAAATATTTTGTAAAAGGGCTTGTTGTCGGCTCAGTCAAAGGTTAATAGCCGGTTTAAGCTGTTATCATGTTCCCGGTCAGGGAATGTAATATAAAAAAATATAAAGGAGATGATTGCACATGAAAAAAGCATTACTTATTTTAATTTCTGCAATGCTGGCGCTGGCACTTTTAGCCGGGTGTATTACACAGGATACCGGTGGTCAGACCAACAGGCAGGGTTCCGGTGATGATCAGAAACAAATTATTACATGCCGGTATGTATTACCAGGTTCCGCACCTACGGATATTGACGTTGTTGAGCCTATGATAAACGAAGCAATGCAAAAGGCAGGTGTAAATGTAGAGCTTAAGAGAGAGTACATTCCGTGGGAAGCCTGGGAGCAGAAGACAAATATGTATCTTTCAACTGGAGAAGTCTTCGACCTGCTTAACGTAATGAATGACATAATACCTATTTCATCTTATGTCAGCAGGGGTGCATTGGCAGACATTACTGATATTATGAATCAGTATGGCAGCAACATCCTTGCAACGAACCCCGACATCATGATGGATGCTGTGAAGGTAAACAACAGGATTTATGGAATTCCGGCATTCTGGGTGGAGTTCTCACACAGCCCCGAAATGACCATTCGTTTGGACATACTTAGAAAATACAATCTCCCCGTTCCCAAGAATATGGAAGAACTTACCGAAACTTTTGAAATAGTTATGAGCAAATGGGAAGGTCCGGAAAAACCATATATTCCGATAATCGGCGCACAGACCACTAAATTCGGTCTGGCACAAAAGGGTTATGACTCTTGGCCTTTCTGGGTTTATGACAATTTTATCTATGTCAACCAACACGGTATGGTTGCAAATTACTTCGAAACCGAGGAATTCAAGCAAGACTGCAAATGGGCACGCCTCTGGTATCAAAAAGGCCTGATACATCCGGACGTTCTGGTATTTAAATCCGATCAGCTCAACGCGCAGCTTGATTCCGGAAACTGGTTCATACATGCAGGAACCATTGGTTCAATTGACAATATTAAAAAGAACTATCCGGATATTACCGTTGATGACTTTGCATTTTTGAATTTCAACCCTGAGAAGCCCAACCTCAGGCCATACGGAACAAGAAACATGAATGCTGTTCCCAAGAGCAGCAAAAACCCTGAAGCAGGAGTTATGTTCATCAACTGGCTGTATGCCAACCAGGAAAACTATGACCTGTATATGTACGGAAGAGAGGGTATAGATTACGAAAAGACAGGAGCCAGAACAAGAAAAGTTCTGCTGAAGGAAGGCCAGTCTGTCCCGGCATATTTTGCAGATGACTGGATGATTGGCAATATAAAATATCTCCGAACTTCTGAGACAACACCAACAGCCACGATTGAAATGCTGTACACTATAGATACGACTGCTGTAAACTCAATTGCGGCAAGCTTTACCTATGATGCATCAGATGTTATGGCAGAGCTGGCAAATGTCCGGACAGAAATCCAGGCAAGCATTGCACCTATTGCATGCGGTGTGGTCGACTATGAGACTGAATTGCCGAAAGCACTGGAAAAGCTTAAAGCTGCAGGCATGGACAAAGTAATCAACGAGTACAAAACCCAGTTTGAAGCTTTCCGTAAGAAATAAAAATACACAAAAGGAAGGTTGACTCCCTTCACAGATAAATAACTGCAGAAGAGAACCGGCCTGGCACTTTGTCTTTTATGTGAAATCAAGTTGCCTTATGAGATGATAAATAAAAAATACAGTGTTTTTCACTGGTATATATTCCTGGCAGCTAAAGGGTTTTGTGCCGGAAGCTCTTTAAAAACCCTTTAGCTGTATTTTCTGATTACATTAAGGCGGCAAGCAGGATACCCCACCTCTACAGATGGCGGGTACCGATTTGGTGTTCAGGCGGTGAGCATATCTCCCGCCTCGTTGAAATGCTACAGATGTAAGAAAATTTATTTCAATCGAAAGATTTTCTTATGAACTAAGGCATTATAAAATTGCATGCCATTAAAAAAATAACAAGGTATGGTGATTACTGATGGTTCTGGAAAAGCAAAAAATACAATTTGAAAAAACAAAAAAGATATTTGAAAGCACCAAGCTGAAATTCTACGGGGTTGACGGCTGGGACGTATACAACACATCAATTCCCTTTGAGTTTGAAGGTGACATGTATATTTATGGAAGAGTGGAAAAACGCGATGAGTGGGCACAATCTCATGCCCGGTTGTTCAAAAAAACAGGCATGGACGAATGGACCTGGGTACCGGGATCAATGATGTATCCTCTTGAGGATCCATTTATATCTGTTATCAATGGTACTTATGTGTTGGGAGGTACTCATGTAAGATACAGGAAAAATGCCATAGATACCTTTTACGCGTATTTTTACAGCAGCAATAACCCATATAACTTGCGTTATTTCACAACAGGTCCTGAATATATGAAGGACATAAGGCTTGTTCAACTGCCAAACAACAGGATTGGCGTGTTTTCAAGGCACCGGAAAAATGAAGTTACCAAAAAGCACGGCAAGGAAGCACTGGTGGGGTTTACAATAATTGATAATTTATACGAGTTGGATGAGTTTGTAATCAATACTGCCCCCATTATTCATAATTTGTTTAATGACGGTGAATGGGGCGGTTTCAATCAGTGTTACTATTTATCAAGCGGCCACATCGGAATAATCGGCCATAAATCCTATGAAACATTAAATGAAGAAGGGAACTCCCTCTATGTATATGTGAACATGTCTTTTGTGTTTGACTATATTTATGGCAAAATACTCGATGAAAAAATAATTGCAACACGTTCCTGCTACCCGGCGGGTCCTGCTAAAAAGCCATACCTGGTTGACTGTGCGTTTGCATCGGGAATTGTAATGAGACCTGACGGGAAAGCCGACCTTTATAGCGGCATCGGGGACACTGAAGAAGGCAGGGTGGTTATAGATTATCCTTTTGAAGGATATGGAGAAATTGTGAACATATAATTAATTGAAATTAAACCATCGTGCATCAAAATATCCGTGTTTTAATTTTTTCAAGCACTAACATTAAAACATATCCCAGGCCATAGCATGCAATGCTCTGCCCAAGAGCTACAAACCCGAAAGCAGCCAAAAACGGCACTTTCAAAATGTAGTTGAGTATCAGCCCCACTACAATGGCATTGATTATAACCGGCGGAAGAGGTACAAGCCAGCGCTTTGGCATTTTGCGTGAAAAAAAGGCGGCAACCAGTGTCGCAAGGCTGCCAAAAATCACATCAATAAGCCCGTTTCCTGCAATAAAATTGGATATGATGCACCCTGCAAAAAGTCCCGGAATTGCGGCAGGAGTAAAATATGGCAAAACCGTTAGCCCTTCGGATACTCTAACTTGTATCAGGTCAAAGCTCAAAGGTGCAAAAACCAATGTCAGCACCGTATAAATGGATGCAATTAAAGCTGCCTGAACGATGAACCTCGTGGTCAGCATTCTTTTCATGTCTTGTACTTCCCCTCCATTGAAAAAATTTCACCGCATAAAAAAATGGACATTGCTGTCCATAACAAATAAAACCGAGCCTTAAGCCCTGCTGCCGCCATGATTTGCAAAA
Source organism: Clostridiaceae bacterium (assembly GCA_012839865.1). Taxonomy (GTDB): domain Bacteria; phylum Bacillota; class Clostridia; order CAYPLH01; family DUMO01; genus DUMO01. Next base: position 25,454 of record DUMO01000064.1, read on the forward strand.
CCGGCTTAAGCTCAGGCAAGTTTCCGTAGTTTTGTTTATAGACAGGATGGTTTCGAACTGTCTATTCAATTTTTAAAAGTTTCAAACCCCGGCCTTCTTTATGGGCAAGCCACCCGCCAGGCATCCTTCAAAGCTATTTTGATTACTGGGCCTGGACCCTTGTCCATACTTCATTGTATATGGTCAATGCTTCACCAAGATCCACGAATACTTCACACCTCTCCAGAATTTCATCAGATGGCCAGTACGCAGGCATTTCGATTATTTCGGAGTTTTCTTCCTTCATTCTTTTCACCACTTCCATGTTTGGAGTGGAATAACCGACAAATTCCGTGTTCTGGTATGCATTGTCCGGGTCAAGGAGGAAGTTTATGAACTTCTCGGCAGCATCCTTGTTCTTCGCTGTCTTTGGTATAACCATGCAGTCAAACCATAGGTTGCTTCCTTCCTTTGGTACAATATAATTAATGTTTTCAATGCCTTCCCAATAAATATCCATTGCGGCTCCCGACCAATTCAGGGCCAGTACTGCGTCGCCGTGAAAGCTTCTTTATACGCAGTCCAAATGCAACGTTTTCATAAACATTCAGGTGTGAAAAAAGGGCGTACTTTTGAAATATCGTGTTTACGTTCCTTTCATAAGGGGGTATATTATTTATCTTTTTGCCTTCAAAAAAGATATCGCCCTCATCAGGATTCTCAAATCCGCCAATCATTCTTAGTGTAGTTGTTTTTCCACATCCACTGGGACCTAGGAGCGTAACAAACTCGTTTTCCTTTATGGAAAGATTAATGTGGTCAACAACAGTTACACCGTCAAATTGTTTTGTAAGGTTTATAAGTTCAATTATTGGTCCATTCATTTAAACAAACCCCCATAAAAAAATGGCTCGCATTAATCCTGCTTTTTAGTTTTCCGGCAAAGAAAATGAGTCAGTGTTTATCCTGTGAAAATTCTTAATAAACAATACGTATTATTGCATTAAATGACCCTCATGTCAATAAAAAATATATTTTTTAAAAATTTAAAAAAATACCCGCAAATCAGCCATTCTAAGGCGTTTTGACATTTGGTCCGTTAAACTCTTACTACTTATTTTTTATCATTTGGGAAGAATAATAATTTCACAATAAAAAACCCGAAAATCCTTGACTTTTAAGGTTTTCGGATAATTTTGTGGAGCGGGTGATGGGAATCGAACCCACACGGTCAGCTTGGGAAGCTGATATTCTACCACTAAATTACACCCGCATCTATATAAATTTGTAAGTATAAATATAACACAATCTGTGTTGTTTGTCTATATGAAAAGGATGGTCTCCCGCTTTTTTATCCTGAAAAATTTAAAACCATGGCGAGTAGACCGATTCTGTTTTGCAATCTCTTTTTAAACTTACGGTTAATCTTCCGGTTAAATCCCCGGCGGTTATGCCCGCACTTCCACAAGATGCTTTTCAAGCTTCCTTTTTACTCTCTGGAGAGCATTGTCTATTGATTTTACATGCCGGTCCAGTTCCTCTGAAATCTCCTGGTATGACCTTCCTTCAAGGTAAAGGGAAAGAACCTCCCACTCAAGTTCACTGAGAATCTGGGCTATTTTATCTTCAATTCCGCTGTATTCTTCACGGTTTATAATCATCTGCTCAGGATCAAGCACTGAGCTTTGACCAATAATATCAATCAGGGTTCTGTCAGAGTCATCGTCATAAAGAGGTTTATTAAGGGATACATATGAGTTCAACGGAATGTGCTTCTGCCGGGTGGCGGTTTTTATCGCAGTAATTATCTGCCTTGTTATGCAAAGTTCAGCAAAAGCCCGGAAAGAAGACAGCTTGTCCGGCTTATAATCACGAATGGCTTTACACAACCCAATCATGCCTTCCTGTATAATGTCCTCTCTGTCCGCTCCTATCAGGAAATATGCCCGGGCTTTGGATCTGACAAAATTTTTATATTTGTTTATCAGGTATTCAAAGGCTTCCCTGCTGCCTGCCCTGGCATGCATGATAATTTCATCGTCAACCATTGAGGAAAAAGAATTGTGTGACTTGGAACGTGCATTTACCCCTGACATAATGTCCCCCTGTGAAGTAAATATTTTCTATATTTTATACTCATCCCCTTAGGACTAATTATAGAATAGTAATTGTGATTATGTCAAGTGAAAACGGGGGACCATGAGGACGGTTCTTTTAATTCCCGCACACGGGGCTACCATTCAGGCGTTATCTATGTAATTAATGCAATTCACGAACAATCAGCTCCAATACTGCAAGTACGGCTTCGGCAAGGAAAACAATCAGTTTAAAATACCTTTTCATCAAGTAATTCCGCGAACTCGCTGCGCTCAAACACGCGGACATTACTAAGATTCAAAGGCATTTTAAGCTGTGTTTTCCTATGCCTTGCCGTAAAAGCAGTATTAGAGCTGATTGTCCATGATAAGTGCTTGAACATTAACCACGCGGGAACCACGAGAACCGTCCCCATGGTCCCCTCATTTACTTTCCCCTTCTTAACTTTTCCAGTTTCTCAATTGTATCAGTGTCAAGGTTTGAGTCCAGAGTATTCAGCTTCAAATACCTTTTATTTCGCTCACTACTTCGTAATATCCTGGTATGCTTTTCAATCTCAGCTCTCAGTTCCTTCGGAGTTACCCTGACGCCACCGCTGTTCAAAACAGTGGTCTGTTCCAGGTAATCCAATGTAACTACTCTTACAACATTTTCCCTGTTCCTGCCAAGGTTATATACAAGCCTTTCTATGTAATAATCCGCTGTCTCGTTTTCCTTTGTAAAAACTACTTGTATATTGTCAAAAAAATCTACTTTTTCCTGGCTTCCTTTAACCTGGTGTGCATCAAAAACTACAATGACATTAATTTTTCGAAATCCCTGGAAGTTTGAAAGAATGTTCAGAAGTTTTTCCCTGGAATCCTCAAGAGTGTCCAGACCCGGCTTGAATATATCCCTCCAGGCATTGATAATGTTGTATCCGTCTATGATTAAGTATTCCATCCGGTGATTAGTTCATACCCCTTTGCTTTGAAATTTCATACATGACAATTGCCCCGGCAACTGCTGCGTTTAATGATGAGATTCTGCCCTTCATCGGAATACTGACCACAAAATCGCATTTTTCCCTTACAAGTCTTGACATGCCCTCTCCCTCGCTGCCAATAACAAGAGCAATAGGGCCCTTTAAATCAACGCTGTAAAAAGGCTTTTCACCTGTTGTATCGGTTCCGGCCACCCAAATGCCTTTTTTCTTTAAGGCTTCAATTGTCTGGGCCATGTTTACCACCCTGGCGACAGGCACATACTCAATTGCACCTGCAGAAGCCTTTGATACCGCTGCATTCAGCCCTGCAGCTCTTCTTTTCGGTATTACCACCCCGTGGGCTCCCACCGCATCTGCGGTCCTTAAAATGGAGCCAAGATTACCTCCGTCGGTAATTCCGTCAAGGAGTATAATAAAGGGATGCTCATTCTTTTCTTCCGCCCGCCTTAGAATATCCTCCAATTCCACATATTCAGCAGCGGCAACACCAGCAATTACTCCCTGGTGAGCATGGGTTGATGACATTCTGTCAAGCTTTGCCTTGTCCACTTCCTGAACCACAACCCCTGCTTCCTTTGCCAGAGCCATTATATATTTTATTGAACCTTCCCGTTCACCTTTAGCAATAAAAATCTTGTTTATTGCTCTTCCCGACTTCAGGGCTTCAATTACCGGGTTGCGTCCCTCAATAGAATAAAAGTCCTCTTCCCTTTCCTGCCGGATGCCATCTCTGCGGCTCATCTCATCCCGTTCCCAGCCGGTTTCTGCCCTACGGTTTTTCTCATCTAATTCCCGGCTGGTATCGGCCTTACGGTTCTTCTCATCTCGTTCACAGCCAGCATTGGCCATACGGTTCTCATCCATTCCCCGGCCTGCAAGGGTTTTGTAACCCTTCTCTTTTCCTTCCTGCTTTTTAAATTTATTGTCCTTTCCTTCTTTTTCCTGTCTCATTATGTTTTTGAAACCCTTCCCTGTGGTTTTTTACCTGTCTCTCACTTTATCTGCCTGTAATTCTTCCCCAAAACAGCAAATCTGAAACTATTTAATCATTTATCTATTGATCAATTTATTAATCCAAATGAGATGACTATTACACTTCTAAAACTGCAATCAATTACCTGTCAGCGTTCTCCAATGACATTTTAAGTATACTGTTAAGCCTTTCATATTGCTTTGTAAGATATAAGTAACCAATCAGCGACTCAAACCCTGTTGCATACCTGTAATCTCCAATGTCAGCATTTTTGGGGACTGTTGCCGATTTGGCATTTCTTCCCCTTCTTAAAACATCCTTTTCCTCATCGGTAAGCAGTTCCAATATATTGTGGGCTATATGGGCCTGCGCTCTGGCTTTCACATAATTTATGGAACGGATATGCAGCGTATGGACGGAGGCTTTGCCGCAGGATACCAGGTATGTCCTTACATAAAGCTCAAACACGGCATCTCCTACATACGCCAAAACCAGCGGGGAAAACTGCTTTACATCCTTCGCCGGTATATTGATGTCATCTGATACAATTTTAAAAAAATCATCATCCATATTCAAATCAAATTCCTTGTGCACTAATCAAATATATTTTCAAGCTGCATAATTTCTTTTTTTCGGTAATAGTCATTCTGTATACGATAATTACTATTCTACACCAGTGGTTATTCGATTTCTACAACCGACAATAGTATTTTGCTCTATTATACTATACCATATCACAAGAGTGGCAAAATCATTTCGTACCCTCTGGTTTTACACTCTTTAACCAAAGGTTTTACTCTTCTTAAGATTGACATTATATAGTCTACCGTGTGTGGAATTGGATTTTTTCCCGGGTCCCGGAGAGGATATAAATACCGAACTTTCTGAATTACATAAAGGTTTGCGCCCTCAATCATTTGAGCAATTGCAATTATATCCTCATCTGTCAGCGGTGGAGCAAAGGTTGTTCTAAATTCGTAATCCACACCGCTTTCCATAACAATTTTGATGCTTTCCTGGACTAAATCCGTGTTGATTTTGGTCCTGCAGATTTCATAATACTTTTCAAGAGGTGCCTTGATATCCATTGCAACATAATCCACAAGGTTTCTTTGACAGGCTTCTTTCAGAATTCCGGGATTGGTTCCGTTGGTGTCAAGCTTCAATAAGAACCCCAGCCCTTTTACTTCTTCCAGAAAAGACAAAAGTTCCGGCTGCAGTGTAGGCTCTCCGCCACTAATAACAACAGCATCCAGAAACCCTTTTCTTGCTTTCAGGAAGTTCATTACTTCATTTTTATTTAATATATTTTCGTTGGTTTTTTTAGATAAGAGTATCTGATTGTGACAATAAAAGCAGTTCATATTACACCCGGGGGTGAAGATGACCGCAGCCATCTTCCCCGGGTAGTCAACAAAGGAATTCTTCTCTAATCCCGCAATGTTCATCTTACGAAATCTTCTCCGATACCTTGAATTTTTCTCTATTGAAATACTCTTCCTTTTTACCTGCGTTATAGTTTTCAACAGGTCTCAAATATCCGGTAACCCTGGACCAGACTTCAGTTGTTCTTCCACATTCGGGACACTTGAAATGCTCTCCCCTGATATATCCATGATCCTGGCAGATGCTGAATGTAGGGGTTATGGATATATAAGGCATTTTGTATCTTGTAAATATTTTGCGTATTAAGTTTTTGGCAACCGCGGTTTCTTCAATGCTTTCACCAAGATACAGGTGCTGTACCGTTCCTCCTGTATAAAGGGATTGCAATTCATCCTGAAGCTCCAGCATAGTGAATATATCATCAGTAAACTCAACAGGCAACTGGGATGAATTGGTATAGTAAGGAGTATTTTTACCGGCAGTTTTAATATCTTTGAATTTTTCAACATCCATTTTTGCAAGCCGGTATGAAGCTCCTTCAGCCGGGCTTGCCTCAAGATTGTATACATGTCCTGTTTCGCTCTGAAATTTTATGAGCAGCTCACGAAGGTATTTTAAAATATCAATTGCAACCTCCTGCCCCTCTTGTGTGGTCAAATCCTTGCCCATAAAATTAACCAGTGCTTCATTCATTCCAACAATTCCTATTGTGCTGAAATGGTTATGCCAGTATTCCCCCGTCCTCTGCTTAATGTTTCTGAGGTAATGTGTGCAATAAGGATAAAGTCCCCTTTCGGATTGTTGTTCGATAAACTTTCTCTTTATCTCCAGAGATGTCATTCCAATTTCTGCTATCCTTTTAAGGCGTACTTTGAATTCCTCATATGTGGACGAAAGATAGCCTATCCGGGGAAGGTTTATAGTAAAAACACCTATGGAACCTGTCATTGGGTTGCTTCCGAAAAGCCCGCCTCCCCTTTTTCTAAGTTCCGTGGTGTCCAGTCTCAACCTGCAGCACATTGAAACAGCATCTTCCGGGGACAGGTCTGAATTTATATAGTTTGCAAAATAGGGTATTCCATATTTGCATGTAATTTTCATAAAAGCATCCACTACCGGACTATTCCAGTCAAAATCCTTTGTTATGTTAATAGTCGGTATGGGGAATGTAAACACTCTTCCCTTGGCGTCTCCTTCCAGCATTACATCACAGAAGGCCATGTTGAACATGTCCATTTCCTTCTGGAAATCCCCGTATTTATCTTCAGTATACATTCCTCCCCTTATTACAGGCTCATCCTTCAAGGTTTTGGGAACTTTTATGTCGAATGTAAGGTTTGAAAAGGGGCACTGGAACCCTACCCTTGTCGGTACATTTATATTGAATATAAATTCCTGAAGGCATTGCTTTACCTGCTCATAGGTCATGTTATCGTATCTTATGAAGGGAGCGCAATATGTATCAAAACTGGACCAGGCCTGAGCACCGGCGGTCTCCCCTTGCGTTGTGAACGTGGAATTTACTATCTGCCCGAGGAATGATCTTAAATGCTTTGCAGGGCGGCTTTCCACCTTGCCCTTCACTCCTCCGAATCCTTCAAGGAGCAGTTGTCGAAGGTCCCAACCTGCACAGTAAGGTCCAAAAAATCCAAGATCGTGTATGTGTGCATCACCGCCTTCGTGAGCATTCCTCACTTCATCGGGATAAATTTCATATAGCCAGTACTTCTTGGTAAATGTCTCTCTCACATAATTGTTTAATCCATTGACACTTTTCTGGGTGTTTGCATTTTCCTGTATATGCCAGTCTTTATCGTTCAAATAATCTGAAAACATTTCTATGGTTGCACCGATGAGTGCATTTACTTCACGGGCGCTTCTTCTTTTTTCCCTGTACAATATGTATGCTTTTGCAGTTCTGGCATGTCCGTTCTCTATAAGGACTTTTTCAACTATATCCTGAATGCTCTCCACATCAGGTATTTTATCCTGAAATTTCTTTTCAGCAATACTTACTACTTCATCGCATAAGATTTCCGCACGTTCGTAATCTTTTCCTCCACAAGCAACAGCAGCTTTAAATATGGCTCTTGCAATCTTGTCTTTTTGAAAGGATTCTATGCTTCCGTCTCTCTTTCTGATTTGTTTTATCATTCGAAACACTCCCGGCGTATATTGATATTGGTACTTCCTGGTGCATATGTACTTTCCAAAATTTCTTAATGAATTTTCCTGAGAAGACACTGCTTAAAAAATGGTAAAGCTTTCAACTTATCCATACTGCAGGAAATCGTCTGGGCAATAATAAAAAAAAGCGAGAAAATTCAACCTGACCGCAATCAGGAAAAATAGAACCTCTTCTTTTCACCTCCCGGAAAAATTAATTAATTCAGATTTTGAAAATGATTAAAGAGCATTGATTGAGCACCTGGCAAAGTGCTCAACATGTTGGTAAGAGTAGTATAGCACATACAATATATAGTGTCAATAAAGGATCTGCATTATTTTCCAAATAGGACTTTGGACTTAAAAGTCATGTCAGACAAGAGGAATATTACTGACTTCATCAATAGCCTGAATGATTTTTGGATCAAGCTTTGGTATTCTTCGTTCACAGGGTACAGAAACTTGACATTTTCCACAGCCATACCTTGGCTTGTATTTTTCTTTTGTAATATCCAGAAGTTCAGAACACATCTTGTGATTCTTCCCTTTTTCCAATGAAATAGCACCAACAGGACATTTTTTTACACAAGCGCCACACATAGTGCAATATTCATATACGTCTGTATAATTTTTATCACTAATATCCAGCTTAAGGGTTGCAACTATGCTTCCTAATCTTCCCGCCATTCCTTTTTCAGTTATGATTCCCTTTGATAAACCAAAAGTACCAAGACCGCAGACAAATGCCACATGTCTTTCTGACCAGTTGCTTGTAAAGTCAAATGATTTAAATCTTTTATCCAATATGGGAACCACACTATCATAACCTTCTTCAACCAGTTTTGAACATAAATATTTACTAAATTCCATTAAAAATTTTTGGCCTTCTATTCGACCGTGAAGCCATCCATTTGACGGCCAATGCTTATCAATTCTGTTGCTCTTAATGATTTCATCTGTAAATGGCAGGAAATAAGAAATCACAGTATTTGCTTCTGGCAACCACTCCTTTGGAAGAATAAAATGCTCCCCTATAACAGATGGAGCTTTAAGTAAAGTAAATCCGTTGTCTTCAGCAGAACCAAATGCGAATATAGGATTATCGAATATCTTCATTCCAACAAGTTCTTCAGTGATCGCGTCGTTCTTTGAGATATAATTATATTCCGAGCTTTGAATAAATTCCTTAGAAATTTCAATAATATCTAGATTATTCATAAACCACCCTCACTTGTTAATGTCAATTAAATATTATCCTGCCTGCATCAAGAATACTCGGCCTTCTCTATACATTTGAGTTTGCTAGTTCATCTTTCTCTATTAAAAAATTATAATTTCTACTTCTCCCCCACCAGCTTCTTAGCCAGCTTCACGGCGGCATAGGCATCCGGTGCATAGCCGTCGGCTCCGATTTCCTGTGAATACCCTTCAGTTACAACAGCGCCGCCTACCATGATTTTTGAATCAATGCCCTCACTGCGGCATAGCCTGATCACATTTGCCATCTCATGCATTGTTGTTGTCATAAGGGCTGACAACCCTATAAGCTCAGCTTTCTCATCACGGGCTGTCTTTACGATTTCATGGGCAGGTACGTCCTTTCCAAGGTCGATTACCTCAAACCCGTAGTTTCTCAGCATAAGGCCCACAATATTCTTCCCTATGTCATGAATATCTCCCTTTACAGTAGCAAGAACAACCTTTGGAGCATTGGCTTTGCTGTCCCTCTCGGTTTTCAGCATTGGCTCCACAAAGGCAAATCCCTGCTTCATGGCATCTGCACTCTGCAGAAGCTGGGGAAGGTAATATTTTTTCTTCTCGTACAATTCACCAGTATAGGTTATTGCGGGAATCATAAACTTATCTACTATGTCCGAAGGTGTCATTCCCGCTTCCAGGGTCTCTTTTATATATTCCGTTATATGCTCGGCATCACCTTTTACAATTGCATCATATACCTTGCTTTCAGGGGCCTTCTTTTCATTATTCCTGCCCGCCTCCTGGGAAGCTGAAGAAAAGTGCTTCAAGTATTCCCTTGCTTTTTTGTCCTTTCCGCAAAGCAAATCTGCAGCCCGCTTCGCATTCATCATCACTTCCTCGGAAGGGTTCAGAATGGCCATTGTGAGCCCTGCCGCCTGGGCCATGGAAAGAAAGGCGGAGTTAATCCATACCCTTTCCGGAAGACCGAAGGAAATATTGGAAAGCCCTATTATGGTATTGCAATTCAAATTTTCATTTGCCCATTTAATTGTTTTCAAAGTTTCCATTGGAGCGCCATGGTTTGATGAAACAGTCATTGCAAGCCCATCCACCACTATATCGCTTTTACTGAATCCAAAGCTTTGGGCTTTTTCAAAAACTGCTTCAATTACACGGCTTCTCTCATCAGCAGTTGCCGGAATCCCGTTATCGTCAAGGGGAAGCAGTATAAACATGGCTCCGTATTTGGATGCTACAGGCAGCAGCTTCTCAAGCTTCTCCCGCTCACCTGATATTGAATTAATCAAAGCTCTTCCCGGATATACTCTAAGTGCGGCTTCAATTACTTCAGGTTTTGCCGAATCTATGCAGAGAGGTACATGAACCCTGGAAGCAAGATACCTTACAATCTCCAGCATGGTCTCCTTTTCGTCAATACCCGGCATGCCTGCGTTAACATCCAGTATTGCTGCGCCTTTTTCAACCTGGCTGAATGCCAGGTCATCCACCTCGCCCATTTCACCGGCAATCAATTCCTTCTGGAGCTTCTTTTTCCCAGTGGGATTGATTCTCTCCCCTACTACCGTCAGAGGCCTGCCGGAACCGATAAAAACAGTCTTTCTGGTTGATGTTAGGGCTGAAACTTCCTGGGCTTCAAAATGAATTGGCACTAAGCCTTGAAGCTCCCTGTTCACCAGCCTGATGTATTCGGGAGATGTGCCGCAGCACCCGCCCAGCATGTTCACCCCGGCTTCTACAAAACTTTTTGCATACTTTGCAAAGTCTTCCGAAGACATTCCAAATACAGTCCTGCCGTCAACCAATGAAGGCAGCCCGGCATTTGGCTTTGCAAGTAGGGGAACCCTTGCATAAGGTTTCATTGCCCTAATAAAATTTACCATTTTTTCAGGACCTGTGGAGCAGTTGCACCCTACTGCATCAGCCCCAAGGCTTTGCAGTGTAATCAAAGCAGTAACAGGGTCCGTTCCGGTTAATGTCCTTCCATTTTCATCAAAGGTCATAGAGACACATACCGGCAGGTCACAGCATTCCTTAACTGCAATAAGGGCAGCCCTTGCCTCCTGAATATCGAACATTGTCTCAATAACAAAGAAATCCACTCCACCCAGAAGAAGTCCCTCTACCTGGAGCTTGTAGTTGTCCACCGCCTCTTCGAAAGTAAAATCACCGAAAGGCTCTATAAACTCCCCTGTAGCCGATATATCGCCTGCCACAAAGGCCTTGTACGCTGCAGCCTCCCTTGAAAGTTCAGCAAGCCTTTTATTTATCTCAACGGTCCTGTCTCCCAGTCCATACCCCGACAGCTTGCACTTGTTGCCGCCAAAGGTGCATGTGTACAGCACCTTGGAGCCTGCAGCAACATACTCTTTCTGCAAATCCAACAGAGCTTTGGGGTTTTCAAGCACCCACTGCTCCGGGCATACACCGGAAGGCATCCCTCTTTTTGTCATTTCTGTTCCAAAAGCTCCGTCCAGGAGCATGATTTTATCTTTTAAATAATTTCTGAAATCTACCTTTTTCAATTTGTATAACTCCTTTCAATTGCCTCAATTGCTTAAGTTACAAAAACTCTTTCAATTAAATCGATAACTTTAAATTATGCAAACTCTTTCAATCATTCCGATTTCTTTCAACTTACAAAAATCCCTCTCAGTTAACTGGCCGCTTTCAATTTATGTGAAACTTTCAGTTGCCCCGATTGCTTTCAATTTATAAAACCGCTTTACCTCGATTGCTCAATTCCACAAATGGCAGTCACCGACTTTTCAGGGACCAGCATAAAAGATTCGGTAAGTTCAATTCCAAGTTTATCAAGGTTAAGTATATCATAAAATATTCTCTGACTGCCAAGGGGTAAATCTCCATAACCTGCACTGTATCGGTGTCTTGTAAGTTTCAGGCCTTTATGCAGCAAATTCTTTTCCATGTAGCCCATCAGCCAGCCAAGTATGGCATCCGCAGTTTCTGAGGCCACCGCGTCAAGCATTGCCCCGTAAGCCGTATCTCTTTTTTCTATTTCATAGCGAATTCTGTCTACTATTTTTGATCCTGCGGTTCCAGCCATGATTAAAGCTTTTTGGCTTTGCTTCAAAAGAGCTGAAAGTTTGCTGCTGTGAAGTGCAATATTCCCTTCAAGAAGAATTTTATCGTCATCCCTCTCTACAATTTCAAGCACACGGAATGCGGCTTTGGGCTCGCAAAGCATCAGCCCGTCCCTGATTGCTTTTTCAAGAACACTTTCATCCTTTTCACTTAAAACAGTCGTGCCGCTCCTGAAGCCTAATCTTGATAATATCAGCTTTTTTTCAGGTACAACAGGTATATTATAAATATATTTTGCACTCGAGTCACCCATTGCATTCAACTCCACTTAAACCTCAGTTATCTTCACTTAATTTACCTCAACTCCAATTAATTAATAACATATTATACTTTTTTCATGAATATTTCAAGCACTAATTAAGATAATGTTTCAATCGAATATACTGTAAAAAATGAAATGTATGCAGAGCATAACAAGGCTCTTATTTTGAGAAAACCTACGGTTTGCAGAAGGCAAAAATGCTATCGCTTTTTACTCGCCCTCCGTGGCTCGAAAAAGCTAAAAAAACATCCTTTTTTTTCACGCATTTTTGCCTTCTGCTCACCTGGTTTTCTAACAAAATAAAGCCATTTGTTATTGCTCTGCACACATTTCATATATACTTCGAACAAACGACATCCCCCAACTATACCATTCTACTTTTTGCCCCATATAGTGTATAATTAATTTGGAAACTACTGCGCATACAATTTACCTTGCTTAATTGAACCTCTTAACAGGTTCCTTGCTAAGTCATGCACAAAAATATACTTGTCTGCAATTCTCCCCGGTAACGGGAAGGCTGCATGTCAAGTTTAAAACAACAGAAAGGATATGTCATGGGCATCAGGTTCATATACGGAAGATCCGGCAGCAGCAAAAGCACATATTGCATAGAAGAAATAAAATCAAGGCTTGAAGAAGGAGTGGATTACCCGCTTATACTGCTGGTTCCCGAACAGTTTTCCCTGCAAGCTGAAAAAAACCTTGTTGCAGCAACCGGCAGAGGCGGGATAATCGGCTGCGAAGTATTAACCTTCAGGCGAATGGCCTACAGGGTTTTCAATGAAGCAGGAGGCCTTACAAAAAAGAGGCTAAATCCCGCCGGCAGATCCATGCTTATTTTCCGTGTATTGAAAAAAGTTAAAAAGGATCTAAAGGTTCTTTCGGGCTCGGCTTCCCATAAAGGATTTGTAAAAATCATTTCCGAGCTTATAACCGAATTCAAACGGCACAATATTGCACCGGAAGAACTGGAAGATGTATGCGGAAAACTGCCTGATGACGGGTTTTTCCGTCAAAAGCTCAGAGAGATATCACTTATTTACAGCGAATTTCAGAAAAGTATCGAGAAAGGTTACATGGACCTAGACGATGACCTTACCTATATGTGCAAACGTCTGAACAATTCGGTGCAGTTTGACGGGGCTGAAATCTGGATTGATGAATTTACAGGCTTTACCCCCCAGGAGTATTCCGTACTTGAGATTCTCATGCAGAAGGCCCGGAATATAAATTTCAGCCTCAGGACCGGCAGCCTGATTGAAAATAACAGCAATGATCCGGGAAACCTTTTTTCTCCTGTTCTAAAAACAATCAACAAGATTGTGAAGATTGCCAATACAAACAAAGTTGAAATAAAAAAACCAGTACGGCTTGATGCCAGACCTTTGCCAAGGTTTTCAAACAGCCCGGAGCTTGCCCATCTGGAATCAACACTTTTCACCTATCCGGTGGTGACTTTTTCAGAACCTGTAGAGGATATTGTGCTTTTTGCTGCCAAAGGTATCAACTCGGAAATTGAAAGTGCTGCCAAAAAAATAACCGGTTTTTGCAGGGAAAAGGGATTAAGATACCGGGATATTGCGGTAGTTACCGGGAATCTTGAAGGTTATGAAAAGAATATTCGAAATATATTTGAATTGTATGAAATCCCGTATTTCATCGACAGCAAAAGGAGTATTTCAGGACATCCCCTTGTCTCTTTCGTCCTGTCCGCTCTTGATATATACATTAAAAACTGGTCCTATGAGTCTGTTTTCAGATACCTTAAAACAGGCCTCACAAACCTTGCCCCGGAGGAAACCGACCTTATGGAAAACTATGTCCTTGCCTGCGGGATTAGAGGAAACAGGTGGACCCGGGATGAGGACTGGGACTATCTTCCCGAAAGCATGTATGGCACTGATGAGTTGGAAGACAGGGGCGCTTTGGAGCTGGAAAAGATTAATCAGATAAGACGAAAAATCAGCGAACCATTAATGTCGTTTATAAACAGTATAAAGGGCAAAAAGGCCGCCCAGGACATCTGCAGCGCTTTATTTGCCCTCCTGGAGGATACAGGAGCTGCCCAAAAGACAGAAGCCTACATTGATTATTTCAATAGTTCGGGCCAACTGGATTTGGCCAATGAATACAGCCAGATATGGAACATATTGATGGAAATGTTCGACCAGATTGTTGAAGTCCTTGGGGATGGCATTATAACTGTGGAAGCCTTCAGGGAAATTCTGGCTTCCGGGTTGGAGGAATTCAAAATAGGCCTTGTTCCCCCTTCCCTGGATCAAGTGCAGGTGGGAAGCATAGACCGCTCCATTAATCATAATATAAAGGCTCTATTTGTGCTGGGAGTCAATGATGGCCTCTTCCCTGCGGTAAACAAGGACGAGGGCATCATATCGGACAGTGAAAGAAACATTCTAAGCGGATTGGGGCTGGAGCTTGCGGAGGACACCCGGACACGAACCTTCGAAGAAAATTACTTTGTATATGAAATACTATCCACCCCCTCCAAATTTCTATGGCTCAGCTATCCGGTGGCTGATGAGGAAGGGCGCGCATTAAGGCCCTCGGGCATAATAGGAATGATTAAAAGGATGTTCCCTCAATTGGTTGAAAAAAGCAATATTATTGAAAAAACCGGAATAGAGGAAAGCCTTGAGCTAATAAGCGTTCCCGGGCCGACATTCAGAGAACTTTTAAGAAAAATCAAAAGCCGGGCTGATGGAAGCCAAATAGCCGATGTGTGGCAGGATGCAGCAGCCTGGTTTATTAACAATGAAAATTGGTCGAAAAAATTTGAACTCGCTTTGTCAGGCCTTACTTATACAAATCTGGCAGGTAATCTGGAACGGGAAAGTTTGCACAAGGCAATAGGCGGCACAGTGTTCACAAGCATCTCAAGGCTTGAAAAATACGTTAACTGTCCCTTTGCCTACTTTGTGCAGTACGGGCTTAAAGCCAGGGAGAGAAAAGTGTTCAGGCTCACTCCCCCGGATGTTGGAACATTTATGCACAACATAATTGATGCTTTTTCCAAACGCATTGCCGCACAGAGAATCAACTGGCGTGAGCTTACAAGAGAAATGTGCAACAGCATGATATCTGATATTGTTGACACTGAGCTTGAAAAATCCGTCGGCAGCATCCTGAAAAGCTCGAAGCGTTATTTTTACCTTGTCCGCCGGCTTAAAAGGATAATGTCAAGGGCGGTGTGGCTAATCAGCGAACATATCAGAAGAAGCGGATTTGAGCCTTTGGGATATGAAGTCTCCTTCGGTTATGACAGTAGTATCCCCCCCATTGAAATTGAGCTTTCAAACGGTGCAACAGTAAAGCTTACCGGCAGGATCGACCGGATTGACACAATGAAAAGTGAAGACGGCACCTTTGTAAGGATAATCGACTATAAATCCGGTACAAAGGATTTCAAACTACAGGATGTGTACTATGGCCTGCAACTGCAGCTTATAACCTACCTGGACGCCCTTACGGAAAAGGGCATACCCGGGACACATGAAAAGCTCCTGCCCGGAGGGATTCTATATTTTAAAATCGATGACCCGATAATCCGGAGCAAAGGGGACATACCCAAAGAAGAAGTTGAAAAGGCAATAATGAAGCATCTTAGAATGGATGGTCTGCTTTTGAATGATGTAAAGCTTGTGAAGGAAATGGACAGGGAAATGGATGGAAGTTCGGAGATTATACCTGTCAGGCTCAACAAGGGAGATGAACTTGCCACCTCTTCAAAGGTTGCGACAATGGAGCAGTTTATAAAGTTGAGGAAACATGCCCGGCACATGCTCAGGCAAATAAGTGAGCAGATAGCCGGGGGCAATATTGCAATCAAGCCCTGGAAGAGTAAAAAGGCGGTTTCCTGCAAGTTTTGCAGTTTTTCCTCCATATGCAGGTTTGAAGCCTCCATCCCGGGCAACAATTACAGAATACTTTATGATTTGAAGGATGAAGATGTGTGGGAGAAGATTAAAGGTTAACTTTTTCTGAGGGCTATATGAAGTCTTCACCAAAAGAACGGGTTTGACATACAGCATGTAACATTTATAGCTACACTTGTGTAATAAAGTCAACAATCAATGGATTGGATTATAATGTGACATCATGCAACAGCGCTTATTATCATTGCATTAACACCCTGTAGGTTCGGTTGCCTTCATGGCTGGTGTTTTTAAAATATCGAAAATCATACAAACGAGGAGTTTTTTATGTCTGATACAAGATGGACTGATGAACAATTACAGGCAATAAAGCAAAGAGACTGCAACCTCCTGGTGGCGGCTGCCGCAGGAGCGGGCAAAACTGCAGTGCTTGTTGAAAGGATTATAAGTAAAATAACAGACAGTAAAAACCCTGTAGACATAGACAGGCTGCTTGTTGTAACCTTCACCAATGCTGCCGCCGCCGAAATGAGGGAGCGAATTGGCAATGCAATAATCAAACTATTAAACACCTCAGCGGACCAGGAAAACCTCAAAAGGCAGCTTACACTTCTTACAAGGGCAAATATAACTACAATACATTCCTTTTGCCTGGATGTCATTAAAAACAACTTTCATCAGTTGGATGTAGACCCCGGCTTCAGAATTGCTGATGAGACAGAAACAACCCTTATAAAAATGGAGGCTCTTGAAGAGCTTTTCGAGGATAAGTACGAAGCTGAGGATGACCCTGAATTTCTTAGGTTGGTGGAGTGTTATGGAGGTCATATTGATGACAGAAGGCTTGGTGAAATGGTACTGGAGCTTTTTGAATTCACAAGAAGCTGTCCATGGCCAGAAGAATGGCTGAAAGAGCAGTGCGAAGCTTTCAACCTTCCGGAAGGCGTGGATTTTTCCACCACCAAATGGGCAAAAAGCCTTCTAACAATGCTTAAAATTGAACTTTCAGGAATGATTGAAAGCCTTAACCGGGCAAAGGCAATATGTTCAGAGTTTGAACTTTTCCCGTACCTGGAATGTATCGAGCAGGATATTGCCGCCGTCCGCGAACTGTACAAGCGTGCCAGTGATTCCTGGGATCAATTGATAGCTTCATTTTCCGGTTTTGAGCTGGTCAAGCTTGCCCGGTGCAAAAAGGACGCGGACAGGAAAGCCCAGGAATCAGTCAGGGATATACGGGATAAGGTTAAAGCAAGGCTGAAAACGCTGAAAGATGATATATTCAACGCCTCCACAGAAGACCTGAGAAAGTCCCTTACGGTTCTGTACCCCATGCTTGGCTGCCTTTCCTCCCTTGTAATGGATTTAAGCCGCAGGTACCAGGAAAAGAAAAAGGAAAAAGGCCTTTTGGATTTTGGGGACCTTGAGCATTTATGCCTGAAAATACTTGCATCAAGGGACGATTCGGGCAAAATAACCCCCTCCGAAACCGCAAAAAGATATAGGGAGTATTATGAAGAAATTCTTGTGGATGAATACCAGGACAGCAACAACATCCAGGAGCTTATTTTAAATATGATTTCCGACGCGACTGCGGGTCCTTACATTTTCATGGTGGGTGATGTAAAACAGAGCATATATCGGTTCAGGCAGGCAAAACCTGAATTGTTCCTTCAAAAATATAACAATTACCCGATGGAGCCGGGAGAAAGCTCCAGAAAAATACTCCTTTATAAAAATTTCAGAAGCCGCAAAGAAATTCTGGACGGTGTCAACTTCATATTCAGACAGCTTATGTCTTGCAACATAGGTGAACTTGACTATACCGAAAAGGAAGCTTTAAACTGCGGGCTTGAGCAAAAGGAGGAAGACAACGGACTCAATATTGACCGGTCTGTTGAAATTCATATAGTTACCGAACTGCTTCCCCCACAGGAAACAAATTCAACAAGCAATGAATTCAAACCCGAGGTGGCTGGTCAGGAGGGGAATGTTTCTGAAAATACGGTTCATGCAGGGCGAATTCAAGCGAAGGGACAAGGATATCCGGCTAATCCGGCGCAAATCCAGGCAATCCAAAAACAACATCTGGAGAGCCCCGACCAGGATGATTCATCATCCGGCACTCCCGATCAGGAGGATATACCGGATAAAATACAAGCGGAAGCCAGAATGGTGGCTGCAAGAATTTGTGAACTGGTTTTGGGTGAAAACCCGCACCTCGTATGGGATAAAAAACTTGGAAATTACAGGCCTGTGCAGTATAGGGACATAGTTATTCTATTGCGGGCGACAAAAAACTGGTCGGATATATTCACCGAAGAGCTTACAGCCCATAACATTCCATGTTATGCAGATACGGGAACGGGATTTTTCAGGACCACCGAAATTGAAACAATAATGTCGCTGCTTATGATAATTGACAACCCCCTGCAAGACATCCCGCTGATTGCAGTATTGAGGTCCCAGATTGCTGGCTTTACTCCGGATGAGTTGGTCAGGATAAGAAATATGGATAAAAACTCATCCTTTTACAATGCAATGTGTCTGGCCAGAGAAGGATGCGATGAGCTTTCTCTGAAGGTTTCCGATTTTTTGAACAGGCTGGAGGGTTGGAGGAAGAAATCTCTGTATTTGAACACTGACGAGCTTTTGTGGCATCTTTACACGGATACCGGGTATTACAGCTATGCTGCCCTGATGCCCGGCGGAGCTCAGCGGCAGGGCAATCTGGACATTTTGCTTGAGAGGGCCCGCCAGTTTGAAAAAACAAGTTACAGGGGGCTTTTCAACTTTATCAATTTCATTGACAAACTTAAAAGCCGCCAGGGTGACATGGGCAGTGCAAAAATCCTTGGAGAAAATGAAAATGTTGTGAGAATCATGAGCATTCACAAAAGCAAAGGTTTGGAGTTTCCAGTTGTATTCGTTTCAGGGTGCGGCAAGCAGTTCAACATGCAGGATACTGCAAAAAGCATCCTTGTACACCAGGAACTTGGCTTTGGCCCTGACTTTATCGACCCTGAAAAAAGAATCGCATATCCTACTGTTGCAAAGCACTCCATCCAAAGCAAGCTCAAGTTTGAAACCCTTTCTGAGGAAATGCGGATTCTTTATGTTGCCTTCACCCGTGCAAGTGAGAAACTGATAATAACAGCTTCGGTTGCAGATATTGAAAAAGCTTGTGCAAAATGGAGCAGTGTTATTGGAACCCGGAATATCCAACTTCCGGAGTTTGAAGTGCTGCAAAGTCGTAGATATATCGACTGGATATGCCTTTCTGCCATACGCCATAAAGAAATGAGGCAGCTTCGGGAAATTGCAGGGAAGGATTTGCCCGCATGCTTGATTGATGACGGCTCCAAATGGTCCTTCAGGCTCTGGAACAGCAGTTGCCTTACCCAGGCTTCTGAAAAGTTCAGTGAATCAGGCAGGGAGATTATTGATGAAATCAACAGCCTGAAAGGGGCAAGATCCGAAGGTCAGTACAGCAATATTATAAACGACAGGTTGTGCTGGAATTACAAGTATGCCGAATTGTCCACAATTCCTGCCAAGATGACTGTTACCGAGTTGAAAAGAAGACTTAATGCCGAGCTTGATGAGTCCAATTCCACTAATTTATTTTATACACCAAGGCTCATTAAGCGCCCTGCCTTCATGGAAAGGGCAACGGCTAAAACCCCTGCCGAGAAAGGTACCATCCTGCACTTTGTAATGCAGCACCTGGACCTTTTGAACTCCTCAAGCCGCAAGGATATTGAGGTGCAACTGGATATGATGGTTGAAAAGGAACTCCTTGCAAAAGAAGACCTTGAAGTTGTGGATGTTTATAAAATTCTGGAGTTTATCAACTCCCCCCTTGGAAAAAGGATCAGAAACTCTTCAGTTGTAAAAAGAGAGATACCCTTCAACATGGAGCTTCCGGTTGAAGCTATCAGGAAAGTTTTAAAGAAGGAAATAGAGAGTGATGAAACCATATTGCTCCAGGGAGTAATCGACCTGTTTTTCGAAGAAGACGGAGAGCTTGTCCTGGTGGATTACAAGACAGACTATGTCCCGGCAGGAGAAACGGACACATTTAAAGAAAAATACAAGGTTCAGATGGAGTATTACAAAAAGGCCCTGGAAAAACTTACCGGTAAAAAAGTGAAAGAAAGTTACATATATCTTTTCTGGAACAACGATACCATAGCTTATTGATTTTCCGGAAAAATGATGCTATAGCTTATAAGTATTATTTTTCAGCGTATTATTTAACAAACACTTTCAGCACTGAAATACCGAATAGGCAAGAAATATAGACTGATGTGAATGAAATGTGTGCGGAACAATAACTATTAGCTTTATTTTGCCAGAAAACCAGGTAAGATGAAGGCAAAAATGCGTGAAAAAAACAGGATGTTTTTTTAGCTTTTTCGAGCCAAGGATGGCGAGTAAAAAGCGGTAGCATTTTTGCCTTCAGCGAACCGCTGGTTTTCTCAAAATAAGAGCCTTGTTATTGTTCCGCACACATTTCATTTGCAGCAGTAGTATAAAAACTGATTACTCATGAGGAATGCTTGAACAGCAGCTTAAACTTCTTCTACCTGATAAGATGTGACAACATATAATATATCAATGGAATGAATATGGCAGGCAGCATATTGCCAGTCTTCAGCTTTTTAATCTCAAGCATGTTTATTCCAATAGCCATAATCAGGACACTACCCACCAAAGACATCTGGCTTATTACAACATCCGTAAGCCAGGGTTTCAAAAAGCCTGCAAGAAGGGTTATACCCCCTTGATAAACCAAAACGGGAATGGAAGAAAACACCACTCCCACTCCCAAAGTTGATGCAAAAACCATGGCCGTA
The DNA here is from genome assembly GCA_012839865.1 of Clostridiaceae bacterium. Classification (GTDB taxonomy): domain Bacteria; phylum Bacillota; class Clostridia; order CAYPLH01; family DUMO01; genus DUMO01. The sequence continues at coordinate 46,380 of DUMO01000064.1, forward strand.
ACTCCATCCAGGATCGATTTGGCTATAAGGGTGCCTGGGTTTCCGGCAAGTCCATCCTCAAGAGAACCTACAATAGCCATGGCACCTACACAAAACAAAAGGCTGGCACCTACAAATCCCTGGGAAAAATTACTGTCATTGAAAGACAGTTTCTGTTTAAACCACATTCCCATTTTGTTGAGGTATTCTTCAATGTTGAGGAATTCCCCAACAATGCCTCCGATTACCAGGCTCAATACCATAAGCATTATATACTCTCTGCTCAGGTGCCCCTCTTCAACCACAATATACATACTTTGAAGGGCTCCGGATATTCCAACAATCATAACAGCCAAACCAACTGTCTGGATTATGGTGTTTTTATATCTTTCCGGCAACCCTTTTTTTAAGAATATTCCGATTATTCCACCGGCTATAATGGCACATGTATTTATTAATGTACCTAAACCAATCATTTTTGAGATTCCTCGATTATCTTCTTATATTTGCTTCCTATAATTGAGCCTATAACAAGCTGAGTCATGTGATAGGCTACAAACACTATAGGTGCTAAACCATACTGGGGAAAATACTTGCCCCAGACTAATACTGACGCCGGCAGTGTTTTTTGTGATCCGTTAAGCATGACAGCAACCTGCGTTCCTTTATCAACCCTGCTAATTTTAGCATATAGCGCTGCCAATGACAACATTATTAACTGAATAACAACTACCAGAAGCAGTACAATAAACACCACCTGAATATTTGATTTCAACTGGTCTGCAGCAGAAGCTCCACCTGTCAGGACAAACATAACGATAACCAGCTGTCCGACAAATTTTCTCACGGGATTTATATACTTAAGCCATTTTTCAGCAAACAGCCTTACGATTTGTGCAAGAACAACTGGCAGCACAAGAACAACAACAAGGTTCATTATCATTTCCCCTACATTAAATGTTATCTGTTGCTCAGTAGCCATGATGAACCTCAATAATGCCGGGGTTATGAATGCAGAAGCAATATTGTTTACAATGGTAATTATCAGCGCCAGAGGAACATTGCCAAGGGCTGCCATTGTCAGGACAACACCTGACGACACTGTACTTGACTGGGTTGCAATAATCATGAAACCTGCACCGACTTCGCTGCCTTTTAAACCGGTAACCAGCATGAGCAGCCAGGCTACAACCGGGAAAATAATATACACCGATAAAAAAGTATATAAGATGCTTTTATAATCCTTAATACTGTCAGTTAACTTTTTGAAAGACAATCCAAGACTTGAGCCAAACATGGCAATAAACGTCATTGGGTCCAAAATACCAATTTCTTTAGCTTTCAAGCCTATTGACGGATACATTATTGTAAAAACCAGAACTGCAAAAATAACAAGCAGGAAAGAATTACTCTTTAAAATTCGTTTTAACGCCAAGCAAATAACCTCCAATACTTTTACTAAGATTCCTGTTTTATGAAAAAGCCATAAACCGGCCATCAACACTTCCTAAATAATAATCAAACGCGACAGATAAATCAATAAACATTTTTTAATAAAATTGTCTTAAATTAAAGTAACAGGCCATTATTGCGAGTTTTATTACATAAAAAAGGTTATAGCTTAAGTCCACTTAATATTAAAGACATTTTGTTAACTTTTATGTTTCCCTTTTAATATACTGTAATAAGATTAATAATCAAAAAGCATTTTGGATGACTTCACATAAGGTTTGCAGTCCAGGAGCCTGCTTCCGGTAATGTGGGCTATTGTGGAACTCAACTTGCTTTTTTGAGAAGAATCAAGCTTAACGGAATTAGTATACAAAACAGGTGATTTTATGGCTTACACAGCGAGAGAATTATTTGCCCGAATGATTAAATGCGAAGCAGGCGGCGAAGGTCTGAACGGCATGAGAGCTGTCGCCACTGTTATAATGAACAGGGTGCATGCAGCATACGGAGAATATCAACGGGTATGCCAGGGTGACCTGCGCCGGGTCCTTGAACAACCGTATCAATTTACTTGCATGATGAGTACTGTCTACGGCGAACAAAACCCACAGACGGTATGGTCAAATCCGCCGGAGCAAATACATTATGAGGTGGTTGACTGGGCTCTTTCAGGCAACCAGTTAATGGGCGCTGCTGAATGCCTATGGTACATGAACCCTTTTTCTCCCCAGTGTCCGAATACTTTCCCCAGAAACGGCACCGGGAGAATATTCAACCGCATAGGAGAGCATTGTTTTTACCAGCCCACTGAATTGTATTCCCAGACATAGAAGCATGGAAGAATCTGCCCTGTATTTGGGGCAAACCATGCCTGTTTTTTGATAGCAAAAGCAACACCTCTGTTCCAGGAGAATAATTGCAATTTGAATAAAAACAATATTGAAAATAAAGATTTTTTAGGAGGTTAAAATAAATGAAAAAATCAGAACACTTTTCACCGAAAGGTTCGATGCAAAGTGGCACATCGGGTTATCAGAACCTGAGACCGCGTCAGGTACCTTCACCCCCGTTTATTCCTTCGCATAACGGGATGACAAATATGGCCCCCATGGTCCCCGGATATCTGCCATCTCCACCATTTCCCCAGCAGCAAGGAAAAAAGTCCTTACCCTTCCCTTCTGCTTACGGAACCATGCCGATGCCGACGGGAGCATCCGCCGCCTCACCCATTTCCGGTACTTTGGCACAAACCATGGATTCAACAGGAAGCAGTATGCCAATGGCAGTTTCCGGCCAGACACCCGGTACACTCCCAGTCCTTACAGATGAGCAACCACCAACGACAATGACAAGCACCCTTTATACTCCTGGTTTCCTCAGGACTCAAATAGGGAAAAATGTCAGAGTGGAATTCCTTATAGGCACCAATCAGCTTGTTGACCGTTTTGGAACACTGGTTGGTGTTGGAGCAAGCTATATATTAATCAACGAAGCTGAGAGCGATGATTTGCTCCTGTGTGATATTTACTCAATTAAATTTGTAAAATTCTATTACTGATTTCTCCAGCTGATGCTAAAATCAAAGTCAACCGATAAGCAAAAAGAAGCCTGAATTTAAGTTGGGATTTTCAGGCTTCTAAAAAAACATTGCATTATGAGGTGTCTGTAGCGTATAATTGTAGACAATAGCGGAGGTGAAGGTATGTCCAGTTTTGGCCAAAGGCTGAAATTTCTCAGAGAAGAAAGAGGAGATAACCAGGAAAAAATTGCAAATATGCTGGGTATTAGCAGAGCTGCCATCTCCAAATATGAAAATGATGAGAGAGAGCCTGATATGAAAACCATACTTGCACTGACCAATTACTTTGATGTTTCAGTGGATTTTTTGTTTGGGAAGACACCAATACGTGGAAATCCGCACAACATTCAAGAAAATCTCAAATTGATTTTTGGAGAAAGTCCCATCGAGCAAATTCAGGCAGACATACTCAGAACTATTGGTGTAAATTTTAGCATTGAGGATTTGAAAAACTACATTTCAGGAAACAGAATACCTTCGCTTAAGTCTCTAATAGCATTGGCAGACTATGCTCAGGTAAGTCTTGATTTTTTTTACCGGAAAAACACCCCTGAATCCCTGAAAAATGAACAAGAGAACTTCAAAAATAATGGTGATAATGCTTTTTCAGATCATGAAGTAATTGAAGACATGCTTATTGATAAAAATTATATTAAACTTGCCAAGTGGATTAAGAAACGGAATCTATCTCCTGAAAAAATTATAAAATTGCTTGAAAACATTCTGACAATAGGCAATGATTAAAATTCACGGGCAGCAAATGCCAAATGCCTGTTGCCCAAAACACCCATAATAAAACCTCAAAGAACCCTCTTCGGGTTCTTTGGGGCGCCAAGATACTTATTCCATGAAGTCAGTCAGATTATTTTCTTAAGCATTTTGGTTCTTTGGGTTGATGAATTATAAACGAACATGCTGAAGAAGCTGTAAACAAAGCTGCAAGAGTGAGCAGAGCGCCAACAATACGTAATACTTTTGATTTCATCTAAAAAACCCTCCTTTACCTTTTTAATAAATTTATTTTTTATAATTGTTTTAAAAAAGTAAGCAACATTTTGGAATAAGTAATATTAACAGCAACAAATACTATCGATAAAATAGAAAAATAAATTCTAAAATTATGAGTAAGCATATTCAGGCTATACAGGAACAGCGTACAAAATGAGACTTCAGCAATAAATAATAAGAACGTAAAAGCAAGAACGTAATATTTTAATTTTTTATGGTACTGGAGCTTAAGGTAAACTATATCCCAGTTCCATAATGAAACGACAATTCCAAGCTGTATCAGCCTTTGGGGTATGCTTGTAAAAAATCTTGTTAAGTCACTGGCGAAGTACTCTTCCATTGATATTTCAAATAATACGAAAAATTGCGGCATGTATGCAATCTCAATTGTAATAAGAAGCCCGTAAAATATTAACACAGCCAGGACCGCTTCATGCCACTTTATTTTATAAACCAACAACAAAATCAAAGTATAAAGCAGGACGTTAAACAATACTACTAAAAGCAACTCTGTAAGTATGTACCTGCTGAAAAACGTTACAGACACCATTAGAGGGGCAGTAATTATTAATCGGACAATATTGATTTTATCATCCAGATACAGCTTGCTCCGATGACCGGTAAGAAGCAAACCAATATATATATTTAGAACCGCTTCAGGCAAAGACACAGCAAGTATAGTAAATAAGCTCATTTTATCCATGGCCTGTTATTTCACCCTGTCCGATTTTCTTGACATAATTTTATAATATATAATCTACATTGTAAATAGTTTTTTTGCTAATTTTTTCATAAATATCATTAATGCTAGCATTTATAGGTTATATTAATAAAAAAGCTATTGACATCAATGATTTGCAATACATATAATAAAATATCCGAGATGCAAATGATTTGCATTTGTATCTGACAAATTTGCAAGGGGGCTTTATTTTTGCATCAGGTGGCGTATAAAAACTGTTGCCAGGACGGATGCAGCATTATATTGGACAGGTTCACTGATACAAGGGGAATTGCTTTATACCTTCCCCCTGCTTCTGTATCGGCCAGGTGCAGAGAAAATGCATTACATAAAGGAGTACTGCAAATTAAACATGCGGAGGCTTTGTATGAGAATCAAATGTGTCATTTTCATGATGGCAATTATAACAATATTTTCTTTCACCGGCTGCAATGAAAAGACTAATTCCACTGCAGCACAAACCAAACCTGTGGTAGCTGTCACCATTGTCCCCCAGGCTACATTTGTAAAGGAAGTTGCAGGGGATCTGATGGATGTGGTCGTACTGGTTCCTCCCGGGTACAGCCCGGAAAGTTATCAACCTTCACCAAAACTAATGGAGGAATTCAGCAGGGCGTCAATTTATTTTGCTATAGGAGTGCCGGCTGAAGAGGCATATATCCTTCCAAGGGTTGGCAGTATAAACAGCGGTATAAAAATAGTCGACCTTGCAGAAAGGGTGGCGAGGTTTTATCCTCCCAGGAGTTTTGAAACCGGAGAATCTTCGCATTCTCACAGTACCAACCCTGATTCCCCGGAAATCCCGTCGGATGAACATTCTCACGAAGGTAACGACCCGCATATATGGCTCAGCCCTAAGAGAGTCAAGGTAATAATAGAAGAGATTGCCCGTGAATTATCAATACTGGATGCAGATAACAAGAGCATATATGAAAGCAATGCGGAATCCTACAAGCAGGAACTGGATAAATTGGATAGTGAAATAAAGGAAATTCTGAGCGGGGTCAGCAACAAATCGTTTATAATGTACCACCCCTCATTGGGCTATTTTGCAGATGATTACGGCCTCAATATGCATGCCATAGAGGAAGGTGGCAAGGACGCAGCTCCCAAAACCTTTCAGAGGCTTATTGATTTGGCAAAATCAGAAAACATAAAAGCTGTTTTTTACCAGGCAGAGTCAGACAGCCGCCAGTCCCGGGCTTTTGCAGAGGAAATCGGTGGTGAAGCCATAATGGTTGAACCTCTTTCTGCTGATTATATAAATAACCTGAGAAAAATAGCTGAAACCTTTGCAAAGGCCATCGAAGGAAATAATTAATAAGGCTGCAGTACACCAGAGAATTGCTTAAATTGAGTGCCGGGAAATACGGGAAATAATAAACAAAGTATCAGTGTTCCTTCTGGAGGTAACAAGTACACTGCCGCCACCAGTTCAACAGGAAAAGCAGCAAACAATAGTGTTCCCCTGTTAAAAACAGGACAATGTCACTTATCATTTGGAGGAGACGAAGAATAAAGCAACAGTGTTCTTGCAGCAGATTGGAACACTGTCATATAAATTTGGAGGAAACAATGAAAAAAGTAATAGAAATTGAAAACTTAAGCGTATTCTACAATGAAATATGCGCTCTTGAAAATATAAACCTCACGGTGTATGAAAAGGACTTCTTAGGGATTATAGGTCCCAACGGTGGAGGAAAAAGCACTCTGTTGAAAGTCATAATGGGACTCTTAAAACCTTCCAAAGGTGCTGTTAAAATCTATGGGCATTCAATCGACAGCCTCCGGGTCCCGATAGGCTATGTCCCCCAGTTTGGCAGCTTCGACAGGGAATTTCCCATAAGCGTGGAAGATGCCGTGCTGACCGGATGCCTGTATGGTAAAAAATTATTTTTCCCTAAATTTCTCAATGATGACCACAACACTGTATCAACACTTTTGAAGGAACTCAATATCCATGACCTCAGAAAAAGGCAGATTGGTGAGCTTTCAGGAGGACAACTGCAAAAGGTGTTGATTGCGAGGGCTTTGGCTGCAAAACCCAAAATACTGTTCCTGGACGAGCCTACCGCAAGTGTCGATACCAGCGCACAAGGTGAGCTTATGGAGCTTTTGAAGGAGCTGAACAAAAAAATCACCATCGTTATGGTATCCCATGACATAGGGGCAATATCTTCGAATGTCAAAACCATAGCATGCCTAAATACACAGTTGTATTATCACGGCAACCCTGAGCTTGACAACTGCATGGTGGAAAAGCTCTATGGCTGCAATATCGACCTCATAGCCCATGGTGTCCCCCACAGGGTTCTTGGAACTCACAAAGAAAAATCCGGCAAGGAGGAAAACAAATGATAGCTTCGATTTTTAAATATGCCTTTTTGCAAAATGCCTTAATAGCTTGCATATTGTCCAGCATCGCCTGCGGAATAATCGGCACAGTTATAATGGAGAAAAAATTGGTTATGATGAGCGGCGGCATAGCTCATGCTTCCTTTGGAGGAATTGGTCTTGGATTTTTACTTGGTGTGGAACCTATTTTTACAGCCCTTCTTTTTTCAGTCGGAACAAGTTTATCCATATCAGAAATAAACAAAAGATCAAAAACAAATCCCGACCTTCTGACCGGGATTTTCTGGTCGGTGGGTATGGCGCTGGGTATATTGTTTATTTCACTTACACCGGGTTACCCTCCGGATATGTCTTCCTACCTTTTCGGAGATATTCTTACAGTATCAAGAAATGACCTGATAACAATGATAGCCCTTGATATTGTGATAATCTTTTTAATATTTGCCGGTTTCAATATGCTCAAAGCCTATATGTTTGACAGGGAATTTGCATCTGTCCTGAGGTTGCCGGTAAATTTTCTGGACTACATGGTTTATATTCTCATAGCATTGACGGTGGTAGTACTTATCAGAGTTGCAGGAATCATACTGGTTATTGCGCTTTTGACAGCGCCTCCCGCCACAGCCAGACTGTTTTCCTATAATCTTAAGAATATTATGCTGATATCAATACTTACAGGTTTGGTTCTCTGCCTGACAGGACTTTTTATATCCTACAGTTATAATATCCCTTCCGGTGCTGTTATTGTACTTGTTTCAGGAGCAGCTTACCTTGTATCTGCTTTAATCAAAAGACTTATAAATAAAATCCGGCTTTCATCCGCAGTCTAGAACAGCGGATTCAAGCCGGATTTATAAAATCAAATAATCATTCAAACAAGTATTTAACCCTTATTATAACTATGCTGCTTGTGCATCTCCATTGTCAGAATTTTTGACTGAAAGCATGAGATTCAACAGTATCCCGATGACAGCTGCTGTAGCCAAAGCCGGGAGTTTGGCTCCGAACATTGGAATCATTCCGCCTTCGAAATTGAAGCTTCCACCCAGTCCGACTATTAAAATTACAGCAATTACTGCAAGGTTTCTGGCGCTGAACATATCCAATTTCTTATCCAGCATTATCGTAATACCCTGAGCCCCGATAACACCAAAGAGGTATATGGAAAGTCCGCCGATTACACATGTCGGGATTGAATATACCGCATTAATCAAAGGAGTAAAGCAGGATATTATCATTGTTATAATCGATGCGGCAATAAGCACGGGAACTGAGAAATTCTTGGTTATTGCCATGGTGCTGATGTTTTCACCATAGTTTGTACCTGCAGGACCTCCGATAAGCCCGGATACGATATCTCCAATACCGTCGCCGATAAGGTTGAGACCCAGTTTGCTTTCTATATCATATTCCTTTGTAGATTTCTTCTTTTTCACCAGGTCATTTACATAAATGTGCAACTGGTACACATGAGCAGTTGACTCGGGTATGGTTGCAATAGCTATGGGCATTATTGCCAAAACTGCTGCCCAGGTTGGTTTCGGTAATGTAAATTTGGGCAGGTTCAATATATAATTTGATTGAATTGTGTCGAAGCTGATAAATTGAATACCCGTTGCAAACCCGATAATCACCGCCGCCAGATATCCTGTAAAAAGTCCGAACAGTATTGGCAGTTGGCTGAGTTTTCCCTTGAGATAAACTGAATACAAAACGGTAGATAATAAAGTGATTATGGCTATTAACCACGCATAGTTGGATGCAGCGGCTTTTTGCTGTTCTGCCTTCTCAATTTCATCCTTTGCCTCCACTGCCTCAGCAGAGTTCTTATCTTCAATTGAGTCATATACTGCCTGGGCTTCAGCAACATTATTATTGATATATTGAGGAACAGCAGCAGCATTGCCCATTGCATTGGCTGCCAAAGATAATCCGATTATTATTGCTATACTTCCGGTAACTGATGGAGGAAGTATTTTGTCTATAACTTTTTTCCCGCTCTTGTTTACAATAAATCCAGCGAGTATTGAAACAAAACCTGACATCACAATGCCAAACTGAGCTACTGAAATTCTCTCATCCAATGTATAGTTTGCAAATGCTTCAGCGCTCATTATGGAAGCTATGGCTGCTATATACGAGAAACTCGAACCGTAATACAGCGGCAGCTTCTTTCCGGTAATAAGGATAAAGCACAAAGTTGCCAAACCGCTTGCAAAAATTGTTGTCGAAACATGGAAGTTTGTCAGCAGGGCTACAAGCACTGTTGCCGGAAACATTACTACAATTTGTTGGAGTGCAAAAAGGATCAGTTCAAAAAATGGCGGCCTCTCATCTGGCAGATAGCCTAAAACTTCTTTTTTTACAGACATGATTAATACCTCCTGATTTTTAATTTGTTTGAAAGGAGGAAAAAAAATCACAAAAAAATCTTGCCATACAGCAAGATTGCCTATCAATAACTTGACACGCAAAAGTTGTCATAAGTTATTAACTATGTTCAATCTTACCGGCATCTCTGTACCGAGTTTAAAGATTTCTTTTCCTAAGAAATATAATTACACAAATTTTTATTTTTGTAAACAGGTTTTTTAAATAATTTAGCTGTCAATTTTTGTTGAATTACTATTAAAAAATTTTTACAAGTGTCATATTTTATGCCCTGTTGCACCATCTGGCTCACAATACGGAATTCGCAAGTATTTATTCTGTCAATTCCATACCTTTTTCATTTGACACTCATTCCAAATTTCACTATAATCATATTGGAGCTTTACCGGAGAGTTACAAATAATCTTTATTATGTGGCTTCCTGGGGAGCACCAGTTAAAACTTAAAAGTAAAATTCGTTCTGACTTATTTGGGTACGTCCCGAAGAGAAAGGCGGGTGATTGTCGAAATTGCAGAGTATGTTACCCACGCCTTTTTGCGTGGTTTTTTTATTTAGTGCATGATTATATGCATGGTTAACAGTTTTATTGGTATTGGAAGGTTTTCAGAAAGATATATTATGAAGTGATTCTGCTGCAGCACAGTATGATGGTCCCGCTGACGGTTAAAAAAGCAAAGGAATAAACCCCACAGCAATTCCGCTGCGGAGCAGTTTGACGGTCCTGCAAGAGATTTATAAAGATACTGATGGAAAGGTATGATTTATTAAAATGGATAAAAGAATATCAGTAATCAGCATCATTGTAGAAGATACTTCTGCAGCCGGAGAAATAAATGATCTTTTGCATCAATTTGGTGATTATATTATCGGCCGCATGGGTATACCTTACAGGGAGAGAGGTATATCAATCATTTGTGTTGTCCTGGAAGCTCCGGGGGACATTACAAGCTCCCTTTCCGGGAAACTGGGAATGATAAAGGGTGTAAGCGTGAAGACCGTTACATCCAGGACACGTGTTTAGCATATTTGCAGTGTCAGTGCCGGGGTATTATTGACCCATAGGAAGTACGGTCAAAAACATTCCGGCATTGAAGCAGTTTTCCGTCGGGAATACAACAAACGGATTTTTTAAGAAGTGCTTGAGATTATTATCATTATAATTTTAGAAAGAAGGATTGATATTTATGAAAAAGGGAATCAGCATTTTGCTTATTTTTATAATGATGTTTGCATTATTAACAGCTTGCACCAAGAACACGGAACCTCAACAGAATGAAGAAGTGGAAATCAGGATTGCAGGGCTTACAGGACCAACCACCATGGGGCTTGTACAATTACTGGACCAGGCGGACCAGGGCAAGACAACCAACAAGTATGCATTCTCACTCCATGGCTCGGCAGATGAAGTTACTCCAAAGCTGATACAGGGTGAGCTGGACATGGCTGCAATCCCCGCCAATCTTGCTTCTGTCCTGTACAATAATACAGAAGGCAAAGTAAAGCTCCTTGCTGTTAACACCCTGGGAGTCCTTTATATTGTTGAAAAGGGAGACACAGTCTCGTCCATGGAGGATTTGAAAGGCAAAACCATCTACTGTACAGGAAAAGGTTCAGTGCCGGAATATGCGTTACGTTACCTTTTAAATGAAAACGGTATCAATCCGGACAACGACGTTGCCCTTGAGTGGAAGTCTGAGCCTGCGGAAGTTGTGGCTTTGCTGTCACAGGCAGACAGCGGTGTTGCTATGCTTCCCCAGCCATATGTCACTGTCGCAAAATCAAAGGTTCAAAATTTGCGCATAGCCATAAATCTCAACAATGAATGGGAAAAACTTGACAACGGCAGTCTGATGATTACAGGTGTCATTGTGGTCAGAAGTGATTTTGCAGCAAAATATCCGGAGCAAATCAAGAATTTTTTGGATGATTACAAAAAATCAATCGAATATATCAATTTGAATATAGAAGAAGGTGCTGCCCTCGTTGAAAAATATAATATTGTAAATGCAGCGGTGGCTAAGGAAGCCATACCATATTGCAACATAACCTATATGGATGGAACTGATATGAAAACTGCAATGGAGGGGTATCTGAATGTCCTATATGAACAAAACCCGAAATCAGTCGGAGGAAAGCTGCCCGGGGAGGACTTCTACTACAAAGAGTAAAAAAACAGGCAAAATCGCAGCAATTATACTAGCCATTGCAGTGTGGCAAGCAGGAGCAATGATTATCGGAAACTCATTGCTCCTGGCCGCCCCATTGACGGTTGCCCGAAGGCTCATTGAACTTGGCGCCGGTATTGACTTCTGGAAAGCCATAGGATTTTCCTTTGTACGGATTGTATCCGGATTTTTGCTGGCTTTGGCGGCAGGAATTGCTCTTGCTGTTGCTGCAGGCCGCTTCAGGTTCCTGGAAGAAATCTTTTACCCTTACATAATGACTGTCAAATCAACACCGGTGGCTTCCTTCATTGTTTTGTGCCTTATATGGCTCAATTCAAAAAGTTTATCCGTCTTTATAGCTTTTCTGATAGTTTTGCCAATTGTTTATACTAATGTTTTACAAGGCATTAGCAGCACCGACCGCAAGCTTTTGGAGATGGCAGACCTTTTCAGGGTGAAATGGTGGCGAAGGCTGCTCTATATATACATCCCGCAGATAACGCCATACTTAATATCAGCTTGCAGCGTATCAATCGGAATGTCCTTTAAAGCAGGCATAGCCGCTGAATTGATCGGGATACCGTCAGGTTCCATTGGCGAGAGGCTCTATGAAGCAAAAGTTTATCTTGACACCGGGGACCTCTTTGCATGGTCCCTTGTAATAATTACCATAAGCGTTCTCTTTGAGAAGCTTTTTATATATGTTTCAAAACTTATTTTAAAATCCGGAGGGAAAACAAAAGTTGAACATTAAAATAGACAAAATCTCAAAGAGTTTTGGAGATAAAAAAGTATTGGTGAATTTTTCAGCCGTGCTGTATGAAAACCAGTTTAACTGCATCATGGGTCCCTCCGGCTGTGGGAAAACCACGCTTTTAAATATTCTTATGGGGTTCCTCTCCCCCGACAGCGGAACGGTAACCGGTGTCCCCGAAATCAAAAGCGCTGTATTCCAGGAGGACCGCCTGTGTGAGCAGTTTAGCGCAGTTTCAAATATACGGATGGTGATATCAAAAAAAGTTGATACGGATGACATAATAAAACATCTGAACAATGTAGGCATCGGCAACAACAGCATATATTTGCCTGTGTGCGAATTGAGCGGTGGCATGCGCCGCAGGGTGGCAATAGTACGGGCTGTTATGGCCGAAAGCGGGATTATTTTTCTGGACGAGCCCTTCAAGGGTCTGGATGAGGAGACCAAAACCACTGTAATAAAGTACGTAAAAGAACATGCAAAGGGCAAAACCTTGGTTCTGGTAACCCACAATATAGATGAAGCAAGGAACTTCAGCGGAAATATAATACAAATGGCTATTTACCAATAAAGGAGATTCAAAAACATGTTGGCAAGTTTCTGGCCAAAACTAGAAAAACCAACAGGTGGTTATGATGTACCAGCCGGTCAATCAACGCACCTGTCAGTTTTTCGTTATAGAAAATACCGTTACATTTACTAAATTCCAGGTTTGTTGTAATTACCACTCTCCTTTTTCATATCATTCTAAATTACCTGAAACAAAAGCTTTGAGCCATTTTTTTCAAAGGGGACATATCCCCATTCGTCACATATTAACAAATCTTTTTCCTCACTGTTTCATAAAGCGTTGGAATTAGCTTATTATGCTACCTGCTAATTATCTCTGCATATACCAGTGTTTGGTTAAGTAATTGGTAAGCTACTTCTCCAAAAGTTACCGGGCCTGCAAATGGAGGTGTCGCTTTACCGTCAAGCTCACCATAAAGGTAATTAAGAATACAGTTACATGAAAAAATTGGGTTGACATTCTTTATCCCTTGCAATTTTTCCTTAAAGCTTGCAGCATAATTACTGACTGGGCACGCAAAACGATATTCCTTTCCTGCAAATACAGGAGCATAAAACTCTACCGTTTTGTTTTCTTCAGATACTGATTTAATTGACACATTTACCGGTACGCTATTGTAATCAGCAACCAAAGGTAATTGGGTATCAATTTTATTATCGGATATGTAATCTGATAATACTACTTCTTTTCCATTAACAAGACAATTCTTTACCGATAGAGCATCCTCAGTAAATTCAATTTTTATATCATTCTCATTAGCATTAAAAATATTTACAATACCAAAGGAAGCTATTTTATCATCTGGTAAGCATATGTGTAATGCAACTGCTTTGTCACCATAGGATAAGCCATTAACACCATCATAAACTCTCGCAAACGAACCTGTTGAGAGGTCGAAACCCGAAATCCAGCCAATGATTGGGTTCATAAATAAATCACTTATATTTGGAGCTTCTTTGGCATAAAATGCTGCAACATCACTTGCATAAGGCATTATTAGGAAAGCCAATCCATTAGGATATGCATCTTTTGTTATATTAAAAATACTATTCTTGTCGTACACCACGGTTTTAAAATCAACTGCACAAGATATTTCATTGACAAATAATCTATCTTTGCTGGTAATGCCACCTTGCTCCGTAATAAAATATGGAGTGGTGCCTGCAACCCAATTGCCCTTAGGTAATTGTTTCAACAAGGACTCATCAGCTGCAATATGTAGAATTTTACCTTCAAGAATTAATTTCGTTGTTTCATCAAGATTTACAAACATACTCTTCAACCTCCTATAACTTCTTTATTTCTTCGAGATCTTTTTCCATTATTGAAGCATATTTTTCAAAAAAGCTTTCATTTCTTGTAAGCAACTTTCAAGTTCTGCCGGTGACTGATTAGCTGAGTATTTTCTCTGTAACCTGGCTATTAACAGGTTTAAGCCCAGGATAGCTGATTCGTGCTTTGCCTGCTTCTTAATTAGTTTCTCAAACTTTAATTCCAATTCTTTCACAAATATCTGCTCTCCTCTCTTCACTTGTTTGGTGTGATTCTAACCATAATCGTTACTCTGACCTTGTAGCAAAATCCGACATACTACTTTTTAATAATATAATATTTTCCTTTATTCGCTATGATAATCATATACCTATTATAAGCACCTGGCAATATGTTTAAGCTGCATACTTTCTTATTGGCAAGGTCGTGGCAGGATATCCTGAATATGCCCGAGGGGGATCGAAGTAATTCTAGTCTGCTTCAATGTCTGAACAGTAACAAGAATATTACAGGCAGGAATCGAATTTATGGATTTTTGTATGCGCTCATAGTAGTTCATTTCGGAGTACTCCTTGAATATTTATTTTAAAAACAAGAAAATAATACCATTAACAAACTATTAATGTACGACTTTTTCTCCAAAAGTTTAAGTTTACGGGGTCACCCGGTTTATATCTCTTGGAAATAAGCACGCATTTCGTATATTAGGAAGTCCCAGAAGCTTCATGGTCAACCGCTCCAGTCCCGCCCCCAACCCTCCATGGGGTGGCATGCCATATTTGTGTATCATCAGGTATGATTCAAATTCTTCAGGATTCATACCTCGTCTGAGCATCTTATCAACCTGCTCATTATAGTCATGAATACGCTGCCCTCCGGTAGTTACCTCAAGTCCGTTATATAAAAGGTCGAAGCTGAGGGTGAAATTCGGGTCCTCCCTGTCATCCATGGCATAAAATGGCCTTTTTGATGAGGGGTAATGGGTTACAAATATAAAGTCGCTGCCATACTTCTTTTTTGCATACTCACAAAGCAGTTGTTCTTCTTCCGGTTCGAAATCTTCATAATCAGTAATTCTCCTGTTAAATTCAGCGGCAATAATGCTCTTGGCATCCATAAATTTTATTGCAGGGATTGCTTCAATCCTGGGAACTGTGGCGTTCAACAGCTTCAATTCATAGCTGTATTCCAACTCCAGCAAACTGAATATATACTTTAAAACTCCGACTTCCATCTGCATTATATCGGTGAAGTCATTTATGAAACCCATCTCGAAATCCATGCTGACATATTCATTAAGGTGCCGGCAGGTATCATGCTTTTCTGCCCTGTACACAGGTGCTACCTCAAACACCCTTTCAAACACCCCTACCATCATTTGTTTGTAAAATTGCGGGCTTTGAGCCAGGTATACCTGCTTGCCAAAATAATCCAATTTGAATATGTTGGCTCCTCCCTCTGCACCTGCAAAGACTATTTTCGGAGTTCGGATTTCAGTGAAATTTTGCTTGAGAAGGTACTCACGAAAGCCCCTTGCTATACCTTCCTGTATCTTAAAAATGGCTCTTTCGCGTGGATTTCTGAGGGATATAGGCCGGTACGCCAGGTTTGTGTCAAGGGAGATGTCAAGTTGCTTTCTGTTAATTACTATTGGCAGGTTTTCCACTGGCCTTGACAACACTTTAATGTTTATAATGTGGACCTCTGCTCCATAAGCGACCCTGGAATCAAGTACCACCTCACCTTCTACGATAACACAACTGCCTTCGACAATAGAGTCCAAATCAAATTGAGCCTTGTCCCGTGTGTACACACATTGCATCAATTCTCTTCCGGTCCGCAGGATTACAAAGGAAAATCCACTCATCTCTCTTATCCTGTGTATTATCCCGCTGATTTTTATTGTTTTGCCCGCATATTGATGCAATCCGGACAACTCAATTGCCGATTTATTCTGCATTTCGGTAATATACTCCATAACAATCCACCTTTCATTGCGATAATATTTATAAGAAGCACACCATAATAAAAAAAGCCTCCCATCTCAGAATTGCTTCCGGGACGAGAGGCTTGTTCACGTGGTGCCACCCAGATTAAATGCTGCATTTGCCGATATAACTCCGGTATCATGAAACATTCATCTCAAAGTATCTAACGCATACCTGCGGGTCAGCTTACTCACATTGCCATGTTTTCCTCCGACCAACTCCGAGGTGTCTTTCTCTTGCCCGTTCCCGAAAGCACTTTCAGCATACGTGCTAAGAGACATGACATCGGAGCATGGTGCATTTTTCTCCGCAGAGGATGCCGATTCCGAAGGTGTGGAAGGAAAATTCTACGTATGGAGGCCGGAAGAAGTAAAAAATGTATTAGGCAATGAGGACGGGGAGCTGTTCTGCAAAACCTATGATATCAACCACAAGGAGAATTTTGAAGGAGCAAGCATTCCCAACCTTATTGATTCTTCAATTGACGAGTCAAAAAAGGATTTCTTTGCAAACTGCAGGAAAAAGCTTTTCATGCACCGGGAAAAAAGGATACACCCCCATAAAGATGATAAAATTCTGACTGCCTGGAACGGCTTGATGATTGCAGCTTTGGCCACTGGCGGAAGAGTGCTGAAATGCAATGAATACACAGAAGCCGCAAAAAAGGCGGCAGCTTTTATATTAAAAAACCTGGTCGATGAAAACGGTCGCCTCCTTGCCCGCTACAGGGATGGTGATGCTGCCTGCAAGGCATATATTGATGATTATGCATTTTTAGCATGGGGACTTATAGAACTGTACCAGGCGACTTTTGAGCCGGAGTACCTGGAAAAGGCACTCAAGTTAACCGAGGATTCAATCAATCTTTTCTGGGACCATACAGGCAAGGGATTTTTCCTTTACGGAAACGACAGCGAGGAACTTATCATACGGCCTAAGGAAATTTATGACGGAGCCATGCCTTCAGGAAATTCCGTCAGTGCAATGAATCTTATAAAACTTGCCAGGCTGACTGGAAAATATAATTTGGAAGAGTATGCAGAGGATATCTTCAAGGCATTTTCCGGATCAATTTCACTTGCACCGGCAAGTCATTCTTTTGCGCTTTGTGCCTATATGTTTATGAGACACCCGGCAAAAGAACTGGTTATTGCCGGAACTAAAGACAAGCATGATACGGAAACCATGATCGATGCAATCCGTGAAGGATACAAACCTTTTAACAACTCACTTTACTACTCGCAAATGTACCCGGAACTTGTGAAGCTGGTTCCCTTTATAGAAAATTACAAGCCAATCGATGGAAAAACTACGGTGTATATATGCGAAAATTTCGCCTGCATGGCTCCAATCACAGACCCGGATATCCTAAGACAACAGCTTTAACATGGCCTTCTGTTTGAATCCAGGCACCACAGGACACATCCTTGACAATTAACATTTTGATTGGGTATATATATGCATTATTGCTCTTATTCCTCCACTGATACTGCATCATATTATCATTGTTCATGAATTGACTGCACAAATAGACAAATTGTAGCATATTGGTTCCTGACTTACCAAATATTTCTTGACAACAATAGTTTTTGCTGTAAACTATTAGTAGATTACAATCGTAATCTTAAATAATTGTTATTAACATTAAAACTTCTCTTGCAAGGGGGACTCGCATTAGAGCTGATTAAAACAACAACCTGCTGATTTAATGGATTTTGCCAGATTTCAAGCATGATTGCAAGCCTGATTCATCATATGCTATAATGTTTAAATAATAATTCATTTTATTAATTTGTTTAAACATAAGGAGCATTCAATATGGATACAATACGGCTTGGACGTACCGGACTTATAGTCAGCAGAAGCGGCTTTGGCGCACTTCCAATTCAAAGAATCAGCTTTGAGGAATCAAAAAAAATACTCCGGAAAGCCTATGAAAACGGTATTAATTTTTTTGATACAGCCCGGGGATACACCGACAGTGAGGAGAAAATCGGATATGCACTTGGCAGCGTCCGTAAGGATATTATAATTGCCACAAAAAGTCCTGCAAAAACAAAGGAAGGTTTATTTTCAAATGTGAAGGAGAGCCTTAAGAATTTAAAAACCGATTATATTGACATACTGCAGTTTCATAATCCCTCCTTCGTACCCAAACCGGGAGATGAATTATTTGATGCCATGTTATCCTTAAAAGAAAATGGAACAGTCCGTTTTATAGGAATTACAAACCATGGCCTTGACAGGGCATTGGAAGCTGCCAGGTCAGGGCTTTATGATACCATTCAGTTTCCTTTG
Source organism: Clostridiaceae bacterium (assembly GCA_012839865.1). GTDB lineage: Bacteria > Bacillota > Clostridia > CAYPLH01 > DUMO01 > DUMO01. The sequence goes on from DUMO01000064.1 coordinate 64,938, forward strand.
AGCGCTCTTTCATCTGAAAATGAGCTTAAGTTGATTGATGAATGCAAGAAATACGATCTGGGATTAATAGCCATGAAAGCCCTTTCCGGGGGACTTATAAGGAATGTGCCTGCAGCCTTTGCTTTCTTAAGGCAATATGATAATCTTGTTCCTATTTGGGGTATTCAGAGAGAATCAGAGCTGGACCAGTTTCTTGCCCTGGAAAAAGCTCCCCCTGCTCTTGATGAAAAAATGTGGGAAGCCATAGAACTTGAAAGAAAGGAGCTAGCATCAAACTTCTGCCGGGGATGCGGGTATTGTCTCCCTTGTCCTGCAAAAATCCCCATACCTACTGCCGCAAGAATGTCCCTTTTAATGACACGTTCTCCCGTTGAACCGTTTATTACAAAGGAATGGAAGGAAAACATGGACCGCATAAGTGACTGCATAAATTGCGGACACTGCAAAAATCACTGTCCATATGGCCTTGATACTCCTGCATTATTGAAAGCAGCGCAGAAATGGTATAAGGATTTTTGTAAACAATTTACGCAGTAACATTCTCATCTAAATGAATTGAGGAGCTTCCCTGTGGAAGTTCGGTGGTTTCTATCTCCAGTGGAAGAGTTTTGAGGAGCATTCTTCATAGTCTTTCGTAAAATGAACCAGGCAGTGTTTATTGCCATAAAGGCAAAACAACGGTGGAAATTACCATATTTAAAGAAGAGACAAGGAGGATTATTATGGGAGAAATAAAAACCAAATCCACCAACATTGATGTAGATAGCTTTTTAATGAGCATTGAGCCTGAAAAGAAAAGGTTGGACTGTATCGAATTAAAAAAGGCATTTGACAGCGTATTGACTGAAAAAGCAGCATTATGGAGCAATAACATGATAGGCTACGGTACTTATCATTACAAGTCCGAAAGAAGCAAGCAGGAAGGTGACTGGCCGCTCATAGCCTTCTCACCAAGGAAAAGCAACATAGTAATATATATCATGTCCGGAGCAAGCAAATACAATGACCTCCTTGAAAAACTGGGCAAGTATAAAGCCAGTTCAGGTTCATGCATATATATATAAATAAAATTGAAGATATCAACCTGGACGTTCTGAAAGAATTAATAGCAGCTTCCGTTAATGATATGAAGAGAATCTATAATGTTCAGTGAGATTTGCAGCGCAAACCTGGCAAAACCACCGGTAAGTGTATTGAAAAATATTATTTAATAAACAGCCGGGAAAAATAAAAGTCAGGCAAGCAAAAACAGCCCGGCTACGACTACAATAATTAATGGAATTTCTGCAACCAGCACTCTTTTAATAAGCTTGTTCATATTTACTTTAAAATAATCAGCAGTTACAACCAGACAAATATGCATGGGTGTTACCATCTGCCCTATCATGCCTGCTGCAAAGGCCAACGCCCCCAGCCATATATTATCTGCAAGACCAATGGAAACCAAAAGCGGGAATGACATTGATGTAAAGCCCATTGCCATTCCTGTCAGCATACCGGCAATAATGGGGAAAACCAGGAAAACCAGCCCTCTTGGTATTCCATAATTGGCAATTGCATTTTGAAGCTCAACCAGCACGCCTGAACCGTTTAACACTTCATTAAAGATCATAACACCGGAAATAATCAAGACATATTTCACGGAAAAGGCTTCCTTGGCAGTTGCCCAAATATCCGTAAGAGAATATCTCTTTATGAGAAGCAGCAAAACAAGTACTGCCAGCGTGGCAGCCTCAAGGGCGTATTTAAAGAACGGAGTAAGCACAATATAAAAAACGATGAGGCTTATTACAGGCAGTATGTTAATAAAGAACAATTTCAAGCTTTTCAGTACCGGTTGTGTCCTTTCCACCTTTTCCTTTTTGACATTGAACACACCAAAAAAAACACCTGATGCAAAGGTAATTGCAATAAAAGGAAACATATGGAGGAAAAGACTGAATACTGAAACATTCATCAATTCTGAGGCCAGGATTACACCAGGATACAGGATGAAAGAATCCAGCCAGGTATGCCTGAACCAATAATTGACAAAAGCTTTGGTTTCAGGGTCTGCATTTTCCCCAACAGCTTCATCAACCATCGGGCATGAAATTCTGGCACCTCCGGTAGAAGACAAAAAACCAATCACAAAAGGCATAAGAACTGCTGCAAACCTGTTTCCTCCCACCAGTTCCTCAATGTTATCAACCAGAGCTTTTATCATGCCTGTTTTCCTCATTACGCTTTCAAGCATCATAATAAAGAAAAGAATGAATATTACCTTGATGGTCCTTTCGGAAAACAAACCTGATATCCCAAGCTTTACAGCATCTGCGAAGGCAACTCTTTTGATAATGATGAGCATTATGGCATTAAAAAGCATTATAATGCCGAGGTTGATTTCTTTATACAGAAGGTATATCGTAACTCCAACCATTACGATGATAAGAACAATATTTGCAAGCATAACCATTACTCCGTCCATTGCCGGATGAATTCTCAGCAATCTGATTCATGTATAATAGTGAAATTTTATCACCAGCGCTACATTTATGTCAACTGTATGCTGCAAAACTGTTCTCACATGTAGTCCAACTTTATCGCTGTAAAAACCGTTTTCTCACCTTACCTTTATCTCATAATCAATTCTTTGGACCCTTTCCTTGCTGCCTTCCCAACTGCGGTAATTTTCAAATACAAGAGAGGTCTCCCCTTCCCCCACGGCTTTAAACTTAAATTCCCGGACCCCCGGCGCGCCGATGACCTTCTTGTCCTTTGGCGGATAATAATTATCCGACACAAGTTTTAAAACGTTTTCATTTTCAATGGTGTAATACCATTTATAGCCCGTGGAAGCGTTCTCCTCCAGTTTGACAACTGCAATGTCATTCTTTTTTAAGTAATATTCTTTTTCAGTTTTTAATACAATTTCACGGCCTCCCGACAAGACACAGATTGCAATGATGATTATAACAACCAAAACCAGTGCCAATGCCAGATACTTGATGCAGTCACTCAGCTTTACCACACTAACCTTCACAAAACCATCTCCCGTAATGTTATTGGTATATTATATGAAGGCAGGTGAACAAGGATGTCAACTGAACTATATTTGCTATAATTGCTTTTTTAATAAATAAAGCGGGAACATAATTTTTTTAAGTATGTTCCCGCTTGCTTGTGACGTACTCCCGCAGCCTGAGAGGTGGTAGACTTCTTGCTGCTATATGTTAAACAAATTTGTCAAGAGGACGCTTCAGGCCTTATTTTACTTCAGCTTCGCTCTTCTCTTCCTTGCTTGCTTCACCTGCAAGATACTTAGGCAATTCCATTCCCGCCATCTTAAACATATCCTGGAGCGGAGGAATTGATTTCATCATCCCGGATATGAAGTTTGCCGTGCTTGTTCCATTATCTCCGTTGCCACTGTCCCATACCGTTACCTTGTCAATCTTGATGCCTTTTATTGCTTCAACCTGTGTCTTCACAAGCTCAGGCAGTTTGTCGACAACCATCATCATAACAGCTTTCTCAGCATCTCCGCCTGCCGCTTCAACCAGCCTGGCAAAACCTTCAGCCTGTTTGCTCAGTATCTCCTTGATACCCTTTGCTTCAGCTTCCATTCTTGCAAATATGGCATCCGCTTCACCTTTGGCCTTAATCCTGATTCTTTCAGCCTCGGCATCTGCATCAATTTGAGCTTTTTGCTTTGCAATTTCAGCCGGTATGATAATGTCAGCTTCCTTTGTGGCCTTTTCTCTGGCCGCCCTGGTCCTTTCAGCCTCTTCCTCCGCAAGGTATGCTTCTGCCAAGGCCTTGGCCGCCTGGACCTTTTCAGCTGCATTTGCTCTTCTGTTGAACTCAGCTTCCTTTTCCCTTCTCTCGGCTTCAGAGTCGGCAATTTTTACTTTTGACTTGTTTTCTCCTTCAACTGCAGCAGCATTTGCTTCCGCCACCCTTATTCTCTGGTCTCTCTGGGCTTCGGCTTCACCTATGGCACCGTTCCTGTCGTGTTCAGCAACACTTCTTTTTGCATCATTGACAGCTTTGGCTGCAGCTTCTTTTCCAAGTGCATCTATGTAACCTGAATCGTCGTTTATATCGGTAACATTCACGTTTATGAGGCGAAGACCTATCTTTTTCAGCTCAGCTTCCACGTTGGCAGTTACATTTGCCAGGAATTTATCCCTGTCTGCATTGATTTCTTCAATGTCCATTGTAGCAACTACAAGCCTTAGCTGACCAAATATGATATCTTTGGCAAGAGCCATTATTTCGCTTTGTTTGAGCCCTAAAAGCCTTTCTGCCGCATTTTGCATTACTCCGTCTTCAGTGGAAATTCCGACAGTAAAACTGGAAGGTACGTCAACGCGGATATTCTGACGGCTTAGAGCACTCTTTAATGCTACTTCAATGGACATCGGAGTAAGGTCCATGTAGCGGTAGTCCTGTAT
>DUMO01000065.1 GCA_012839865.1 Clostridiaceae bacterium
CATTAACGGGGAAAGCTACAGGTTTAAGCAGGCTCTTTCAAAGCAATCAGATGTAGGTTAATTTTTTATGAATTGGTGGCCTAATTTTACTCCGGTAACTGGCCTAAATTTTTATTGACATTTACATGCAGTTGCTATGCAAACTTGCTCTCTGCTTATTCCACGCAAACTTACACCCCCGCCACGCTTTCTGGAGGGTCTTGGCATTTGGAACCCGCTTCTCCTATGGTTACCTTTAAAAGATTCTGCCACAAAGGTTTCATCCATTTCAACAATACCTTCAACACTACCAATTCCCATAAACGTCCTAACTGCATCAAGAATTTTATGTCTCATGTAGAATGAAGTTTTAACACATACACCTACAACTTGAGAACATTTTCTTATAGAGAAGCCAAGAACCATGCATTTAGCGTACTTAATCCATTTTTCCAAAGGTAACTTAGTATTTGATAACGTTGATTTTGTAAAGTCATTAAATGTCTTACCACAAGACTTGCATTTATATCGTTGTTTTCCGCACAATTTACCATTTTTTATTACAATATCAGAATTACAGTGAGGGCATACCACTCCTCTTGAAAACCTTGATTCTCTACAATCTTTAGGAAGATTGACGGAAATAGAGTTTAGCGCCACTAGTTCTCCGATAAAGTCAAATAAATCCTGCAACTCCGCATCCGAAAGTGTCCTTATATTCGTTTTAATTGCTGTCACATTTGCCATAAGTATCGCCTCACTAAAATTAACGTTATATCCATATTATAACACAAAATGAAGAATACTATACCTATAACACTATTCTTGTCTAACAGAGCCTATTATAAAGAATCTTTTGGAAAACAAACTTTAGTGTTGATTGCACGAAAATTTTGTAGTAGAATATATAAAGCATTGCAAAGAAAAATATATTGAAAAGTTATCGGGGTGTGGCTCAGTTTGGCTAGAGCGCTTGGTTCGGGACCAAGAGGCCGGAGGTTCAAATCCTCTCACTCCGACCAAATAAATAAGCGGGTTTCAGGGTTTTGAATCCCGCTATTTTGTTTTACACCTACTTTGAAACCCAGTTAACTTATAAAACGCATTATTTCGCTTTTCGTCAATAACGGGCTATATAAAATATAACATGCAATATTTGTTTTATTTTCCCCTAATTTACGAGGTTGAATATAAAAGAGGCAATAGCAGCAATTCAAAAAAACTGCTTTTATAACACGTCGCCCGCAGGAAGAATCCTACGGGCGGAAATTTTGTATTATTAATATTTCTTGAACCAATTTCTCAAATTGTTGTAATTACTGATCCTCGCCGAAATCAGCAATATAAGCCTCGATCAGCTTCTCAGGCCAGTTTCCTATAGGTTCCAGTCTGCCGGTGAAAAAGCGCAGAGTCTTAGGCTCATGCACAAATCGCAGACCGCCCACCAGATGACGATGATCATACAGCCACTTTACGCGGTCGATGACATACTCCGTCTGAGAAAAGGTGAACACACGACGCGGGAAGGCCAGACGCACCATCTCTACGGAGGCAATGCGTTCGCTTCCATCCGGATTGCGCTCTTCCGAAAGTGTACCGCGCTCCATGCCGCGGATACCGCCACATAGATACAGAGCAGCTACGAGGGAACCGGCAGGATACTGATCAGAGGGAACATGATCCAAGACCTGGCGAGCGTTGATGTGTGCACCAAGACCACCACCGGGGGTAACCATAGGTACGCCCAGCTCGTCCAACTGTCGTACGCAGTGATCAATGAACTGAGGACCCTGAGAGATGATATCGAAATCCATGGTCTCCTCAAAACCTACGATCATTGCTTCCATTTCCTTTACGGACATACCGCCGTAAGTAAGAAAACCTTCGAACATGGTTACATAGTCTTCCATTGCGTGGAAAAGTTTTTCGTCGCGCACAAGGATACCGCCACCGCGGCCAAATCCGAACTTACGGCCGGAAAAGTAAATAACATCAAAGAGATCTGCGATCATGCGGGTGATCTCACGGATGCTCTTATCTTTCATGGATTCTTCGCGAACCTTTATAAAGTACAGGTTGTCCTGCAGAAGCGATGCATCCAGCACAGTGGCAATGCCATGCTCCCTGGCAAGATCGGTAGCTGCCTTCATGTTCTCATAAGAGATAGGCTGGCCGCCGATGAGGTTGGTTCCGGCCTCAATACGAATGTAAGGAATGTTGGCTGCGCCTTCCCTTTCAATACATGCTTTGACCTTGTTCAGATCGATGTTTCCCTTGAATGGCAGATCGCTCTTTGTAACCAGGCCTTCATCGCACAGCAGTTCTTCAACACGGCCTCCCAATCGGGTGACATGTGCCTTCGACGTAGTGAAGTGATAGTTCATGATGACGCAATTGCCGGGTTTGATAAAATGCAGGTTGATGATATGCTCTGCAGCGCGCCCCTGATGAGCGGGCAAAAGGTGCTTGATGCCAAAAATTTCTGTAAGTTTGGCGTTCATGCGATAGAAGGTTTCGCTGCCGGCGTATGCATCATCAGCACGCAGCATAGCGGCCTGCATTTCATCGGACATGGCGTTAACGCCGGAGTCCGTAAGCATATCCATGAATATATCGCCATTATGTAGTAAAAAAGTATTGAAACCAGCCTCGTGCATTTTTTCCAGACGCTGGCGAGCAGGAAGCAAATTCAGCTTCTGGACAATCTTGACCTTGTGCATTTCCATCGGTACAGCAGGGCGGTTGTAGAACTTAATTGCGGGCATTTGTTATCCTCCAAACACTATTGTGAATTTATATGGCATAGTTTATACTAAAAACTACAATCGATAAAGCGAATGTTCTTGATGAATACAATCGATATATTCGATGGAGGTTCCACCATGGAAATTAGAAATTTGTTGACTTTTGTTAAGGTGGCAGAAATGAACAGTTTTACAAAGGCTGCGAAGGTTTTGGATTACTCTCAGTCCACAGTTTCCTTTCAAATCAAACAATTGGAAACTGAATTGGGGTGCCTGCTGTTTGAGCGTATTAATCATACGCTTATCCTCACAGATAAAGGCCGTGAGCTGCTGAAGTATGCGCAGCAGGTGACCAGGTTGACTGACGAGTTCCGACAGAATATGAGCAAAAATAAAAGAATTGAGGGCTATGTACATATCCTGACACCTGATTCACTCTGCGAAGCAATGCTGCTTGAGAACTATGCTGATTTTTACATGCGCTATCCGGGAATACGGCTAAAATTTTCCACTGCAGATACCGAAGACATGCTCCATATTCTTAATAGAAATGAAGCAGACGTTATGCTGACATTGGATTCTCATGTTTACCACAAAGACTACATCATTGCCAGAGAGGCGCGCATTTCTACGCACTTTGTTGTAGGGGCGAATTCTCCTCTGGCAAAAAGAGATGAGATACCGATGCGTGAATTGGTCTCTGAGCCTTTTATACTTACTGAGCTTGGCATGGGTTATCGCGGGGTGCTGGATAGGCAACTGGCCAAGATGTCGCTGGAAATCCAGCCTGTGCTGGAGATCAGCCGGACTGACATCATCACGAAAATACTGGAAAACGGCAATGCCGTGTCTTTTCTTCCGGATTTCATTACCCGGCGTAAGGTTGAGGAAGGCTCCCTGAAATATTTGAATGTACCTGATATTGATATAGATATTTGGCAGCAGTTGATCTACCATCGTAATAAATGGATTTCTCAGGCGCTTGATGCATTTCTTCGCTATGTAATCGATAAAGAGTTCGACAGATAAAGCAATTGGAATACTGAATATCCTTGTTGATCGTATTAACATGAAACCACAGTTTGCTGTGGCAATCGGAGCAGGGATTGCAGATTTCATTCGAACGGGCTGCAACCTCCGCCGAATTTTGCTCATCCTGTGGTGCTTTTTGTGAGCAGCGATTCAGTGTTTTGCACCGAATGCGGTGCGAGAACAAAATGACACAGGAGTATATTAAAAACACCTTATAAAAACCAAAGCAAGGGTTTTTTAAATTTCACCCTTGCTTTTCTTTATGGTATGTTTTTACTTAAAAAAATTACGTAGTTCCTCAATGCTGCTGGTGAATAAATCAGTTAGACCCGCTGCCGGTTAAAATCTCTTTCCACAGCAATTCCAGCTATAGAACAGGCAAAGGAATATAAGAATGAAGAACAGGATTTCACTGTTATCCCTGAAAATATCACCGAGAACTCCGCCTCTTTCGTCTGACATATTATTTACCTCCTTCTGGATTCCAATATTTGCATAATTGTTTTAGTCAAGTGCGCTTAACCCTGAGTATAGATGCATTCAACTCTGTAAGTATTTGGTCTGATTTTTTTCCGAAGGCTAAAAAGGCTTATTGCTGCAGGCAATCCTGCAGCAAATTGCGGTTTGGCATAACCGGGAGCCATTTCATTAAGCCGGATGCATGAGTGTTGCTTTATTTTTTTTGCAACTGTTAAAACAGCGATTTTTTTAAGAATGTACCTTCCTCATTACTCATCCGGCTTTCTTACGTAAAGATTGCCGGTCATCTCTCCTTAGGGAGATTTCCCGCATTATTTAAGGGACTGCCTGATTAGCCTGTGGTATTAATCAAAATCAAAACCTCTGTTATTGAAGAACAATAACAGGAACAGGATTATAAAAAACAGGACTTCACTATTGTCTCCAAAAAAACCATGTTTTTTTGACATACCATTGACCTCCTTTAAAGACTCTTTACTACATACTATTCTTGCTTATGTCAAGTGGTTACACTTTTAATAATTTTGATTTTTAAGTCATATAAGTTGATGACGTGTACAATTAGCTCCACAGTAAATCTTAAAACACAGAGTAAATGAAATGTATGCAGAACATAACAAAATAAAGCCATTTGTTATTGTTCTGCATACATTTCATTCATCAGTTTCCCAATGCTTTTAAGCTGCTTTAGAGCTCATGGACTGAGCTTGCCAAGTTTAAATTTAAACGATAGATTTCGGAGCATTGTGGTAATATTATAAATATGGCATAATAAGAACAAAAGTTGTCAATGAATACACCAGGAAGAATTATTTTTTATAAAGACAGGAGAAATTATGGCTGTAAATTTAAGCGATGCGATACTCGAGAGTGTGGAAAAGCCTTCAAGATATACAGGAAACGAGTGGAACAGTATTGAGAAAAACCCGGACAATATAGATATACGGTTTGCATTTTGTTTTCCCGACACCTATGAGGTGGGAATGTCCCATCTTGGCATGCGGATATTGTATCATTTACTCAATGAAAGACCGGATATTTATTGCGAAAGAGTCTTTGCCCCGTGGGTTGATATGGAGCAAAAAATGAGGGAAAACAATATTCCCCTTTTTACGCTGGAGACAAAGGATCCGGTTAAGGATTTCGATTTTGTAGGGTTTACACTCCAGTATGAAATGAGTTATACAAACATTTTGAACATGCTGGACCTTGCCGGAATACCGCTGCTTAGCAGTGACAGGCAGGAAGGCCAGCCAATTGTATGTGCAGGAGGCCCTTGCGCAGTTAATCCCGAGCCGCTGGCGGATTTTATTGATTTTTTTGTTATAGGCGAAGGGGAAGAGGTAACATTCGAGGTACTGGATGTGTACAAAAAGTGTAAAAGGGAGCATGCAGCAAGGCATGAGTTTTTAAAGAGAATTGCAGGTTTGGAAGGAATATATGTACCAAGCCTTTACACGGCAGAGTATAATGAAGACGGAACATTTAAGAAGCTCACGCCAAAAGCCGGAGGTGTTCCGGGAAAGATAAGAAAAAGAATTATAAAGGACCTTGAAAAGGTTTATTATCCTGAAAAAATAGTTGTACCCTATACGGGAATAGTACATGACAGAATAACCCTTGAGCTTTTCAGAGGGTGCATAAGGGGATGCCGGTTTTGCCAGGCAGGTTTCATATACAGGCCTGTTCGTGAAAAATCCGCCCAAAAACTTCTTGATATATCCAAAAAGCTTGAGGAAAGCACCGGATATGAGGAAATTTCCCTGGCTTCCCTGAGCACCAGCGACTACACAGAGTTTAAGAAGCTGTCCGAGGAACTTTTGAATGAAATGGAATCCAGGAAAGTGGACCTTTCATTGCCGTCTCTTAGGGTGGACTCCTTCTCACTGGATTTGATGGAAAAAACCCAGAAAGTGCGAAAAAGCGGCCTGACCTTTGCCCCTGAGGCAGGCACCCAAAGACTGCGGGACGTCATAAACAAGGGAGTTACGGAAGAGGATCTCCTAAACTCCGTGAGATTGGCCTTTGCAGGAGGATGGGGCAGTGTAAAGCTTTATTTTATGATAGGTCTGCCTTCAGAGAATGAAGAAGATATAGAGGGAATTGCAAAACTGGGAGAGATGGTTGTTCAGGAGTACAGCAAAACACCGAAGGATGTACGAAACAAAAAGCTTAATGTAACAATAAGCACTTCATCCTTTGTTCCAAAACCCTTCACTCCCTTTCAGTGGGAACCCCAGGACAGTATTGACGAATTAAGGAGAAAGCAAAGGTATCTGAACAACAGGATAAAGAGCCGGTATATAACTTACAACTGGCATGATCCTGAGTTAAGTTTCCTGGAAGCCGTTTTTGCAAGGGGGGACAGGAGAACCGGCCAGGTTCTTCTGAAAGCCTGGGAAAAGGGGTGCAAGTTTGACAGTTGGAGTGAACGTTTCAGTTTTGACAAATGGATGGAGGCTTTTTCCGAATGCGGTATTGACCCTGCATTTTATGCAAACCGGAAACGAAGTGATGATGAGGTTTTCCCCTGGGATCATATTGATTTGGGAGTTGCCAGAAGATTCTTGCTGAATGAAAATAAAAAGGCCTGGAAGGGGCAAACAACGCCAAATTGCAGGGTGAACTGTTCTGGATGCGGAGCTGCGGTTTTTAACGGGGGTATATGCTTTGAGTAAATTACAGATAAAATTCATTAGAGGCGAAGAAGTCAAATACGTATCACACCTTGATATAATGAAGGTTTTCGAAAGGGCGGCAAGGCGCGCAAGGTTGCCGCTTGCCTATTCCCGGGGGTATAATCCCCGGCCGCAGATAGTCTTTGGTTTGCCGCTGTCCGTAGGTGTTACCAGTGAAGCGGAATTGGCCGAATTTGAAATTGAAGGTGAAATGAATCCCGATTTATTTTGCAAGCTTCTCAACAATCAGCTTCCGGGGGGATTTCGCATTGTTGAAGCAGTCGAGATTGAGTCAAAGGATAATATAATGAGCCGGATAAAAACCGCATCTTATGTTGTGTTGTTTTTGTGCAGAGAGGAACTGGAGGAAGTAAAGAATAAAGTCCGGTCAATGATGGGAAGACCTGAGATAATTGTAGAAAAATTCAGTAAAAAAGGTACAAAGGAAGTGGATATTAAACCCCTGATACATAAGCTCGAGATTGCGAAATATCAATCCAATGCGAAAGATTGCAGTTCGAATTCATGGATAAGGGAGTATGTCGAAAAAAATATTGAAGGTTTTATTAATAATACGGATTTCCGGAAGGATGACTTATATTTGATGAACATGCTGGTAAGTGCAGGCAATGTTTCAAACCTGAATCCTTCCCTGGTGATTAAGGCACTTAGCGAACTTGAGGGGCTTCCTGTATTGCAGGTTAAAATTCACAGAACCGGCCTTTATACAACGTGACGGAAAAAGCCCAAAGGGAATTTGCTTATAAATTTGAGGTGGAACAGTGACAAGCAAGATTTTGGTTGATGTGGGACCTCGGGAAAACCGGGTGGCCCTGGTGGAAGACAATGAGCTGGTGGAACTTTATATTGAACGGTTGGTAGGCGACCGGCTTGTAGGAAATATATACAGAGGCAAGGTTTGCAGCGTGCTTCAGGGAATGCAGGCGGCTTTTATTGATATAGGTTACGAGAGAAATGCTTTCCTGTATGTTGCAGATGCAATACCTGAGAACGAAAACGAAAAAGACAAGCTGATTAAAAGAAAAGGAAACAAGCTGGCTATAAACGATATTTTAAAACCCGGCCAGGAGATAACGGTACAGGTGGTTAAGGAATCCATCGACAATAAAGGACCGCGGCTAACCACTCACCTGACGCTTCCCGGAAGATACCTTGTACTGCTTCCCTATGCAGATTATACCGGGGTTTCCAGGAGAATTGAAGATGAAGAGGAAAGAAAACGGCTGAAACATATTATTGAAAAAATCAAGCCTGAGGGCATGGGGATTATTGCCCGGACCGCAGCAGAGGGAAAAGATGAGTATGAGTTTGTCAATGACCTGAACTTCCTTAAAAAGTTGTGGCATACCATAAGCCAGAGGGAGCAGAAGGGAAATGTCCCAAGATGCATTTATACCGACCTTGATCTTGTCAGCAGGACGGTAAGGGACATGTTTACTGCAGACATAGGAAGATTTATTATTAACGACCTGAAAACCGCTCAAAAGGTTATGGATTTGCTGGATATAATTTCTCCCTCCTTAAAATCGAGGGTCGAATATTTCGACAAAGGTTACGGGTTGTTTGATTATTATGGCATTGGGACGGAAATTTTGCGGGCTTTGAGCAAAAAGGTGTGGCTGAAGTGCGGGGGGTATTTGATTATTGAAGCCACAGAAGCCCTTACGGTGATTGATGTAAACACCGGCAAGTATGTCGGTGGAAAAAACCTTGAAGAAACGGTTGTCAGGACCAACCTGGAGGCTGCTGCGGAGATAGCAAGACAACTCAGGCTGAGAGACATAGGCGGAATTATAATTATTGATTTTATAGACATGTATGAACAGGAACATCAGCAACTTGTAATAAATGAACTGAAGAAGGCATTAAAGAAGGACAGGACAAAAACTGCCGTTATCGGGTTGACAGGACTGGGCCTTGTCGAGATGACAAGGAAAAAGGTACGGCAACCTCTGGATTCCATTATGTATACAGATTGCCCGAACTGCCACGGAACGGGCAAAATTTTAAATGAATCGCAAATGCAAATTAAAGAGATTGACAGTAATCCGTTGGTATGTTAAAATGTTTCGGTAGCCGCTCGGACGGGGCTTTCTAAATGCAGCAAATGCTGCTGCCCTATGCATTTAACCGGCGAGACTGGGAGTGGGAGGTGTAATGAATGTACGCAATTATTGAGACTTGCGGGAGACAGTACAAAGTACAGGAAGGCGATGTTGTATTTCTCGACTTGCTTAATGCAGAAGAAGGAGATACAGTAACATTTGACAAGGTACTTGCAGTTTCCAGAGAAGGCGCGGTGGAGTTTGGAACTCCATTGGTGGCAAATGTTAGTGTAGAGGCGAAGGTTTTAGGCCATGGCAAGGATAAGAAGATAATTGTTTTCAAGTATAAGTCCAAGAAGGGCTATAAAAAGAAACAAGGACACAGGCAGCCATTTACTAAAGTTGTTATTGAAAAGATAAACGCATGATTCGGGTTAGTATAAAAAGAGACAAAACAGGTTTGGTTCGGGAATTTACCATCCGGGGACATTCTGGTTTTGATGAACCGGGTAGGGATATTATATGTTCGGCTGTCTCAGCTATAGCGTATACGGCACTTGGAGGCTTGCAGGAGCTTGCCGGAGTTGTGAACCACAAGGAGAGAGCAGGTTATATGAAATTTCAACTTCCACTGTTGGACAATGAGGAAGTTGAGCGCACAGCCCGAATAATTCTTGATACCATGGTAATTGGCTTAAGACAGATTGAAAACACGTACGGCAGTTATATAAAAGTAGTTGATGAGGAGGTGTAGACAAATGATGAGAATTAATTTGCAGTTGTTTGCACATAAAAAGGGAGTAGGAAGCTCCAGAAACGGTCGTGACAGCCAGGCGAAAAGACTTGGTGTAAAAAGAGGCGACGGACAGTTCGTTTTGGCAGGAAATATCCTGGTAAGGCAGAGGGGGACAAAGATCCACCCGGGAACTAATGTAGGTAAGGGAAAAGACGATACGTTATTTGCACTTATTGATGGTACGGTTAAATTCGAGAGAATGGACAAAACCAGAAAAAGAGTGAGTGTTGTTGCAGCAGCTGAATAGAAAATCAATCAATCCCGGGAAACCCCGGGATTTGTTTTATGAATTTCTATAAAATTCAGAAGGCTGACAGAATACAAAGCTGGCTTAATACTGCAATTAAATAATCCCCTGACTTAAGCGGCAGAGGGCAATAAAATTACTTCCTCCGGCTTTAATGGCAAGGAGTCATACAATAATTAACGCCCAATAATCTCTGTGGCTAAAACCGCAGGGGAGCAATTAAGAAAGCCTTTTTTGGATAAAATATTTTAAGTGATTGTTTTGTAAAACCCGTAAAAGGAGCCGATTATGTTTATTGATGTTGCAAACATTTATGTTAAAGCAGGTAATGGCGGGAACGGAGCAGTATCATTCCGAAGAGAAAAATATATTCCGGCCGGAGGTCCTGATGGTGGTGACGGCGGGTGCGGCGGTGATGTGATTTTGGAAGTGGATGAAAATATCCGCACCTTAATGGACTTTCGCTATAAAAGAAAATATATTGCTGAATCGGGGCAGAATGGCTCGTCCCAAAACCGTACCGGAAAAGACGGGGAAAACCTGATTATAAAAGTTCCGGCAGGAACAATTATAAAGAATACGGATACGGGTGATGTAATTGCCGACCTTACGAAGCCGGGACAGACCTTCATTGTTGCCAGGGGCGGCAGGGGAGGAAAAGGCAACCAGCATTTTGCAACACCTACAAGGCAGGTGCCTAATTTTGCTAAAAGCGGAGAGATTGGTGAGGAAAGAAATATTACTTTGGAGCTTAAGCTTCTTGCGGATGTAGGCTTAATCGGTTACCCCAATGTAGGCAAATCCACAATTTTATCAATGGTTTCCGCGGCAAGGCCAAAGATTGCAAATTATCACTTTACCACTATTGAACCGAACCTTGGGGTGGTAAGTGTAGGAGAGGGCAGCAGCTTCACCATGGCAGACATACCGGGGCTTATTGAAGGAGCTCATGAAGGTGTCGGCCTTGGCCATGAATTCTTAAAACATATTGAGAGGACAAAGCTGCTTGTTCATGTTATTGATATAGCAGGGTCCGAAGGAAGGGATCCCATAAAGGACTTTTATGATATCAACAGGGAGTTGGAACGATTCAACAGTGCCCTCTCAAAAAAGCCTCAGATAATTGCTGCAAATAAAACCGATATTCCGGGATATGAGGAAAACCTTGAAAAGTTGACAGAGGAAATGAAGGATAAAAACATAAGGGTGTTTCCTGTGTCAGCGGCTGCAAATAAGGGCCTTAGGGAGCTTATTCTCCATGTCTGGGAGATGCTGAATAAAATTCCCGATACGGTGCTGGTGGAGGTTCCGGAGCAGAAGAAGGTTTATAAGGTTGAGGAGGAAGAACCTTTCACAATAATCAAAGAGAATGGAGTATTCATTGTGGAAGGTAATTGGGCCAGAAGGCTGGTCATGTCTACAAATTTTGATAATTATGAATCCTTGCAGTACTTTCAAAGGGCACTTGTCCGCAAGGGCGTCATAAAAAGTCTTGAGCAAATGGGAATCGAAGAAGGGGACACTGTAAGAATTTATGATTTTGAGTTCGACTATGTAAGGTAAGCGATTGTGAAAACTTGGCCAAGAGGCCTGACTTTCGCCAGTTTGATGAAAACTTGGCCTGAAGCCGATAACTTTTGGTCATCGTAATGAAAGCCTGGTTTGACAAAAGGACAGGAGGATTATTATAAAATATGCTGACAGGAAAACAAAGAAGCCTTTTAAGAAGTATGGCCAATCAGATACAGCCCATATTTCAGGTGGGAAAAGAGGGCATTGATGAAAATGTAATAAAGCAGTTTGACGAAGCTCTCGAGGCAAGGGAACTGGTCAAGGCAACTGTGCTGAAAAATTCGATCCTTGACACCAGGGAGGTTTGCGAGGAAATTGCTGAAAAGACAAATTCGGAAATAGTGCAGGTCATCGGCAGAAAATTTGTTTTATACAGGAAATCAAAAAAGGAAAAATAGAATGTCAACGCTCTTTTGTAAGGGTTTCGATTATTTCAGAATAAATTTCCTGGGGGTTGCTTTTCCAGCGGGAACAAATCTCCCGGGCATTGTCCCTTGATCCTACTGCAATATTCAATTCGATTAGTGAAAAATCACCTTCACAGATGCTTAATTTTACAATGAAATCATTTTCACTTTTAGCTGTGTATTCAGCTTTAATTGCCGTTTCGTACTTTTTGCTTCTCCTGAATGAATATATGGCCTCATCTATGGTTTTTTTGAAGCCGGCAGGCACAATGTTGAGAAAATATGATAAAAGCTTTTTTCCGCTGTCTGTTATGGAATAAAAGGTCTGATTGTCCTTCTTTTCTGTTTGCAGGTGTCCGTTTTCGCAGAGATCGGTTAGAAAATGCTGAAGCACAAAATAATTCATCATGCGGTTTTCCATAAGTATTTTTGTAATCTGAAGGTTGCTTATTGGCATGTTTGCTTTTTCAACCGTATATAAAAGGATTATCTTGTTTTCAGCTGCTTCTCTGTTGACGGAAGATGTCATATTAATCACCTGATGATTTTGTAATAATTTTCAGACTTTAATTATAACACAAATTATAGCAAAGCAAATATGCCATATCAAAAATGGCGGTTCTACTTACCAAGCAGGCTGTATGGGCTGGTACCAGCAAAATAATACTTTTTCCTGAAAAGATAATGGAGTGCATATTTGAAGCTCTTTAGCAATATATTGAATTGAAAAGTATATCAATCAAGCTCTGAATAAAGTACCGGCATGACATTGTCATTACCCGGAATATATTTATCCTGGCATCAAATTTATACGTGTTAGGGGGGTTTTCATGAAAGATTTCGGTCTATTGTACTTTGTGGAAGGCTACGGAGAGGAAAAAAAGCAGAACAGCCTGCTGAAGAATATTTTTTCCTGGCTGGGTAATCCTTTTGGAAAGAATAAAATTGAATTGAAGGCGGAAAAATTGGTAATTTACGACGGACGTAGCGTCCACATAATAGAAATTCCATATACACTGGAAAGTTTAAAAAACATATCACCAAAGAACCTTAAAAACCTCGAAAAAGCTTTATATTACTTTATTGAATCCAATGATCTTGAATGTTGCATTTATCCGGCAGATACCGGCCTGGATTTTTCATCACCTCTACTTGTTAAAAGCCGGTTTTCAGGGGAGCTTATATATAGAGCTCTTATAAAAAAGATACTTTTATGCCTTTGCAACGCTTCACCTCAAAAACTAATAGAACCAGAAATTGTTGTCATTTCCGGTGAATCGGATTTGGAAGCAGCAGCTGTTATTGAGATTCTTGCGTCCCAGGCAAAATACCTTGCTGCCGCTGTCAGCAATAAAGACAGCTTTTCAGGCACAATTGAACGGATTTATGAGGAGACCGGTTTATCGGTTATTCTTACTGAAAACATTGCAGCTTCCTTAAAAACCGCCGACATTGTAATCAATTTCAGTAAAACTTATGCAAAGGAGCGTAAATTCCGACTGAAACCCGGTACAATTCTTATAAATTACGGATCAGTAAATTTGTTTGCACTAAGCGAAAAAAACATGGTTATAAACGGTATTGAAGTTTCGCTGAAAAATATACCGGACAAGATGATATTCAAATTGCAAAAATACTATAACCGGCTTGAATTTCTTGAGGCAGCCATTATTTTGAAGCTGGGAAGGCATGGTGGGATGCCGGGTTGGCCGGATAAGACTCTCATTAACAGTATTGAAAAGGAATTTGAAAAATCGGGCAGCAGTATAACCGGCTTTTTGGGGCTTCACAGTAAAATAAAATGCAAGGACCTGGCCAAAATAATGCCGAAAAAAGGCTAGACAAGACCGGTTAAGGTCCTGCGAAATGTTAATCCCATGCAAGCCTTGCAATACTGCTGCCTTTGTCGAGTGCCCCGCTTAACTTGACAATAAAACATTTGTATTCTATAATTATTAAAAATTTATATGTTGAAGCTGAAAATTCAAGTCTGAGACCTGAAGACAGATTTATTTTTTTGCAAGTAAAATGATTTTATCAAGGTCTATGTAAAGTTTTTATCTAATAAAACGGGGAATCTTGATATGCATTAACTTTTTATTTGAGATATAATTAATATCAAAAAAGCAAAGTAGTTGCACTTCACATACATGACACACTTATCCTGCAGCATATATTGCATGTGAAGTTGTTCAACTCTTTTGATAGATAGGAAAAAATTGGTTGAAGTTCTGCACTATTAAAAATCAAATAATTGTTGCTTTTTTAAGTTAAGATACTGCTTTCGAAACAGCAGCAGGCATTGAATTACAAATTCACTTTAGTATAATAAGAGGTTAAGTGCATATATTATCAACAAAAATTATAGAGAAAGTAAAGGAGAGTCGACAGTATGATCAGCAAAGAAGTAGTATTGACATACGAGGGTTTAAAAAAGCTTGAGGAGGAACTCGATTATCTTAAACGTGTTAAGAGAAGAGAAGTAGCCGAGAGAATAAAACAGGCTCTTGGTTTTGGAGATATATCTGAAAATTCTGAATATGATGAGGCAAAGAATGAGCAAGCCCAATTGGAGGCAAGGATTGCCCAACTGGAATCCATGCTTAAAAAAGCCAAGGTTTTGGACGACGACGAGATTTCAACAGACCGTGTTGGACTGGGAACCAAGGTTAAGTTATTTGATTTGGAATTTAAAGAAGAAGTGGAATATAGTATTGTGGGTTCTACCGAAGCCGACCCGAGCCAGAGCAAGATATCAAACGAATCACCTGTTGGCAAGGCATTAATGGGTAGAAAAACCGGAGATATTATAGATGTAATAGTGCCTGATGGAGTAATCAGGTTCGAAATACTTGATATTTATAAGTAATTTCATTGTGCCAAAATTTACATGGCCAACTTTATATACAATATATGCTGTCGGGGAATTTCCGGCATTATATATTGTATGTAAAGTTTATTTAATGTAATTTTTGGTGTATTATTAAATTAAAGCAAACATTACAGGAGGTAGTTGGATGGCTTCAGAAAACGATTTGCGGCAAAATCCCGATATGGAAACAGATCTGAACGAAATATTGAAGGTGAGAAGACAGAAACTTTTCGAATTGCAGGATAGCGGAAATGACCCCTTTAAAATTACCAGGTACGATGTGACCCATTCTTCAGTGGAAATCGTCAACAACTTTGAAGCTTTTGAGAATGCTTATGTGTCTGTTGCAGGAAGGCTGATGTCAAGGCGTGGAATGGGCAAGGCAAGTTTTTGTGATCTTAGGGACAGAGACGGGAAGATACAGCTTTATGTTAAAATAGATGAAATCGGCGAAGAAGCTTATGAAGGCTTCAAAAAGCTTGACATTGGAGATATTGTGGGCGTAAAGGGTATAGTCTTCAAGACCCACAAAGGTGAAATATCCATTAAGGTTTCCGAATATGTCTTACTCTCCAAATCATTGCAGCCTCTGCCTGAAAAATGGCATGGATTGAAGGATACCGACTTAAGATACCGCCAGAGGTATCTTGATCTTATTGTCAACCCTGAAGTAAGGCAGACATTTATAATAAGAAGCAAAATTATAAGATCTATTCGAAACTATCTTGACAGCAAAGGTTTTCTTGAGGTGGAGACACCTATTTTAAATACTCTTGCGGGTGGTGCTACGGCAAGGCCTTTTATTACCCATCATAACACTCTTGATATAGACCTCTATTTGAGGGTGGCACCTGAATTGTACCTTAAGCGGTTAATTGTCGGAGGTCTGGAAAAGGTTTATGAGATGGGAAGAAACTTCAGAAATGAAGGCATGTCTGTAAAGCACAACCCTGAGTTTACTTCAATCGAAATATATCAGGCCTATACCGACTACAAGGGTATCATGGAACTTACCGAGGACCTGGTAAGCAAAGCAGCCCTTGAAGTACTTGGAACCACAAAAATAACATATCAAGGCCAGGAAATAGACTTTGCACCGCCATGGGAAAGAATAACCATGATTGATGCGGTTAAGAAGTATGCAGGTGTGGATTATGAAGCCCTTGCAAGCGATGAAGAGGCAATAGCGGCTGCAAAAGCCAAGGGTGTAGATGTTGGTGGAAAGAAAACAAAAGGTGAAATTCTCAATCTTTTATTTGAAGAGTTTGTGGAGGCAAATCTGATACAGCCAACTTTTGTTTATGATTACCCTGTGGAAGTTTCACCTCTTGCAAAAAGAAAAGCGGACAGACCTGAGCTTACCGAGCGGTTCGAGATATTTGCTGCCGGCCGTGAGCTGGGTAATGCATTTTCAGAACTTAATGACCCGCTGGATCAACGGGATAGGTTTTTAGAACAGGTCAAGAAGCGGGAAGCCGGGGATGAAGAAGCAGAAATGATGGATGAAGACTTCATTACTGCCCTTGAGCATGGAATGCCGCCTACAGGAGGACTTGGGATAGGCATTGACAGGCTGGTGATGCTTTTTACCGACTCATACTCAATAAGGGATGTTTTATTGTTTCCAACCATGAAACCAAAGGCTGAAAAGTAAAGACAAACAACAGGAAGCCTGTTTGAAAAACTCATCATAATCAGCTCTGAAGATGTAAAGGAGGGGTTTAAATGTCGGATATGAAAAAAGAATATGAAATAATGGGTCTAAAAGAAGGTGCCTCTAAAGATGAGATTTCCAAAAGGTACGCTACGCTTCTCAAGAAGTTCAAGGCTGCCAAACTGGAAGGTAAAGACTCCATTGACGGCATAACGGTCGATGATGTTACCAGAGCTTATAACAAACTGATGGGTTATGACAGTGATGTGGAACCGGATCCGGAAATTTTGAGGCTGAGAGAGTTGAAAAACAAAGGAATATTCAAGAAACTCAATATTGATCCCGAAAAACTGAGTAATTTCTGGACATATAACAAATGGTATGTAATTTCCGGTATTATCGGTATTATCGTGATTATTTCCTTTATAAGCTCTATTGTCAACCGGGTGGAACCTGATTTTAATTTTGCAGTTGTCGGTGAAATCTACTCAATGAGTGATAAGCAAATTGCTGAAAAAATAGAATCATCCTACCCTGTTTTGAAGGAAGTTTCCACAGTAACCATGACAGTTGGAATGGAAGCCAAAAGTGAGATGGATGTTGCCATGCAGCAAAAGATAATGGTGGAAATGGCGGTAGGGGGACTGGATCTGGTTATTGTTGACAGAGTAAACTATGATAGATTTGCAGAAATAGGCACTTTCAAAGAGTTGACGGAAATAGCAGAACAACTGGGCGTTGATATGGAAAAGCAACAGGACCTGATTGCAGAAGTAAAGGATGAAGAAGATCCTTTTACGGGACTGTTTGGAATATACGTAACTGACAGCCCCTTCCTGAAAGAATGCGGCATTGTGGGAGATGAAATGATTGCAACCATACACGTAAATGCCAAGCATCCTGAAGCCGCCTTTGAAGTTTTGAAACTGATTGTAAAGCAGGATACGCCTTAGAATATCCTGTTTTCATGCATTTGAAGGCCTTTAATTGCACGTATGTCATGGATGAACTTGATAATATCATGCTCTCAAGCATTTGAAGGCCTTTGACTGCCCGCAAGGTCAAGGGTGGGTTTAAATATACCTGCTTTTTTAGGCATTTGCAGACCCTTGAATGCTCTTATTTCAAAAATATCATGCCTTTAAATAATGGTCCTTAAGGGGTGATTTTTTTCAAATTACTCAATCGGTTGTTTTCTTGCGAAAAAGCTTCAAATGTTCCTTTGTTTAAACAGGAGGTGTAATGTATGTCGGAGGAATTAAAGATACTTGAGAATAGGGAAAATGGGTCGGTTAAGATATCAATTACCGGAGAGGTCGACATCTATTCGTCCCAACTGCTTAAAGAGAGACTTTACAATATAGTCGAGACAGAAAAACAGGATATCAAAATAGACTGCGAAGGGATGAACTACATAGACAGTACCGGCCTTGGTGTTCTTGTGGGCGCTTTAAAGAAGGCCAAGGAATCGGGGAACTTGATTTATATCACAAATCTTAAGGAAAACATAAAAAAGCTCTTTCTTATTACAGGATTGGACAAGGTCTTTATTATTGAGTAAATTCGGAGGGGTAATATGATAACAAATAATGAAGCGGACACTATCGAAATTTCATTGCCTTTTAAAGCTGAATATGTGAGCGTTGCAAGATTAACCGCCTCCGCAATAGCAAACCGTATAGGTTTCAACATTGATGAAATTGAAGATGTAAAAGTCGCTGTATCAGAAGTGTGCAATAAGATGGTCAAGTATAAATCAAAGACCGAAGAGGCGTATAAAATCATTTTCAAAATAACACCCCAAAAACTTGCCATAACTTATGATTGTGAAGACAAATCTTTAAAATGCATATTTGACAATGAAGAAGACAAACTGGCAATTTCTTTGATAAATGCATTTATGGATTATGTAGAGTTTTGCCCTGAGAACAACTCGCTTTTTACAATGTCAAAAAACATCTGAAGGGAAAAATGTTATGCCTGAGGTTGCTAATATAGACATGTCTTACACAGAATATGATGATGCTGATTTATTCAAGCAATATAGTATAAATCCGACAGTCGAGCTTAGAAATAAAATTGTAAGCAAATACATGTACCTGACCGAAATAATATCCAGAAAATTTTTAGGCAGGGGTATTGATTATGAGGATATCAACCAGGTTGCTTCCATTGCGCTTATAAAGGCTGTAGAACGGTTCAAACCGGAGATAGGGGTTAAATTCGCAAGTTTTGCAGCGCCCACTATTATAGGCGAATTAAAGCGTTTTTTCCGTGACAAGGGCTCTGTTATCAGGATACCCAGAAGAATATACGAATCCTATCAGAAAGTGATTAATGCCAGGGATGAGCTTACGCAGCAGCTTGGATATGTGCCGCGGGTTGATGAGATTGCAAACCATCTGAATATGTCCGATGAAGCGGTGCTTGAAATAATAGAGTCCAGGAATGTGTATAATATGCAGTCCTTTGACAGCAATGCATATGAAAATGAAGACGTGGAGCTTCATGAGGTTATCGGAGAAAACGATGTCAGCTTTGAGAAGATAGAAAACAGGGACTTTATTGAAAAAATTCTGGACAAGCTTGATGATTCGGGGAAATCATTTATAAAAATGCGCTATTTTAAGAACATGACACAAAAGCAAATTGCAGAGAAGTTGGGTGTATCCCAAATGTATGTATCAAGATTGGAAAGAAAATTAATTAAAAAATTTCAGGAAATCTTGAAAAGAGATTGACTGAAAAGTTTTGTATGTTAGTTGTCAGAGAAAAATGGGTATTATTTTATTAAAGACCATATATGATAAAACCGGTGTGCTTTTTTGTGTAAAGATATCCCGGAACGATTACATAAAAACTTGTTAAGGATGAATTGACTTGATGACATCTAGCATTATTGATTGCAAAATACCTGGTACAATTGAATGTGTCGGTAAAGCTGTAGACCAAGTATTGGACGGCCTCTATGATATTATTGATTTTTCTGACGAAACTTTATTATTTGATATAAAGGTTATACTTAATGAATTGCTGTTGAATGCGGTTCTACACGGCAATAAAGGAGATAGGGCAAAAAAGGTTACGGTTAGAGCGAGCGTGGAAGACGGCGGAAGTTATTTGTATTTATCTGTTGAGGATGAAGGAGAGGGATTTAATTATAGAGAGATTTTATCAAATGCCGGGAAAGAGTGTTTCTGCTTTGATTGCCTGAAAGAAACAGGCCGGGGCCTGATTATTGTAAAAAGCCTGAGTGACAAATTGATGTTTAATGATAAGGGCAACCAGGTAGTAGTAATGAAAAAGTTGAGTGATTGATTATTCCCGGGTGTCTCTTCCCAAACCCCGCTGCACTGAAGCAGTATGAGGTTTTTTTATTATATGTCCCCGAGAGTGACAAAAAATGATTCCTTAGAATTAATGAGAAAGCCGGAGACAAATTGAGAAATATAAGAGAAAATATATATATTTTATTTTAACTGAATTAATCAAAAACTCATGACTCTTTTCTTCCTTGACACTGTCCTGCCGTCGTGGTAGGATATAAAAGCTGTCGCTGATGTGGCAAATACGGGAAAGCAGAAAAATGGATTTTTTCCGCCCCAAACAGCCAAAAAAATCTTAAAAAAAAGGATTGACAAACTCAGTGGCCGGTGTTAAGATATAAAAGCTGTCTGACGCGGGGCCGGAAAAAACGGACTTGCAAGGAATTGGAAGAAAAAAGTTGTTGACAAAGTGAAGGCAGCGTGCTAAGATATAAAAGTCGCGCTTCTCGGAGA
>DUMO01000009.1 GCA_012839865.1 Clostridiaceae bacterium
GAGGCTCATTGTAAAGAGGACTGTGGAATAAATGCGGATGATAAGAGTAAAGTGAAAAATATAAGGTATCATGAGATATATTGAGCTATCGGTCAAATTCTCCAAACAAAGGGGGTCTATCCGGTTTTATACATGAAAAGATCACAGAAAGGATAAGACAGTAATGGCACGAATGCAGCCTGAATTGAGAAAACAGGAATTAATCGAGATAGCACTTCGCCAGTTTTTGCAGCAAGGTTATGAAAAAACTTCGTTCTATCGTAGGAGAGGCGAATGGCGAAATCGGTATGTTTTACCATTATTTTGCCTCTAAGGAGGAAATATTTAAAGAAGCGTTGGAGCAATACAATATTGCGTATATCGCAAAAATCAAGCATATCATAAGCGAGGGGAAAGGATTATCTTTTTGGGATTTGATGGAACTTATTTTCTCGAATATGGAAAGTTCTTTGGATGAATACACAAAAATGAACCATGGAGCAGTAAATACACAGGTATTGATGATGCTTCACCAAGAAACGCTAATATCTTTAAGGCCGATTTTCTGCAAACTGATTAATGACTATATTCAGCGTGGAGAAATTTTACCGCCAAAAGCAGAAACCGGTTTATTGACCGACTTCCTGCTTTTTGGTATAAGCGCAGTAATTCATTACAACAGAGAAAATGACTCAGAGGAAAAAAAAGAAGCCCTTAAAGTGTTGATTTACAGACTGCTTGGCATAACGCCGGACTATGATGAGATAACCCGGCCGCTCATGATATAAAGTAGTTATTCCAGAGTGCCCGACCAAACTTCATAATGCTGGCAAAGGTTAGAGGGAACATGGTATCCGGACGCGTATATTGCAGCCTGTCCCTGATGGCATTTTTTCCATGATATTGTGGTATAATTATATTCACTTATGGCAACATATAAAGTTCAAACTAATGACAGGAGCAAAGGCCATGGAAAAGTTTATTGATTTGCACACACATACCACAAAATCGGATGGAAGCATGACACCTGCGGAACTGGTAAGATATGCGGCTGAGAAAGGTCTGGTAGCTGTTGCAATTACCGACCACGATACGGTTGATGGTGTTGCGGAAGCCATTCAGGAAGGTTCAAAGGCAGGAGTTGAAGTAATTGCCGGAGTTGAAATAAGTGTTGATTATTCCCCTGAAATGCATATTTTAGGGTATTTCAAGGATAAGTGTTATATGCGTTTGGAAAGCACATTGGAAGAACTTCGCATGTATAGAGAAATAAGAAACCCTAAAATTATAAACATACTAAGCCAGATGGGTGTTGAAATCAGCATGGAGGAAGTGGAGAAAAAGGCGGGGGAGTCAATAATTTCGAGAGCACATATAGCAAAGGTGCTGGTTGATAAAGGGTATGCAAATGACATCAAGGATGCATTTTATAAATTCTTAAGCCCGGGAAGGCCGGCATATGTTAAAAAGGACAAACTTGCACCCGAATCAGCCATTAAAAAAATTATAGAAGCGGGAGGGGTGCCGGTTCTGGCACATCCCATATATCTTAATAAGAGTTATAATGAACTGGATGAACTCCTGGCGCATCTGGCAAAGGTGGGTCTGGCCGGTATAGAAGCCTATTATACGGAAAATACTGAGGAAGACAACAGGAATCTTGTAAAGCTGGCAATAAAAAATGATCTACTGGCTACGGGCGGCAGTGATTTTCATGGAAGTTTCAAAACTAATATCGATATTGGAACAGGGTATGGCAATTTGAAAATTCCGTATGCAATTTTGGAAAGATTGAAAGTTGAGCTTGTTAAACACAAGGAAAAAGCCAATTGTGACTAATTGGCTTTTATG
The DNA here is from genome assembly GCA_012839865.1 of Clostridiaceae bacterium. GTDB lineage: Bacteria > Bacillota > Clostridia > CAYPLH01 > DUMO01 > DUMO01. Next base: position 1,831 of record DUMO01000009.1, read on the forward strand.
GGATGGGGGCTTGTCCATCCCGGTGGGTGAAGGAGAAAGTGTACTTAGCTGGTGCTTACCATGTTTAATACTTGAGTAAGGAAGTACAAACATTATTTAATTCATTAAGTACAGTTATATTTTAGGAAATGTACGGGAAATATTCAATAGTCTATTAGAACCTTTATTTTAGGACTTAAGTCCTGTTAAACGGTTAAAATTTGAAGGACATCGACTTGGAGCCTGCTCCGCTGCTTTCTATTAATAATTCCTGCATATCCCGGTCTTCGTAGTCCTTTTCAGGCAAAACCCTCTTGCGGAACAACCTGTCTACTTTATCAAAGTATTCCTGCTTTGATTTGAACACAGGTTTGAACTGATTGAGCACCAATTTCGCTTTTTCCGCCTGGTCCCACAAAAGTTCAACAGCCATAAGCGCAAGGTATTTTGATGAAAGGATGTATGCCGTATCCGGATTGTCTATTCGATAATCAGCACCATGTCCTGCGCCTGCAAATCCGGAAATGCTGGTTTCAAGAACCGGCATTATGGTAGAAATATCTCCCCAGTCAGTTGAGCCGAATCCATGCCCTCCCTCACCATACTCCTCTTCACTTACCAGGTCCAATGCGACCTCCTTTGCAATGCTTCTTAAAGTATCGTCATAGGCGACCGGCAAATACCCGGGTAGGTCATGTATTTCGACTTTTGCGCCCATAGCGTATGCTCCGCCGACAATCGCCCTGTCAACCTTCATAGCTGCCTTTATCATGCTTTCAAGAGTTTTTCCTCTGACAAAAGTTTCAATATGCACATCAGCGGGAATGGCGTTTACAACCTCTCCTCCCTTAGTAATGATGGGATGCACCCTTATATGCTCGTCATCAATAAAGGTTTCACGAATCGAATTTATTGCGGAAAGACCGAGATTGGCTGCATACAGGGCATTTACACCCGCGTGGGGACTGGCGCCTGCATGAGCGGATTTACCTTTATAAATAATGTTTTTGACAATACACCCATTAGCGGATTTTCTTGTCGTTATCTTTTTGCTCCTATTTGCGCTTGCATGAATGGATATACACATGTCTACATCATCAAAATAGCCTTGACGAAGGAGCTCGGGCTTTCCTCCCAGGTATTTTATAATGCCTTTTTCTCTGAGCTGCATCCTGTAGGCTATCTCAATGTATTCTTCCGCCGGTACGGCAATAAAATGAATTTTTCCGGACAGGTGCGAAGCTGCTCCCGCTTCAAATATGCCTATAGCCGCTCCAAGCATTGCTGCCACCTGTGCATTGTGGCCGCAGGCATGTACTGCCCCTGTCTCCTTGTTGCATTCGGGATGATCGCTGCAAACAAGGGAATCAAGTTCCGCCACAATTGCAACTGTTGGGCCTTCCCGGCCTGTATCAACAGTAGCCTTTACTCCGGGGTACTCCTTTATGTTTGTAAACTTCAGCCCCAATTCAGTAAATTTGTCCATAACAATTCTTGCTGTGTTGAACTCTTTGAAGCCTGTCTCAGGATTCCTGAAAATCTCGTCTCCGATTCTGATTATTTCATTCTTGTTTCTTTCGATACTTTCCTTTATTGCATCTTTCAAAATTTTCTTATCCATAACCCGACCTCCGCATATTTTGCCTTTTTCCTGACAGGAGCCTATGCTATTATATGTGTATAACACAATAATTATATCACACATATGTAAGCATATGGGTAATTGCTATTGGGTTTTGAAATGCAGGGAAAGAAAAATTGCATTTTTGGCTGGATTTGCTTAATATCAGGCATACTTGACATTACGTTTAAATTTGCTATAATATAATAGTAAATTTTCTATAGACGAAAGTTCGGTGGCCTTTTGCAAGGGTTATTTTTATCTTTCGCTGTAAGGCAGCTTGTGTTGAAGTATCCGGCTCAAATTGGAGTGTGGCGTTGTAAAAATGGCAATAGACGAGATAAAAGCTATTGTACAAAATAAAAAAGCAAGGCATGAATACTTTATAGAAGAAACCTATGAAGCCGGAATCGAGCTTTCAGGAACCGAAGTTAAGTCGATAAGACAGGGCAGGGTTAACTTTAAGGACAGCTATGCTGCAATTGACAACGGTGAGGTTTTTATTGTCGGTATGCATATAAGCCCATATGAACAGGGGAATATATTTAACAAGGATCCTGAAAGAAACCGTAAACTCCTTTTACACAGGTATGAAATAAACAAACTGACAGGATTGATCCAGCAAAAAGGGCTGACTTTGGTGCCGCTGAAACTCTATTTTAACCGGGGGAAGGTTAAAGTGGAGCTGGGAGTGGCAAGAGGCAAGAAAATTTATGACAAGCGGGCGGATATAGCAGCCCGGGACGCACAACGAGATATCGACAGAAAAATGAAAGAGCACTATTGAGTGATTGTGCGTGAAATAAGAATTCAGTAAACTTGACTTTGCTGGCAGGCTTGCAAGCTGTTTTGCAAAAACCTGGCCGAAAGACTGTGACATTCGTCGCCGGTATGAAGGTTTATCATGATGGCTTGCCGGCATATAACCATAATTTAACATGGGGGCGTAAAGGTTTCGACGGGATCGTTGAAACCCAGGTAGCGGGTAGAGGATTCTCGTTGGCCTCTTTAAAAAACGAGAACTTAAAAATAAACGCTAAAAACGATAATTTCGCTTTAGCTGCTGCCTAATATAGGCAGCCCGTCAGTCCGGGGTTCCTGCACCTCGGGGAACTGGCGTCATCAAGTCAGGCCTTCTGCGTGGGAAGGTTAAACGCCGGAACTGCCAAAGTGGTAGCCTTGAGCTTTGGCGGAATAAAAGGCTACTGAAAGCAGTACCCTGCCTGTAGGGGACTGTCGTAGGGAACCGCCGGTCATTGTCTCGCAAGGGAAACGTGACACGGCAGCAAAATACAGGATGCACCCGGAGAAGCTTGAGTGGATATGGTTTCGGACAGGGGTTCGATTCCCCTCGCCTCCACCACAATATACACACACGCAGACGAAATGCCGCAAAACGGCATGGCGTCTGCGTTTTTGCTTTCTAAAGAACTTCTGAATTTGCTATCGGTTTCACGGGGCAGAGAGGAAATTAACAACTATTTGTATAAAATGGGAATTATATCAGCATATCTTCCCCACCTGGATACCATAGAATCGATGGGAAGACCTACAACTTACAACAAGTCTTAGAAATGTATATCAATCTGTGAAAGAATGCTCAAAATGATATCGAAATTCATCTGTCAAACAGTTCATATAGATCCCTAAAAAACGATAAGGAGATGTTGGTACATGTCTAACTGTAAAATAATTTCTATAAGCAACCAGAAGGGTGGCGTTGGGAAGACCACTACAGCCTTGAATCTTGCTTATGCATTGGCCGAAAATGGGAATAAGGTATTGCTGATTGACCTTGATCCGCAATCTAATTTAACCATGTGCTTTGGAATTGACCGGCCAGAGGAGCTTAAAACAACAATTTATGACTTAATGATGTGTGTTATTGATGAAAAGGAATTGCCGGACAAAAGTAAGTGTATCCTTTCCTTCAATAACCTCGACCTTATCCCTTGTAGTATTGAATTATCCGCTGTTGAAATGAGCCTCGTCAATGTGATGAGCAGGGAGGTCATTTTAAAGATGCTGGTGGAGAATTTTAAGGCTGATTATGACTATATCATCGTGGACTGCATGCCTGCGCTCGGCATGCTTACCGTAAATGCACTGGCTGCCTGTGATAGCGTTCTCATTCCTGCTACAGCACAATACCTTTCAGCCAAAGGGCTGGAGCTTCTACTACAGACTATTGTGAGGGTCAAGAAACGCATCAATCCTCACATAAGGATTGATGGCATACTGATTACAATGTACTCGGAACGGACGAAGCTTTCAAAGGAAATCCTCAGCCTTATAAACGACGCTTACAGCGAACACATAAGGATATTTGAGAGTAAAATACCGGTATCCGTCAAAGTAGGCGAGGCCAGCTTCAGGTACAAGAGTGTAATTGAGTATGATCCCAAAAGCAAAGTTGCACTGGCTTACCAGGACTTTGGAAAGGAGTATTTAAGTTATGGAAACTAAAGGGAAGGTAAGAAGTTTTGCAGATATATTCGGTGAAGATGCTGCACCTGATCCAAAACAGCAGGCAGGCGTAACAGAAATTGAAATATCAAAGCTTGTGCCTTTTGCAAATCACCCTTTCAAGCTCTATGAGGGCGAAAGGTTCAATGATATGGTAACCAGCATTAAGGAACTCGGCGTTGTGCTTCCTGTTGTTATAAGACCGAAGGGTGAAGATAAATATGAGATTCTCTCCGGTCACAACAGGGTGAATGCTGCAAAAATTGCAGGCCTTGAGAAAGTGCCGGCTATTATTAAGGAAGGGTTATCGGATGAAGAAGCCAATCTGATTGTTACCGAGACCAATCTGTTGCAGCGGTCATTTGCTGATTTGAGCTATTCTGAAAGGGCCATTGCACTTGCAACTCACTATAATGCTATAAAGCAACAAGGCAAGAGAAATGACTTGATAAATGAGATTGAGATGCTTTCAAAACCGCATGGTTTCAGGGCTGAGACAACTACGTCCCAAGTTGGGGCGAGGTTGAGGTCAGATGAGAAAATCGGTGAACAGTACAATCTGTCCAAAAACACCGTTGCCAGATACCTTCGACTAAACGAGTTGATTCCCGAACTGCTTGCAAGGGTTGATAACGAAGAAATAGCCTTTATCCCTGCTGTTGCTCTTTCGTTTATCAAGAAAACAGAGCAACAGGTTATTGAGAGAATTATTGCTGAAAACAACTTCAAGGTGGATATGGTCAAAGCAGATATTCTGCGCTCCAATTCGGAAACTGGTAGTTTATCTCCAGACAGAATATATGCGATTTTGTCAGGAGAACTTGGCAAAAAGGGAAAATCCAATAAACCGGCACCAATCAAGGTTAAGCCCAGGGTAATTTCAAGATTTTTCACACAGGGACAAAAACCTGCTGAAATTGAAGAAATCATTGAAAAGGCACTGGAGCTATATTTTAGCAGACTGGAACAAGCAGAAAAAGCAACATCCTCAGAGGAAAAGGAGGATGTCCAATAATTAAACGGAAGGAGGCCTGCCTGTGAAGCTATACAATCTTAAACAGATTTTTGATGAAATCACAGCGAAGATTACAAGCTCGGAATCTGAATGGAAATCGTTTTTTGAGTTTTCACGCCCGAATATATAAATACAGCTTTGAGAGTGCTGCCCTGATATATGCTCAACGCCCGGATGCAACGCTTGTGGCCGACATGGAAACCTGGAACAAGAAGGTTGGCCGTTGGGTTAAGGCCGGAGCAAAGAGCATCAGGGTTTTTGATTCGGATGAAAATGATGGGACCGGAAACTCCTTGCCTCGAACAAGATACCTTTTTGATATCAGCGACACCATAGGCAACCCGGAAACCGTTCCAAAGGTATGGAGCCTTAACGACACTACAGCACAAATGGTTGCGGACAGATTGAATAATAACCTTCCGGAGGCAGGCCTTCCACTCGAAATTGTAATAGGCGTAATGTCGGAAGCAAAAGTGTATGCTGCCTTTGACGAGTGGATGCAGAATTTTGAAGATGACCTGAAAAATACTAGTCTTTGGGAATTACCGCATACCGGAGTTGAAAACTGCTTCCGACAGGCCGCAGTGAACAGCATCATATATCTTGTAGGGAAACGCTGCGGCATAAGTGACAGCAATCTTGATGGTTTCGATTTGAGCATTATCAGCCATTTTAAAAGCAAACAGCTTATAGCAAGGCTTGGAAGTGGAATTACAAGGATATCGCAGGAGATTTTAAGAGAAATTGAGAGTACCATAAAACAAATATTAAAAGAGCAGAGGAGTGCAAATCAATATGAAACAAGCAGTGGAACTGAATTACAAAGAGAGAGACTGGATCATGTACCCGGACATTCAGAACTCCAACAGCAGGGAAGCAGACGAGACGCCGCTGGGCAAGTACGGGCAGATGGCCCTGTCCTACCTGAAGGAATACCATCCCCACCGTTACACATACCTTCTGATGGAGGGCGAGCTGCTTCCGACAATGCACAGAGTGAACGAGGAGGCTCACAATTATCTGAATACCATCATGGAACAGATGTTGAAGAACGATCCGATATCCGACCCGAGCGACACTTACCGGAGCTATCAGCACAGGATGCAGCTGATGGCAACAGCGGAGGAAATAACCCTGGCGGAAATCGTGTACAAACCGAGATAAAAAATATAACAGATACAATTGAGTCGCAAAACAGCGGCTCTTTTTTTTCGCCGGATACCGGGAAATTTGAAGCCGAAAGAAGGTATCTTTCAAAATCTGAGGTTGTGGAAGCTGTTTTGAAGATGGGGAGTTTTGTTCATGGCGGCAAGCAACGGATATATAATTTCCTGTTAACAGACCCCGATAATACGACTTTTGCCAGGATTCTCAGGAAGGAATACGGTATAGGCGGTATGGCCGTACCTGTTGACTTTGGAATCCACACAATCAACTATGATGGGAAAGGAATACGGGTTGAATGGCTGGATGACGGAGGCAAACATTCAAATCTCATCACATGGAGTGCTGCTGCAGATACAATCCGAAATCTGGCGGAGGAAGGCAGATATATTGATGGTCTGTTTCTTAACACACACAGACAGCAGTCTCTTTTTGACATGCTTGAAAAGCAAGAATTAATAAAGAATCAGCAGCCTGAGCCGGAAGAAGAGCAGGTGGATGCTGAAATGCCTGACGGTGAGATGGAAAGCAAAATATCAGGTGAAGACCTGGATGAAACTGAATTTATAGAAGCTGACGATTTCACTAATGCTCTTCAAACAGAATCTGATGAAAATAACACCTTACCTGGAAAGGCAGAACCAACGGAACTTATAAGTGATTCCGACATTGCCGCAACTGATGCTGAAAACATCACTGAAATACAGCAACAAAATATAGATATCATCTCTGCCAAACAATATGAGCGGATAAACTACCGCTACTCGACTGAGGATGAAATCGGCCTTGGCGGTCTGAAAACGAAGTTTAAGAATAACGTCGATGCCATAAAGACGCTGAAGGTTATTGAAAGCGAAAACAGGCTGGCAACTGCTGCAGAACAGAGAATCCTTGCAAGATACATCGGCTGGGGCGGCATGCCTCAGGTTTTTGATCCGGACGCTTCAGGTTGGGAAAAAGAGTATTCCGAGTTAAAAAGCCTGCTTACCACAGAGGAATACGACAGCGCCAGGGCTTCAACGCCCAATGCCCACTATACCTCGCCGGTGGTGATTGAAGCCATATATAAAGCGCTGGAGCGTTTCGGTTTTGAGAAAGGAAATATACTGGAACCGTCCATGGGAACAGGGCTCTTCTATTCGCTACTGCCGGAAAGCATGCGGGAGTCAAAGCTCTATGGAGTGGAATTGGACAGCATTTCTGGCAGAATCGCAAGACAGCTTTACCAGACGGCGGACATTAAGGTGCAGGGCTTTGAAACGGTGGATTATCCGGACAACTTCTTTGATGTGGCCATCGGCAATGTGCCTTTTGGGGATTACAAGCTCCATGACAGAAAGTACGACAAGTACAACATGAACATTCATGATTACTTTTTTGCCAAAGCTCTGGACAAGGTGCGTCCCGGGGGAATCATCGCTTTTATCACTTCAAAAGGCACCCTGGACAAGGAAAATGCCTCGGTCAGGAAATACCTTGCCGAACGGGCGGAGCTTATCGGGGCCATACGTCTTCCCAACACAACCTTCAGGCAGATTGCCAACACCGACGTAACAACCGACATTATTTTCCTTCAAAAACGGGAACGCATGATGGTAAGCGATGAGGAATGGCTGCATCTTGGCCTTACCGATGAAAATGTGCCGGTCAACCAGTACTATCTCAGTCATCCGGAGATGATGCTGGGCAAAATGGTATTTGATCGGAGAGAATTTGGTGAAGGCAGCAAATATACGGCCTTAATCCCCGAAGAAAACCTTGACCTTGCAGAAGCACTGGAGAAAGCAGTATCAAACTTGAATGCAAGCATTCAACCTATTGAAAGGGATGCTGACAAGGGACAGGAAACCATTCCTGCCGACCCATCGGTGAAGAATTTCACATATACCTTTATTGATGGTGCCCTATATTACCGTCACAATGCTGTGATGAGAAGAATGGAGGTTAAAGGGACAACCCTTGAACGTATCAGGGGGCTTGATGAATTGAGGCGGGCAACCCGTGACGTGATTGATGTCCAGATGAATGGCTGCACTCCGGAGGAACTAAAGCCTTACCAGAAGAAGCTCAATGACATTTATGACAGGTACGTTGAGAAATATGGAATTGTAAACTCAAAGCAAAATGCGCTTGCTTTCAGGGATGACAGTGATTATCCCCTGCTTTGCTCTCTGGAAGACATTGATGAGGACGGAAATGCAAGGAAAGCGGACATACTTACAAAGCAGACCATACGGCCACGTATTGAAATAACCGAAGTGGATACTGCGATGGAAGCGCTGGCTGTTTCTCTCAATGAAAAGGGAAGGGTGGACCTGGCCTATATGACCTCCATCTATGACGGTACACCCGAGAGTATCATCCATGAGCTGAAGGGGCAGATTTTCCTGAACCCGGAAAAAGAAATACAAAGTATCTATGATGGCTGGGAAACTGCTGATGAATACCTTTCGGGGAATGTCAGGCGCAAACTTAAAATTGCCAGGCTTTATGCGGAGAAAGAGCCGGAAAAATACGCCGATAATGTTGCTGCTCTGGAGAAGGTACAGCCCAAAGACCTGGATGCTTCTGAAATTGATGTAAGGCTGGGAGCTACCTGGATTGAGCCTGAAATCTATGAGCAGTTTATTTATGAACTGCTGAGAACTCCATTCTATAACCGGAATGACAGAGCAAAAAACAGCTACCGCAATAACCGGAGCATTAACGTAAGCTACAACAACTACACCGGGACATGGTTCATTGAGAACAAGAGCATCGACAATCATTCCGTTGCTGCGACCGAAACCTATGGAACAAAGCGGATGGATGCTTACACCATTATTGAAGAGACTCTCAATTTAAGAAGTGTAACGGTAAAGGATAAGACAGAGGACGAAAACGGCAATGAACGGTATGTCATAAACAAAAATGAAACCATTGCGGCAAGAGCCAAGCAGGATCAAATCAAGGAAGAGTTTAAAAACTGGATATTTAAAGATGCCGACCGCAGGAAAAAACTTGTGGACTTCTATAACGAGAATTTCAATAATATTCGCCTCAGGGAGTATGATGGCTCCCATCTGACCTTCCCCGGAATGAATCCTGACATCCAGCTTAAGCCCCACCAGATCAATGCCGTTGCCAGAATCCTGTATGGTGGGAATACCCTTCTGGCCCACTGTGTGGGTGCGGGAAAGACCTTTGAGATGATAGCCTCCTGCATGGAGCTGAAACGCCTTGGTCTTGCCAGAAAGAGCGTCTTTGTCGTACCCAATCATCTGACCGAGCAGACCGGAGCGGAATTCTTAAGGCTGTATCCTTCGGCCAATATTCTTGTGGCCACTAAAAAGGACTTTGAGAAGCAGAACCGCAGGAGGTTTGTAAGTAGGATAGCGACTGGAGACTATGATGCCATCATCATCGGGCATTCAAGCTTTGAAAAGATTCCTATATCCAGGGAACGCCAGGAGAAAACGCTTAAAGGCCAGATATCCGAAATCACTTATGCTATCAGGGAAGCAAAGCAGCAACGGGGAGAGAACTGGAATATCAAGCAGATGGAAAAGTTCAAGAAAAACCTTGAGGCTGAATTAAAAAGGCTGATGGATGAGAGCAGGAAGGATGATGTCATCGACTTTGAGCAGCTTGGCATTGATTGCATGTTTGTGGATGAGGCGCACTACTACAAAAACTGTGCGGTTTTTTCCAAAATGCGCAATGTCGCCGGGATATCCAACACACGGGCCAAGAAGTCCATGGACATGCTGATGAAATGCCAGTATATCAATGAAATCAACGGCGGCAGAGGTGTGGTGTTTGCCACCGGAACCCCCATCAGCAACTCCATGACGGAAATGTTCGTCATGCAGAGGTATCTCCAGAATCACAAGCTGCATATGCGCAATCTGCATCACTTTGACGCATGGGCGGCCATGTTTGGAGAGGTCGTTTCCTCACTGGAACTTGCACCCGAGGGCAACGGCTACCGCTTCCGTTCAAGATTTGCGAAATTCAATAACCTGCCGGAATTGATGGCACTGTTTAAAAACGTGGCCGATATCCAGACGGCAGATATGCTGAACCTGCCGGTTCCCAAATTAAAAGATGGCAAATACACCCTTGTTGCATCAGAGCCTTCGGAATTTACCCTGGAGGAAATCAAACGCTACGGGGAAAGGGCGGAACGTATCCGAAACGGAGGAATTGACCCGTCTTCCGACAATATGTTGAAAATAACTACAGAAGCCCGTCTGCTGGGCACCGACCCACGGCTTATTGATCCGAATGCGTATGATGATCCCAACTCCAAGCTGAACAAATGCGTGGATAATATTTATCAGAAGTACATTGAATCAAACGGTATCAAGGGAACACAGATTATATTCTGTGATGTGGGAACGCCTAACGGTGATGGGCGTTTTTCTGTTTATGATGATGCAAAGAAAAAGCTCATCGAAAGAGGCATACCAGCGGAGGAAATATGCTTTATTCACGATGCCCGGAATGAGGTGCAGCGTGAAAGGATGTTTTCACAGTTAAGAAGCGGGGAGAAACGCATTATTTTCGGTTCAACGTCAAAAATGGGAACAGGTACGAACATTCAAACGAGACTGGTTGCATTGCATCATCTTGACTGTCCCTTCCGACCGGCGGATATTGAGCAGCGAGAAGGAAGAATCCTCCGTCAGGGCAACAAAAACGAGGTGGTGGAGATATTCCGGTACGTTACCAAAAACACCTTTGATTCATACCTCTGGCAGATTGTTGAGCAGAAGCAGCGTTTCATCTCACAGGTCATAACCGGCAAATCCATTGCTCGAAGCTGTGAAGATATTGATGAAACCGTACTCTCATTTGCAGAAGTGAAGGCGCTGGCGACCGGAAATCCTCTGATTAGGGAAAAAATGGACCTGGACAACGAAATCAGCCGTTTGCAGGTATTAAAAAATGCCTATAACAACCAGCGGTATTCTCTGGAGGACAGCTTTACCTTCTATTATCCAAAGCGTATTTCTGAAACCGGGCAGATTCTTGAATGTCTGATAAAGGACATGCAGATAAGGGATATGAACAAGACGGAGGGCTTCTCTATTGTGATTAACGGCAGAATTTATGATGAACGAGAGAAGGCAGGGAGCATCATACAGACCATGCTGGATGAGGCAGTCAGGCATAAGCAGATGAGCATAGGCAAGTTCAGAGGGTTTGAACTGCTGTTAAAGTATGAGCAGTTCGGCAACAGGTACAGCCTGGTACTGCATGGCAATACAAAGCATGAGGTAGAGCTTGGCGACAGTCCTCACGGAAACATGGTCAGGCTTGAAAATGTGCTTGAGGGACTGGAAAAAAGAATTGCAAGCTGTGAGAACAAGCTGGCCGAGTATGTTAAAAATATGGAGGATGCCAGAGCAGAGTTTGAAAAGCCCTTCAAATATGAAAAGGAATTGCAGGAGAAGTTGAAACGGCAGTCTGAGTTAAATGCCCTGCTAGACCTTGATAAAAAGGAAGAAGTCATCGGGGATGATGCCATGGAGGAACAGGAAAGCAGCAAGGAACAAGAAATTGAAGAAGAGTATGATGTAATAGCGGTATAGAAAACCTGCCTGAAAGGAGTGTGATATCAATGACCTCATCAGTAAGAAACCAAACATACAAACTTGAGATTGTCCTTGACCATGATGCAGAAAGCCCAAGAGAAAACAACGATAACTTTGGAAAGATGGTTTGCTGGCACAGGCTATACAACCTTGGCGACAGGCATAATTACAGCGATAAGGATGATTTCCTGTTTTCACTTCTTGAAGAAACTGTTGGTGATACTGAAAAAGCAGAGGAGGTTTATGAAAGAATAAAAGAAAGTATTGACCGGGAGGTATACAAAAGCTATGGTGCTTACAATAAAGCGGTAGATGATGAGATTTTAGAGGTTCTGAAGCAAAAATTCGTCATTCTGCCGCTTTATTTATACGATCACAGCGGCATTACCATGAACACCACAGGCTTCAGCTGTCCTTGGGACAGTGGCCAGATAGGCTGGATTTATGCAAGCCTTGAGGATGTGAAAAAGGAATTCGGTGATGATTCTCCTTCAAGCATTGAGAAAGCACTGAAGCTCCTGCGAGCCGAAACAGAGCTGTATGACTGTTATCTGCGTGGAGAATGCTATGGGTTCCGTCTTTATGAAAACGGTGAAGAAGTGGACAGCTGCTATGGGTTCATCGGCAGCTTTGATGAAGTGAAGGAAGCTATCAAGGAGCATCTGCCTGATGATGCCAAATACCTCGCCGATGAAGCCCAATACGGTGAAGAAAAATGTACGAATGAAATTGAAGAAGATGAAGAGCTTGAAATGTAAAGGAGGAGCTGTATGCAAGGACCATATAAAACGAAGCAGGAACGGCGCTTTACAGATGAGCAAATTGCGCAGGCAAACAGCGTAAATATCATCGATTATGCCAGAAGACGGGGGTATCATGTAAAGCAGGTAACGACACACTCCTATAAAATCCCGGGTTTCGGCGGACTTTACATTCACTCCAACGGACTCAAATGGAACAGATTTTCAGTCGGAGTTGGCGGCGGAGCAATACAATTTGTCATGCACATGGAGAACAAGACATGGGTTGATGCTGTAAAAGAGCTGCTGGGACTTCCTCCTGAGTATCATGAACATTCCGGTATATTAAACCAACCGGCATTGAAAGAAGATCCCCATAAAAAAGCCTTTGTGCTTCCTGAGAAGAACGATACTTACAGACACCTGTTTGCATATCTTATTGGAACAAGAAAAATCGACAAACAGCTTGTTTATGACCTTGTGAAATTGAATAAAATCTATGAGAACAAATACTATAACTGCTGTGTTTTTGTGGGGTATGACAAAAACGGAGAGGCAAAATATGCGGCCATACGGGGAACAAATTCAGCTCTTCAATACCGTAAGGATGTAGCAGGTTCCGATAAAAGCTATCCTTTTGCCGTGGATATCAGAGGGGGAAAAGTCTGCAAAGATGGTGAACTCAGAAGTAAAAGACTATTCGTGTTTGAAAGTCCTATTGATTTGATGAGCTATTTATCATTACTGAAACTGCATCGGATAAAGGATTTTGAGGCACACTGCATTTCCCTTGGTGGTGTTTGCAATCTTGCCCTTGAAAGATTTCTCAATGAACATCCGGAGATTGCAGAAATAACGCTCGGTCTTGATAATGATGAGGCCGGGCGTTTTGCATGTGAGCAGATCCGGCAGAAGTATTCCGAACATTACAGTATCAGGCGGAACTTGCCTGAAAACAAGGACTTCAACGAGGACCTTGTAAAGCTGTGCAGAGCAACTTCTCTTGAACAGGCAAGACATGTACCTGGAGAACATACTTTTTGCGCGGCGACTTCAGCAGAAAGTGAAATTCTTCTTTCCCAATAACCCTTACCCTTTACGCAACAAGAGCATCAGGGACATACCTCGGCAGAATAGGAATACATCTTGCAGAGGTGTGTCCCTGTGCCTTGTTAAGGCAGGAACAGGCGTATTACATACGCCGCTAAACAGCTTGAACGCAAAGCGTTCAACGGGTATTACAGTAATGTAAATTGTATTACAAACGTAATATATTGATCCGGAGGTGATTCATATAGAAAAAGAAAAGAGTGTGATTGTGACCATACGGCTTCCGCAAAGGCTTCATGAGCAATTAACCTTCAAAGCCCAACAGGAGAACAGTGACTTTTCAAAATATTGCCGGAAGCTTCTGGAAAAAGGTATTTCGGTAGAGGCATACAAAGAGGATATTGACTTTATTACCAGGATAATCAGGAACGAGCTAGAGAACATTATTGAACCTTATGGCAACCGGCAAATCAAAATGCTGATGAAAATTGGCAAAGCAACTGGCGGAACAATGTTTACCATCATAAAGCTGTTGCTTTCCCTTATCAATCCAAACAAGCTGTACACTTTCAAGGAATTGCTCGAAAGTTCAATGAAGCTGGGGATTGAATATATGAAGATGAAGGATTTTGAGGTTGACCAGTATATAACCGATAGTGAGAAGATGATTGGGCAGAGTGAGAGACTATAGCTAATATTATTCCAACTAATGTTTATAAGTGAATATAATACTTGTTTATAAAAATTGAATATTGTAAAATATTGTTAAGTCAATACATAAAAAATGTTTAAATTTTTTAATTAGGCTCTGTTAACTTAGTATGAAAGAAATGAGACCTGAAAGACCTCTGGTAGGTTAAAAAGGAAAAAAACCTACAATGGAAACTACTAGATGTAAGATAACACGAAAAAAAGAAAAGTGCAAGGCC
>DUMO01000066.1 GCA_012839865.1 Clostridiaceae bacterium
CAATGAAGTATTTTTCAAATTTATCCTGCCCGGTGGGATCTATTGGGTCCTTAGGGCATTCAGGTTCTTTAAGTCCTTTTAATATACCATCCAGAGAATCAATCAAAATAATCACTCCATTCACTATAACGCATACTATTACCAAATTTTTCAGTATTACATAAAATATAATATGTTTAAGGAGTGATTTTCGTGAGGCAGGTAATTGCTGATATTAATATAAAATTAATTTACAGGCAGTGTATCAGACATCTTTGGTGAATTGTTACAGATTGATTTTTTATTATAAGGTAAAGTTTTGTAACGAAACCTGGCTTTTATCTCCTGCAAAATACAGAGGATATCTGCCGATTTCATAAATATTGTTCAGCAATTCCATCTGATTCCCTGAAAACTGTTTCGCCTTTCAAGCTCCCTGTCAATACCAGATAACACCCTGAGCTTATCCAGGCTCCACAAAGGCGCCGCCAACAGCTCTTTAACTCCATCCCCTGTAACACGGTGCACAACAACTTCAGGCGGCAACATCTCCAGGGCATTGCATACTACATTTATATATTGCTCATAAGTGAACAAATCAAAGGGGTGGGCACAGTAATAATCATACAAGTCGGTGTCTCTCTGAATGTACAGCATATGAAGCTTGACACCCCAAATACCAAGCTTTGACACGAAACTGACCGTATCCAGCATGTCTTTTTCATTCTCACCCGGAAGTCCCAAAATGATATGTACTACAACGCGGATATTCCTTTCCCTGAGACTGCTGACCGCTTTGGTAAAACACTCAAGGTCATAGCCCCTTCTTATAAATCCCGCAGATTTTTGGTGTATTGTCTGAAGGCCAAGTTCAACCCATAGGAAAGTTTTCCGTGAATACTCCTCCAGCAATCCTAAAACTTCGGAAGGCAGGCAATCAGGCCTTGTGGCGACAGCCATCCCCACAATATCAGCACATGACAGTGCAGCCTCGTACCTTTGCCGCAAGACTTCCACAGGCGCGTATGTGTTGCTGTAGCTCTGAAAATAGGCGATATATTTTGCATTGGGCCACTTTGAGGATAACAGGTTCTTTTGCTCCTCTATCTGCTTTGAGATGCTGGTTTGCCGGCTGCCTGCAAAATCACCGGAGCCTTTTTCTCCACAGAAAATACACCCCCTGCTGCCAATGCTGCCGTCTCTGTTCGGACATGTAAAGCCCGCATCAAGAGAGAGTTTGATAACCTTTTGACCAAAGGTTTCCTTCAGCTCATAGTCAAAAGTATGATATCTTTTGTCAAACCATTTCAAGCAAATCACACCTTTTTGTGAATCAGTAATCTCCTCAAATCCCGCCGGGAAGACTATTAATGCCGGTTGCAAGACTGATGGCAAACTTATCGGCAAGATGGAACTTATATTATTATAACAAATTTTTAAAATTCACTGCTAAATTCAAGTCAGGAGGAATCCAACTGAACTATGCAATTTATGGGGTTGCAATTTAAAAGCCATGTTTTAATTTTAATATAGCAAGACCAGGTATAATTATCTGTCAAAAATCCTGAAGCATCAAATCTGTACAGCAACGTACAAATCAGTAACAATATTCACTTTTGGTAAATATACTGTTAGTGTAATTAAGTTTACATAAAATTATGTTCCTGAGATCGGTTGATTCTCCGGTTGGTACTTACGCCGGCTCTCTGGCTGGTTATTTGGCTAGTTCACCTGCTGGGCTGGAGATTGGCTCTCCGGTTGGTTCTTTGACCGATTCACCTGTCGGATCCCGGTCGGTTTCCGGTTTTCCTGGCTGATTTCCATCAGTGCGGTTTATTTTATGTGAAATCTTACATAAACAATAAAAGACCAGCTAATTAAAGTCAAGAGTTTTTAAGAAAAAGCTTTATGAATTTTTGAAAACTCCTGACATAGAAAAAATGCATAACAACAAGACCACCTTTGCGAAGTAGACATAAAATAGCTGG
>DUMO01000088.1 GCA_012839865.1 Clostridiaceae bacterium
GTTTGGAAAAGAATAAAATTTGAAGTGTTATGTTAACTATGACTTTTAATGGGTCGAACAGTGGCTTTTGTCACTGATTTAATACAATATTAATTGTACAAGGAGGTAATTTAATAATGATTTCAATCCACGCCCCTGCGTGAGGGGCGACAAGTCAAAGAAGGTCAAAGTCAAAGAAGGTCAAAATTTCAATCCACGCCCCTGCGTGAGGGGCGACATCAACAACTTATTCGCAAATAAACATAGTCAAAATTTCAATCCACGCCCCTGCGTGAGGGGCGACTGCATTTCCTTTTTTATCCAATTAGCTAACTGTATATTTCAATCCACGCCCCTGCGTGAGGGGCGACTCATGTTATAATTGGAGATAATAAATATACAAGCCTATTTCAATCCACGCCCCTGCGTGAGGGGCGACAGCACATATAATCAGGCAGTATTTCATTGAGGTTATTTCAATCCACGCCCCTGCGTGAGGGGCGACAAGAACTTCTACCTACTGACAAAGCTGTAGGAGTAATTTCAATCCACGCCCCTGCGTGAGGGGCGACCTGCAGGGGTGCCGTTCTTTTTTAAACAACATGGTATTTCAATCCACGCCCCTGCGTGAGGGGCGACTTCAATGGATTGGGGGATATCTGCAAAATCAGACCTATTTCAATCCACGCCCCTGCGTGAGGGGCGACACATCCTCATGGATGCTTCCGGATGCCTCACAATATTTCAATCCACGCCCCTGCGTGAGGGGCGACGAACTGGAGAAGATACCGGTACGCATCGATGAAGTATTTCAATCCACGCCCCTGCGTGAGGGGCGACTAGCGAACCAATCCGGTACCGGTACGCCCACAAATTTCAATCCACGCCCCTGCGTGAGGGGCGACGCCGCAACCACGCCGCCCGCCTGTATGTCAAGTAGAATTTCAATCCACGCCCCTGCGTGAGGGGCGACATGCTACTAGTGCCGGCTCAATATATATTGAGAAATTTCAATCCACGCCCCTGCGTGAGGGGCGACGATAAAAACAAATGAGTTAAAAGGCATTATAGTCAAATTTCAATCCACGCCCCTGCGTGAGGGGCGACATTATATCACTGGATATGGTGGGGTGTCAAGAAAGATTTCAATCCACGCCCCTGCGTGAGGGGCGACTAAGGCTATGGCGCAATTCAACAAGGCCAAGGCAATTTCAATCCACGCCCCTGCGTGAGGGGCGACGAAAACGTATTATATTCAGAATGTGACCCAAAAAGATTTCAATCCACGCCCCTGCGTGAGGGGCGACGCTGGCCGCATGACGGGCAGGTATCAAGCTTCAGATTTCAATCCACGCCCCTGCGTGAGGGGCGACATAAAAACAAATGAGCTAAAAGGCATTATAGTCAAATTTCAATCCACGCCCCTGCGTGAGGGGCGACTTTCGATAAGGTAGTAAAAAACCGCAAAGCAAAAGATTTCAATCCACGCCCCTGCGTGAGGGGCGACCTCTATTGGATGGGTTCACTTTGCTTTTATATGGAATTTCAATCCACGCCCCTGCGTGAGGGGCGACCCATTCTTTACTATTTATTGGATACGATGAATAAATTTCAATCCACGCCCCTGCGTGAGGGGCGACTCATCGCCAGCGATGCTAAACTTGGCAAACTGGCTATTTCAATCCACGCCCCTGCGTGAGGGGCGACGACATCCTCATGGACGCCACTGGGTGCCTGACCATATTTCAATCCACGCCCCTGCGTGAGGGGCGACCCACGCACAAGGAGTTTGCTCAGGAGATGGCCAGATTTCAATCCACGCCCCTGCGTGAGGGGCGACCATCAACGCCAAGAGCGATACCATCAAGTATAACATTTCAATCCACGCCCCTGCGTGAGGGGCGACCTACAAAAAAGGCGACAGTTATCTACCGTACCAGATTTCAATCCACGCCCCTGCGTGAGGGGCGACGTATGCGCAATAATTTTGCCGTCTGCATGTGCCGGATTTCAATCCACGCCCCTGCGTGAGGGGCGACTGATAGGCAATTTACAGACATTATGACCTGGCAAATTTCAATCCACGCCCCTGCGTGAGGGGCGACCTTTTATTTTTTGCAAATAACACGAAAGCGAGGGATATTTCAATCCACGCCCCTGCGTGAGGGGCGACGGGAATCAGTATGAGGGTTAAGGGAATCAGCAGGATTTCAATCCACGCCCCTGCGTGAGGGGCGACGAATGCGAGATAAGGAGTTGATAAAAAGATGTTGATTTCAATCCACGCCCCTGCGTGAGGGGCGACAAAATCACTTGATTTTTTGCGCCCTTTGAGTAATATTTCAATCCACGCCCCTGCGTGAGGGGCGACCTAAACCGGCACAAAGTAAATGAGGAGGCAGCGAAATATTTCAATCCACGCCCCTGCGTGAGGGGCGACTACGTTGGCTAGTGAAATCCTCTTGACACCATTATATTTCAATCCACGCCCCTGCGTGAGGGGCGACTTATGAGAAGTACCTCAAGCCCGCTCAAACAGTAAATTTCAATCCACGCCCCTGCGTGAGGGGCGACACCACGGTAATTGTGGAGTGTTTGCCGATAGATACGATTTCAATCCACGCCCCTGCGTGAGGGGCGACAACACGTGGCCTGGATTGGTTAGCTCACAAACTTATTATTTCAATCCACGCCCCTGCGTGAGGGGCGACTTTACCTGCCTGTTAATATTTACAGTGGACGGCACATTTCAATCCACGCCCCTGCGTGAGGGGCGACCCCCCAATCCATTGAACCTGACACATCAATGAGCAATTTCAATCCACGCCCCTGCGTGAGGGGCGACGGTCAGGGCTTCTGCGGCACGAGTGCCGTCGATATTTCAATCCACGCCCCTGCGTGAGGGGCGACAAGTTTTAACTACAGATGATAAAATTTACAGCATGATTTCAATCCACGCCCCTGCGTGAGGGGCGACAAGATAGTCAAAGTCAAAGATAGTCAAAGTCAAAATTTCAATCCACGCCCCTGCGTGAGGGGCGACAGCAAAACTGCACAAATAATACCTTTATCCTTTTAACTTTATTGTGCAATTTCAACAAAGCTATATCATAATACCGATCATAATGTTACATAATGGGATTTAGATAAACAATTTTATACATATTTTATTCGCGAATACCCCTGGTTTTTAATGTTAGCATCACGTTCGCGCTAAACTATTAGTGTTCCTTCCACATCAAATGAAGGCTTTGCACCAATATGGATAACTTTATTTTTATAATTATTACCCAAAAAATAGAATCGCAAGCTATCTTTCTCAGCATCTATAATTTTCTCCAGTTTATACTGTACTTCTCTACATTTTGCAGCATCCATTACACATTCAAAAACAGAATTCTGAACTCGTTGTCCGCAATTTAAACACTGTTTTGCCACCTTTCTAAGTCTCGTTTTCCCTGCTGCAGTTTCAGTATTTACATCATAAGTAATTAAAACCATCATTTACACTTACCTACCTCCATAAAAATGGGGGATATGCATCAAGATCACCGCGAATAAATCGTGCCAGAAGCAAGGACTGTACATAACCTACTAGACCCCATTCTATTTTTTCTTCAAGAAACGGATGAATAATTTTTTCTTGTTTTTTCTCTTGCCACAGAGTTAGAATGGCTCTTCTCGTATCATCATCCATAATCACAGATCCATTTTCCTTCTTAATAAAACCACTTTTGCTTACAACTCTTCTGTTTATAAGCGATAATACAAATCTGTCTGCGTAAACCGGCCGGAGCTCTTCCATCAAGTCAAGGGCAAGAGAAGCTCTCCCCGGTCTGTCACGGTGTAAAAAACCTACATAAGGATCAAGACCAACAGTTTCAAGCGATGCACATATATCATTGGCCATGAGGGTATATACAAATGAAAGCATGGCATTAACATTGTCAAGAGGAGGACGTTTATTCCGGTTTTCAAAATAGAAGTTGTCTTTCTGTTGTAATATAAAATCATCAAATACACCAAAATACTTGTTTGCACACTCACCTTCCAAGCCTCTTAATTGTTCCAGGTTTTCACATTCAGCAATAACCTTAAGTGAATCAGCAATTGATGAAGATACCTTTTTTAGCTTTTCGACATCAAGTCTCAGCGCATGATCACGAGTAAACCTTTCAATAACACATCTTGAGTTATGTACCTTTCCAATTATAAAGCTCTTTGCAATTTTTGCGCTTTCATATTCATTTTCTGATAAGCGATATTGGGTTTTCCGAAGGGTCACATTCCCTCTAACTTCACCTATAATTCTGGCAAGGAATTTTCCAGAGGGTGTCATAAAGCAAAGATTTATATTACGTTTTGCACATGCCCCCATTAGAGCTGGACTTGCCCCTGTATAACCGAATGCAACAATACTCTCCAGATTATGAAGAGGAATCCTGGAAACCTCTTCATTCTCTTTTTTTATGACTATATTTTCTCCATCAAGTGATAAATAAGCATCACTTGAAGTTACATAAAGAGTATTTAAAAGCTTTCTCATAAAAAATTCTCCGTAATTGCGCTTTGTATATATTTTATTGCAGATTGGTTTTTACATAATTTAGGAAGGCAAATCTCAGTCAGCGAGCAAGCTTTGCAACTTTTCGAGATTCTTACCTTTGGGGTATGTCTTCGATTATACAGTTCATGCATTTCCTTTAATATTGTTTTAACCTTCCCCCGCAAATCACTTGTAAATTCAATTTTCAATCGGTGATTTGTTTCACCATAGAATAAGTACCCTTCATCAATTCTACAAGATAGCATTTCCTCAAGGCACATCGCCTGTACACAAAGCTGAAGTTCATCAGCATCATGTTCTTCTTTTGGTTTACCACGTTTATATTCTATAGGTACAGGTAAATAAAGCCCTTCTCTGCCATGTATTTTTACTCCCTTATCTGAACGGTGAAACTCAACAACATCACATTTTCCATATACCCCCAAGTTGTGAGAGATGACTGCTATTCCCCTGGAAACTATTATATTATGCCTTTTCTCAGACAACTCCCAATCATGCGCTCTCTCATGCAATATTTCGCCCTCTATAGTCCTTATATTTTCCTGCCATTGCTGCTCAATATGTATGAGAGCCCATTGCCTCCTGCAAAAGGCAAAATGCTGTATACCTGAAATCATTAAAAGGTTATCTTCGCTATACTCCATCATACACCTCAGGAGTCAAATCATCTAAATCTTCTGTATAGATGTTGTAGTCGCTAATGTCTTTAGGCTCAATACTTTTATCAACCAATTCAACCTTCAGGGTTCTATGCACTTTTGCTGCTGAGTACTGCCCGAATTCATTATTATGCGTCCACCAGTAAACCTTGACAACCTCCATACTCCCCTCCGGTCTTGCTGATGAGGAATCATTTACAAAAAGTGTCCTTAATGCTTCTTTAATTAGTTCACCATCTTCATGGCTGAATCCTGTCTTTTCAGCCAGTTGTGTACTTATACTGCCATAAAACACATATACTCCAAAATCAACCCGGTGTTTCATACCCATAGTGTCTGAACCTTTTTTGTCTGGATCCTTGCCTGTTTCCGCATTAACACTTTTTGTAATTTGCAAACTGGTAACTTGTATCGGGGATACGCTAAACGCAGGATGCAAAGAGACAGGTCCTCTGATTCCAATAGAAACCGAACTGTCATCATCAGTTTTTCCAAATGCAAAAACCTGTCCAAAGCTTCTTACATCAATCCATTTTGAACAAGCTATTGAAGCAAATAATTCTTTATTTTTACCTGCCGCTTTAAGTTCTTCGCATGAATCAACACGTTCCTTAAGACTTCTGCATTTATCGGTTCTTCTGTCGTCTGATTGGACAAAAATCTCATAGCCCATATCCTGCAAGCGATTTCTTATCTTTCTCTTTAAACATACGTCAGAAATTTCACCTAGGCCACTATAAGTTTCCCTGGGCCGGTTCCCATTTAAAGGATCTCCGTTAGGATTAGCGCTCTTTACACTTAATACAACAGCAAAATCAATTTTATTAACTAGCTTACCCATATTTTTTATTCTCCTTTGCTTATTTAATTAATTTTCCATTTGATGTTCAAGTTTGTTTTTTTCTTTTTTTGCAATATTTTCATTTTTTTCATCAATGAAAACTTGTCGCTGGCATGCATAACCTAATAAGTAACTATTATCAAGTGGTTCTATGCTCGTAAACTCCTTAAAGGGTATTAATGAGGTTACTTTAGTCATTAATTCATTATATTTTCTGGCTTGATTGCCTAACCTCGATTGATATGGCCTCAGTTTATCAACAATAATACCCCATGTTTTATACGGATGTAGTCTAAACTGATGCATATATCTTTCTGCATTTGTCTCCCTTTTTTCGCCTGCAATATTTAGCGCCCATTCTTCAATTTGATGAGCAATAGCAAGAAGCCTGCCAAATAGGTAACTCCTGTCCATTTGATTTTCATCCAAACTCATGGTCCATACCTCCTTATTTTTATCAAATTGAAATTTTCTGATAAGAGCACACGCTATACTGAGAGTTTTTTCCCACTCCCATTTTTCCATAGGTACCGGGTTTGACGCCCTATTCACTGCTGAATTGACAATATCATACGGTACCCGCGCACCATCAATTATGCATGGTAAAAGTCTTTCAACTGTCGCTTTTTTTAGTTTATTTCCAGAACTATCACTTGATTTTGATACTTTGTCTCCATAAGCTGCAAACGCAATATCTATCGGTGCCGGTGCCCCAGTAAATGTGATGTGCTTATATTTATCTTTTCCTTTCTCATCAACCCCGTCAGCGACAATTTTGTATGTGTGTCTCCATACGCAACTGCTATGCCAGTTCTTCACTCTTTCAAGAAACTCAGAGCCACTAAGTTCACGATAATAAGTAATTGCAAGTCTTCCTGTGGTTGCCGAGTCCAGGCACATAATCACTACTTCGGCTTTAGTATCCAAATCGCATCCATAACCTGCTATTGCTTTATTCAACCTGCGTGCGAATTCTTCTTCCGTATATGCTGAACCTGTGGTCTCCTGGATACTGTCCATAAGAATATCTTCTGTGTCGTTAAATGCAGGCGGTATTTTCTCATTTTTAGTTCCCCAGGCAACTACAACCTGATCCCCATTCCTATAACCTTGTTTATCAATCAACCATCGAAGAGCATTATGTGCTTTTTGAGTTACTTCATAGCTTACACTGACAACCTGTTCTTTATCAGAAAACCTACCCCTGAATGTAAAACCATCTGTATCATTGGCTGATATTAGTTTTGCTTTATCTCCTGCGTACCTTATCTTAGAAGAGTGCTTGTCCGAGCACCTTACTTTTTCTCCCTTTACATAACACAAGTCTATATTGCCTTCCATGCTGAGGTAATAATTGGTAAAACTATCCCAGACCTGTCTGTCAAGCCATACTTGAGGAACACTATCACCCGGAATATTCACTCTGAAACGTACAAAAGCTTCACTTTGAGATGAATTTAGCACTTTAAAAATTTGCGGCGTTTCATTTTTCTTTCCGTTCCATTTCTTTAAAAGCTTATTATTCTCATCACAGTATAAAATCCCATTTTTAACTAAGTCAAAAATTAATGTTCGTTTTTTCAAATATGTTAATATTGCAGCGACTTTTTCATTTCTATATTCTGAGTTCACCCAATTCTGCAATTGTGAAATATAATCATCAAAGGAGCTTTTTCCTTTCTCTACATATTTAGAAAAATCTCCAGCCACATATTGCAACTTGTCACATAATGGGTGTGGAACGGGTTTTGAAGTTCTGGAAGCTGAGTTCTCCGTGCATGGAATAATTGTTTCTGCTTCATCCTTTTCTACAGGCTTCGCTCCAAGAAACTCACCTTTTGAATTAATGACTACTTCTATTTGAGCGTATTGCGTAGTGTGTGCAATAGGTAAAAGAGGCAATTTGCCAGGTATAATTTTTCCTACCTCTGTTATGCAGTTCTCATACGTGTTGTATAATTTCTGAAACCAGCTCAACTATCCCTCACCTCCCCAAATTCCTCCAGGCCAGTAAAATTGCTATAACCAAATTGTTTTGGTTTCATTCTGGAGATTTCACGCTTGATAAGACATTCTTCAGGCCTTATGAACTTTATGTAGCCATTCTTCATGACTGGCTCCCAGAGTCTGGCTGCAAGCTTATTCTCGCCTGTTTCATCAGGATAGTCGAATCCGTGAAACATAAGACCAAACGACAATTCTCCATAGATATCATAATCCCCGGTTCCTTCTCCGAATTTACAGGGTTCGACATATCCCTGACATTCTCTGGTTCCCAGAAATATATCACGCCTTCCTCCTTTCTTTATCATTCTTTGGGCTGCAAAGTAGTGTTTGTTTTCATTCCTGTCATTTTCAAGGTCAGGCCGGTTCTGGTTCCACTCAAAATGTGCTCTAACCTGATATTCAACATCAGTCAAATAGGTATAAAATGACAGTGTATTCCCGCCAGTGTAATTAATTGGTCTCACACCCTGTGATTGAGTTTTAATGCGATTCATTACCCTCAACTCATCGATGTACCAAATAAAAGTGGGTTTCCAATAAACTGACTCAAGTATTCCCTTTAAAGCCTGATAAGTCGGTATCTGATAAGTAAACTTCTCACCTCCCATTCTGGTAATTGGATCGCTGAACAATGCACGTTTCCCATACACTTTAAATTCAACAATGTTTGCTTTTTCCAAATTCATCACCTCAAACTTTTATTATTAACGTTTCCATTGGCCTCCCTTCCTCAACAACACCCAAATTTTCATCATAGAAATTATCTCTTAGAGCAATAACATTACCATTCTTTAAATTGTAAATAGCATGCAACTTCTCTAATTTTGATATTTGATATTGATACAAGTTCACTGAATACTGCTGAGCTTGAACTAAGTACTTTTTCAGATTATTCATATCGCAATCGCTGTTAATCTTTAAGATTAGATCTTTACCAATATCATCATGAGGTACTAAAATTCCGGTTGTATTTTCCTCTATAACACAAAATTCATCCCCTGCTGTCATGAAAGCCTGATGAAACATTAGTTTTGATTTATTGTTTCTGCTTTCATAAGCCTTCACACCAATGCTGTTTTTGTCCAACAAGTCAAATAAATATACATTCTTTTTAGGCAAATAATAATCCATCTCTGCCTTCACATAAGGATCATTAAAATAATACTGGTAATAGATATTCATAGCTGCAGGTGAAAGCAGGTCCATATCAAATCTCTCCGGATCCTCTTTAAACTCATCAAATATTCTTTCCGAACATTCCTTCCCTCTTTTAATATCCTGTAGTTTCGCCAGGTTCTCATCTTTTACATTCACCACGAATACATCCCTGCAATCCACCTCAGCATGCCGGTTGCATCTCCCAGCTGCCTGGGCTATGGAATCAAGACCGGCTAATGCTCTTATGACGCAATCAAACGAAATGTTTACTCCCGCTTCAATCATTTGTGTACTTACGCAGATTACCTTACAACGCCCTAACTTACCTTTAATTTTATCAAGTACATCCAACCTGTGTGCCGGACACATATTTGTACTTAAATGAAAAATATGATATTGCTCCTCCTCATGTAGCTGTTTATTAATCTGGCTAATAGTTTTAAAAACCTCTGCTGCTGTTGTTTTTGTATTAAAAACAGCGAGCACACTATTTACAGACTCCATTTGATACAATATAAAGTCTGCCAATTGCTCAGTACTATATCCCCCAACAATACGTTTATCATACAATTTTACACGTTTAAACTTTCTGAAGTTCTCTTTCACAGATGTAACAATGTTTGGATTGTCACTTAACTTTAAGGGTTTTGCTGTCCCGGAGAGCAAAGGCTGTGTTGCGCTGCAAAGAACAATTGTTGAGTTGCATATTGATGCGAGGAAGTTAATTAATCCGTTGAAAAGGTGTATACACTTTACAGGCAATGCTTGAATTTCATCAAATATAATTACAGAGTTCGCAAGATTGTGCATCCGCCGTATGTTCTGTGTTCCCCCGCTAAAAACGGTATTTAAAAATTGTACCATTGTAGTCAGTATTATTGGAGAATCCCAGCGTTCGGTAAGCAGTTTATATTTCTCATCTTCTGTATCTCTGATCAAATTTGAATGATGCTCCAAAATTTCATTTTCATTTTTCAATATATCCTTAATATCTTTTGCGTTTTGGTCAATTATCGTGGTATAGGGTATTATATAAAATATTCGTTCTTTCTTATACTCAATTGCATGTTCAAGAGCAAACCTAAGACTTGAAAGAGTCTTGCCCCCTCCTGTGGGAACACATAATTGATACACTCCAGTTCCATTTTTCCCGGCAAATTCTTTGCAAGAGTAAGAAATTTCACTTCGCAGTTTATCAATATTTTTTTCTTTAGGTAAGCTATAAAGGCAGCATTCTAATTTTTCAGAAAAATCATGCCATAATTCTAATACATCAACCTCTCTAATATCAGATAAATTCAAATCAAATTTATAAGAATCGAATCTATCTGCATCAATAAGACAGCTGAACAAGTATTTAATTAATAAATGAACTGAAAAGCGCAACGGATTTATGCACTTTCTTAACTTCGGGAGTATGGCTTTGACTTCTTCTACAGCCATACTAATAACTTTGCTAATCTGTTCTGCTGTAAAACACTCAGAACAAAACGTATTCACAGATTCTTCATAAAATATTTCGCTGTCAGGATTAACTCTTGCAGAAAAGCAATCTCTTCCACTTAAATCCAATACATCAATTAAGCCACCGTGATGACTGCATATAATATGAGAAATAATTTGCGCAGTTAATTTTTGATATTGATCAGTTGTAGAAAAAAAGTTATCAAAGCAATATTTAGCCCCTGCAGATGCATGGTTAACTTTCCCCCTTAATGATTTGTCATCAGGGTTTTCAAAACTGTACCTTAAATAGCTTTCAAACTCCTGTTTTGCTTTACCCATATCATGCTTTAAAGCTACAGCTTTACCCATGTGCGGCATTCCAATTTTCCCGGCAAACTGCATACATAGTTTGGCAACCCCCTCAACGTGCTCTTTAACTGTCTGTTCGCTTTTATCACATCTTCTAATGCGAGCAATCCTCACAATCTCCCCACCTTTATTCAATTATAAAAAAGTAAATATTTGTGATTTTACTTAAATGTTTTTTCTCAGGTGTGTATATGTCAGATATGCGCAACATAGATTTCTATGATGAAGCTTCATAATAGGCAAGATGAGAAATACTTAAATTCTCTGTGCATCGTATTTACTAATATAAAAAAATAATGTAAAATTTAATAGTCGTATCAATCGATACGTGGATTTAAATTTAGTCTAGAATATTTGCGTTTGGGGTATGTCAACCTCTATAGCATTTATGCAAGTAGAGGTTGATTATATCACCAACATAACTTTATTCTTACGTTAACTTCCTTACTCACAATAGGGTAAAAATTAATTCATTTTTTACTTTACATTCTTAATATAGAATATTTTGTTGGAATTGTCAATAATTATTTTATCCCTTGCACAATTTTTACAAAATATCTAATATAAAAGTTCAGTTTAGCTTCTCATAACTTTTTGACATTCTATTTTTGCATAGCATTATTAACATTTTTCGACATTATTATCATATATCCTTCTGTTATTAAAAATTTTAACACATAAATATTGACAATTTCCATATCATGAATATAACTTTTTTAGAACTTGAGACCTTGAACACTTTATTAAGTACCGCAACCTACCAAATATTTTTCTCAGAAATTCCACCAAAGTGTTATTCGGCACCGTAATACACTGCACAATATTCGAAAAAGAAAATAAAAAACACAAAAACGTCCAAGTGCAACCAACCCCTGAACGCTCACATAAGGTAACAAAAACCTATACCTAAACTTCACAACAAATAAGGTCAAATTTTAACAACTACAGAAATTCCAATACATTCCGATTCAAATATCAAAAAACCCCATAATATCCCAACCTTCAAGGAAATACCGATTATCCCCCCAACAGGTTTAACAGTACCAAGGCGACCAGGCGGTAAGAATGAACATGCATACATCTCCGCGGCAGGCTTAACAGCACCAAATCGACTGGACGGTTAGAAAGAGCGTAATAAACACGCCCCCCCACAAGCTTAGCGCCCCTAAAGTCCCCCTCACATCACACTCACCGCACGAATATCTACCCCTTCATCGCCACCGTGCCCCTGAAAAACACCAATCTTATTCTTGCCTGCTCTTTTTGCCTCATACATTGCAAAGTCCGGCTGGTCTATTATATCCGTAATTTTTCTCGTCCAATGGCAGGAGGAACTTATTCCGATACTTAAACCCGGGGTTATGTCAATCATTTTGCCAATAGCTTTATTGGATTCTTCAAGATACCGGTTCTGAATTCTTTTTGCAATATTGACTGCCTGTTCTTCATTGCAATCCCTTAGAAGCACAAGGAACTCATCTCCGCCAAACCTTGCGGGAATATCTGTTTTTCTGCAAGTCTCCCTTATAATTTTACCCAGGAGACGAAGCAGGGCATCTCCTCCCTGGTGCCCGCATGCCTCATTTATTTCTTTAAAATTATCAAGATCTAAAAATAATAAACAGTGCTCACTTGAGTCAAAAGACTCTTGAGCTATGTACTCTCCCAGAGTATGCACCAAATAAGTGCGGTTTAGTACACCGGTAAGGTCGTCATGAATCATTTTTTCATATAAAATATCCTTCTCTTTAATAGCATTTTCCAACGCCCTGGTCCGGTTGGACAAAAGTTTTCCCTGGTAAATTGCAGTGGCAAGCATCATAAGCACAGGCCCCGCCCATGGAATGTCCACGAATACGGAAACACCAATCGCATGCAGCACACCGGACAATCCTGTCGCCGCCCAACCGCTAAAACCCACAGCTAGCGGCCAATAAAGCGTACGGCATTCGGGATGCTTTTTGTAATGCCACATAAAAATTATATAACATGTGAAAAGGTAGCCCATAATATAGAGCAGAAGCAGCTTAAAGCCAAAACCCTTTATCATTGTAGGATGTGGTGAAATTTTTACTCTCCGTGTAATTACCCATTTATCCTCAAACCATACAAGAGCAATGCATATAAAGCAATTTATTATAGTTAGAAGCTTTATTTTTTTATATGAGCGGTTTGTCACGCCTTTAATGAAGGAAATGCCAAAGAACGGCGATATGGATAATCCCATATAGCTGAATCTGGTCCAAAAATCCACAGCCTTTACCGTGGTGGAGGATGTATACAGGGCATAACCGGCTAAAAGAAGAAAAAAAGAGAACTCCAGGGTAATCAAGCTTGGCAAAAGTGAGCCATTGCGGTTATAAAAGTAAGCTGCAACAGTATAAATAAGAACAATAAATATAATCATTGCTGCTATTGCAGGACCAATAGAGTCAATACTAAGCTTAATAAAACTCTCAGGTACCAGTTCAAAAGCACCGCTTTGGTATTCATACATAACCTTCCCCACCCCACTCTTTCAATTTCGTACAAACACCTCAATCAGAGCTTGGTTCATTACAACTGTTTCAGAAAAATTATTCTGTACTGTAAACCATACTGCAAAATGTCGTGCTTAACACATGAATACAGGCTTTGATGAACATATCGGACAATTGCCGGTCCTCGCCATTCAAAGCCCATGCTTGTTTAAGAATCACAGCATATATTTCAAGTTTAGCAAATTCAACTTACATTTTTTATGAATAAACCCCATTCATAAACAGCTATATAAAATATAGCACAGTTTCAAATTCCTTATTTCCAAAAATGGAAGTGCTTCTGTATATGGATAAACTGATTATTATTCTTCGAACAGAATAATTATATTGCCAAAGCCAAACTTCATACCTTAGCTTGTTTTATTTCGTAAATAATATAACTTATTGCGTCAAATGTCAATATGCCTGTTCCAGGGTTTGCTTCTTGCCCAGCGCATTACATGCTTGCTTTTAACCAACGGTTTTTAATTACCAAACCCGCAACAGAAAAAACAGAGCGGGAAGCCCGTTCATTGTGACTTCCCGCTTTATCGCGCATACCCGTGCAATATTTCCCGGTAATACTTATCAATCAAACATCTATCGGAAAAAACGCATTATTTACTTCCCAAACAACGCGAGCAAAATACCTGCCGCCACGGCAGAACCAATTACTCCTGCAACGTTGGGACCCATTGCATGCATGAGAAGGTAATTTGATTTATTCGCCTTTTGCCCTTCAATCTGGGAAACCCTTGCAGCCATCGGAACTGCAGATACTCCTGCGGAGCCTATCAGAGGATTGATTTTACCACCCGAAAGCCAGCACATCAATTTTCCCATAAGCAGACCGCCTATGGTGCTGAACATGAAAGCCATAAGGCCTAGTCCGATAATCATTAATGTTTGCGGCCTCAGAAACTTTTCAGCAGATGCGGTGGCGCCGACAGTTACTCCAAGGAATATGGTTACAATGTTAATCAGGGCATTTTGTGCCGTATCTGAAATTCTGTCAACAACACCTGACTCCTTGAATAAATTTCCCAACATGAGCATACCTATCAAAGGCGCAACGGAAGGAAGCAAAAGAATGCAGAAAACCGCAACAACAATGGGGAAGCATATTTTTTCAAGCTTGGATACTTCCCTGAGCTGCTCCATCTTAATTTCCCTTTCCTTTTTTGTTGTCAACAATCGCATAAGGGGCGGCTGTATCATAGGAATCAATGCCATATATGAATACGCTGCTATAGCTATTGCAGACAGCAAATCTGGTGCAAGCCTCGTTGCAAGGTAAATGGCGGTAGGTCCGTCTGCACCGCCTATTATACCTATAGATGCAGCCTCCTGGGGCTTAAATCCAAGCGCAGAAGCAATAATAAAAGCAGCAAATATTCCAAACTGTGCCCCGGCTCCCATAAAAAGCCCTGACGGCCTGGCAATAAGGGGACCAAAGTCCGTCATTGCACCGATTCCAAGAAAAATCAAGGAAGGATATATTCCCAGCTTAACTCCCAGGTATAAATAATACAGCAATCCCCCCGGTTCGGTAGAGCCCTCCACAGGTTCGGCCATAAGACCTGAAAGCGGAAGATTTACAAGCAGCATGCCGAAGGCGATAGGCAACAGCAATAATGGTTCAAATTTTTTCGCGATGGCAAGATATATAAGAACACACGCGACTACAATCATTATAAGTTCTTTCCAGGTAATAGCTGCAAACCCGGACCCGCTCCATATTGTTTTAATTGCATCCAAAAACATTGTACATTCACCTCACTATATGATTAAAGCCAAAACATCGCCGGTAGAAACGGATGAACCTTTTCCGACGGTAATTTGGTCAATCACTCCATCGATAGGTGCTGTAACCTCATTCTCCATCTTCATGGCTTCCAGAATAAATACTACATCTCCCTGCTTAACTTTTTGTCCTGCAGACACTTTAACAGCCAGAATCGTACCGGGCATTGGCGCAGTTAACGGCTTGCCCTTGCTGTTTGCTGCAGCCGGAGCTGGCGCAGGTGCAGCAGCCGGTGCCGGTGCAGGTGCGGGTGCAGGTGCAGCAGTATTGGCTTTGACAACCGGAGCCGCATTTGGAGCAGCAATCTCCTCGGTTTTCACAATGCTGGCCTGTCCTTTCTCAACTTCAACCTCGTATTTCCTATTATTTATGGTAACAATATATTTCATGTAGTTTCCCCCTTCTAATATACATTTTAAGACCTCGCCGTGTTATGCACTCAGTTCTGTAAAGCTTTTATTGATTTGAAGCAGAGCTCTGACAATGGGATTTGTGTTTCATCGCTGACAATAGCCATAATCATTGCAGCTGTTTTTTCATCTACATCAATAAGCTTCAATACGCCTGATGAAATGCTTCCTG
The DNA here is from genome assembly GCA_012839865.1 of Clostridiaceae bacterium. GTDB lineage: Bacteria > Bacillota > Clostridia > CAYPLH01 > DUMO01 > DUMO01. The sequence goes on from DUMO01000088.1 coordinate 15,932, forward strand.
AACTCCCGCTTCCTGTTGCCATAGCAACAGCAACTGGTGTACCGGCCACATCACTGGTAGCAGATGTCTCAACCTTTTTGTTCACGAAAGCTCCCAATACCATTGGTAAAATTTTTATCAAGGCAAATAGAGAAGCAAGCACAGCAAACACCAATGACATTGAAAATACAGTAACAACTAAACTTTCTGATATGGACATGTGGATCCCCCTTACACTTTCTCTATGGAATAAGTAACCTTTACTGCCTTACTCTCTTCCCGTTCCTTGAAAAACTTCTCTGCAATCTGGGGAAAAGCAATATATGAAAGTACATCCTCGTCTGATTGTGCAATACCTTTGAGCTGTTCCCTTACTTTGTCAAACTGAGGTTCAAGAGTATCAGCAAACCTTGTGGTAATAGGTTTTTCATCCCCCAGTACCTGCTTCACCAAATCAGGGTTTAACTCACCAGGCGCTTTGCCATACTCTCCCTTTAAATACGATCTTACTTCCTTCGTCACACTCTTATATCTTTCTCCCGTAAGAACATTCAAGGTTGACTGAACACCGACCATCTGGCTCATAGGAGTAACAAGAGGCGGATACCCGAGGTCTTTTCTTACGTGCGGGATCTCTTCCAGAACCTCATCCAGCTTGTTAATTGCATTTTGAGCCTTCAACTGGGCTATAAGATTCGACAGCATTCCGCCTGGCACCTGATATACCAGGGCGTCGGTTTCAATTCCCATAACGAAAGCGTCCAAAAGTCCTGAAGAAACATATTTTGCTTTTACAGGTCTGAAAAAGTCGTTAATCTCTTTCAGTGTCTTTTCATTCAGTCCGGTTTCATAACCGGCCTGCTTCAACGAATAATTCATTGTTTCTGTTGCGGGCTGGGATGTTCCTCCGCCAAAGGATGATATTGCACAGTCTATACCATCACAACCTGCTTCTATTGCCTTAAAATAAGTAATGGGACCTAGGCCGGTGGTTGAATGCGTGTGCACATATACCGGTATTTTAATGGTTTCCTTCAGGGTTTTAACAAGGTCATATGCTTCCTGGGGCCCCATGATGCCTGCCATGTCTTTAATGCACAGGGAATGAACTCCCATGTTTTCCAGTTCTTTGCCCATCTTTGCATAGCTTTCAAGATTGTGTATAGGGCTTGTAGTATAGCAAATACATCCCTGGGCATGGGCTTTTTGTTTCAAAACTTCATCCAAAGCCACCTGAATATTTCTGAAATCGTTGACAGCATCGAATAACCGGAAAATGTCCATGCCATTGTAAGCTGCCTGGGCAACGAATTTTCTTACCACGTCATCGGGATAATGCCTGTAACCCAATATATTCTGGCCTCTGAACAGCATCTGAAGAGGCGTTTTTTTAACCTTTGCCCTTATCTTCCTGAGCCTCTCCCACGGGTCTTCGTTAAGATACCTGAGGCATGAATCGAAAGTCGCCCCGCCCCAGCATTCAATTGAATAGTAGCCTGCATTATCAATGGTTTCCAAAATATCTTCAAAATCCGAAAACGGCATTCTGGTGGCAACCAGAGATTGATTAGCATCTCTTAGTACTGTTTCTGTAATATTGATTTTTTTCATAACTGTATCAACTCCTTTTCATTTTCGTTTCTTCGTTCTTTTTTGGTTTTATTATTGCGATTAAACCCTGCTGACTTTAGAAAAGCAGAAAAGCTTTTTATAAATTTCCTGCTATTGAAACCAAAATCCCTGGAATGTTAAAACATTCACAAGATATAATAACATTTTTAGTCTGCTTTATGCAAGCTGTCCTTCTTGTCAAACATAGCTAAAAATCGGGAGTATATTTTAGTCAAAATATAAAGACTCATGACTTTATAATTTTGCGGCAGTATTAATGCTTATACCTTTCATTTTAAATAAATGAAATATTGAAGAGAATTGACAATCAGGCAGGAAAGTATCAGAACTTAAAGTTATATCCCATTTA
>DUMO01000067.1 GCA_012839865.1 Clostridiaceae bacterium
ATAATGTTCATAAAAAATATATTTTGGAAGAGGGCATGCCGATTCAACCTTTAATTGATTTAGGCATTTTTGATGATAATTATCATGTCTATAAATCGAAATATGACAAGTTCCAGCAGATTAACCGGTTTGTTGAGATAATTGCAGATGAATTCAAGGATTATGAGAAGAATGAGTTGACCATTATTGATTTCGGATGCGGGAAATCCTATTTAACTTTTATAATTTACTATTATTTTGTGTTTATAAAGAAAATCAATGTTAAAATCATGGGTTTTGATTTAAAAGATGATGTTGTCAGACACTGTAATGAAATTGCAGAAAAATATAATTACAAAAATATTCGTTTTATTACAGGAGACATTTCAAAAATTGAAACGTGCCAGGAGCATGTGGACATGATTATTACTTTGCATGCCTGTGATACTGCAACGGATTATGCTTTGTTTTTTGCCATCAAGAATAAAATAAAATATATATTTTCCGTCCCATGCTGCCAGCACGAAGTAAACAAGCAGATATCAAACAAGAATGAATTCTCAATATTGCTGCAGCATGGTTTGTATAAAGAACGATTCTCCGCCATTCTGACCGATGCAATTCGTTGCGAAGTCCTTCAAAACCATGGTTATGAGGTGGATGTTGTTGAATTTGTAGATTTCGAAAATACTCCGAAGAACGCCATGATTCGTGGGAAATACAAGGGTAAAAAAGCATCGCCGGAAAGCAATACGAATCTGCAAAAGTTAGTTGATGAGTTTAACATTAATCCAACGATTCTAAGGCTTTTTGAGAAGGAAAGCCCGGCAGGCGGAGAGTAGCTCTGGCTGGAATATTTTCCGAATACAAGTATAGAAAGTTGGTTTGATGTTTTACGGCATGCAGCAGCAAGTTGGGTGAAGGTCCTGGTGTAAATTGTTGCAGGATAAAAAGAACAAGGTCCATAGCCTTGACCGGGGTGGATGGATGTGCTAAAGTAGCCAAAAGGTGAAGAATAACGCCAAGGCATGTAGAACAGCCTGGCTCAGCGGAATATAAGGAGGATGGCAATTGCAATATACAATTCGAACCACAAAACCACAACAGTTTATCAATATAACCAGCAAGGTTGCTGAAGAGGTTAAAAACAGCAATGTGCAGGACGGTATTGCGGTCGTATTTGTGCCCCATACTACTGCAGGAGTCACAATAAACGAAAATGCCGACCCGGATGTTGTGCGGGATATGATTTTCACACTGGAAGAAACTTATCCTGTGAATGGAGATTACACTCACTTTGAAGGGAATTCCCATGCTCATATAAAAGCTTCTCTCATGGGCTCCTCCTGTACCGTTATAATCCGGAACGGAAAACTTTTGCTTGGAACCTGGCAGGGGATCTATTTTTGCGAATTTGACGGGCCCAGAAGCAGGGAGTTTTATGTGAAGATTATTGAAGGATGATTGGAGCATGGCGGTATAGCAGGTATTCTTGCAGGAAGTGTAAAAGAATAGTACCATAGATATAAATAGTTTATTAATAACTTAAGCTTGGGATGAGGGGGAGAAGGTTTGAAGCTTGTTTCATGGAATATTGATTCATTAAACGCAGTGATAACAGGCGTTTCGACACGAGCCGAATTAAGCCGTAAGGTAATAAAAACAATTGCGGAAATCGAACCGGAAGTCGTTGCCTTGCAGGAAACGAAGCTGCCATGCGATGGACCTGCAAAAATTGTATTGGAAGTTTTAAATGATACGTTTCCTGAATATGAGATTGTGTGGAATTGTTCGGTGGAACCTGCACGCAAAGGCTATGCCGGCACCATGTTCATGTATAAGAATAATTTGAAGCCAATTGTAAGTTATCCAAAAATAGGTGCACCTGGTACCATGGATTTTGAAGGCAGAATTATTACATTAGAGTTCGATGACTGCTACATAACACAAGTATATACCCCCAATGCAGGTGAAAGCTTAAGCCGTTTAAAGGATCGGCAGATTTGGGATGTTAAATATGCTGATTATCTTGAAAACCTGGATAAGAGCAAATATGTCGTGGCAGCAGGCGATTTTAATGTAGCCCACAGGGAAATCGATTTGGCCCATCCTGCCAGCAACCGTAATTCAGCAGGTTTTACCGATGAGGAGCGGGAAGGTTTTACAAATCTTTTGAAAAGAGGTTTTACAGATACGTTTCGCTACATACATGGGGATGTAACAGGTGTTTATTCCTGGTGGTCACAGCTTATAAAAACAAGCAAGATTAACAATTCAGGCTGGAGAATTGATTATTGGCTGGTGAGCAACAGGATTGCAGATAGAGTACTAAAATCAGAAATGATTGATTCAGGGCCAAGGCAGGACCACACGCCAATACTGCTGGAAATTGATTTGCAGGTGTGAAGAAAGAGTACTGTCAGTTAAAGTGGAATGAAGGAGTGAAAGATTATATTGTATTGGAGGTTAAACCTAATCCAGGTGAAGGCAGTCAAGGCAGAATGAAAACAAGGACGAGGGATAATTTGACCCGATTATGGGAAAACAACTTGTGATATTATTTATTTAGATGTCCGGCACCGGCAGAAAACCTTTGCTGGGGCTGTAATAACAATTCATGATTATGTTGATTCAAGGAGGATACACATGAAAAAGTTGAAAATAGCAGATGGAATACATATGCTGACCATGAATGTCGAGAATATACTGTTTGAGGGAATTTGGGAGTTAGCAAACGGAGTGACTCTAAACTCCTACATTGTTCAGGGAGAAAAGACTGCAATAATCGATGGCGTAATAAATTGGGATGGAGCACCTGAAACCCTTTACACAAACTTGAAAGAAATAGGTGTTGAGCCTCAGAATATAGATTATTTGATAGTCAATCATATGGAACCGGACCATTCCGGCTGGATTTCAAACTTCCGAAAGATCAGGGATGATTTTACAATAATATGCACTGAAAGAGCTGCAAAGATGGTAGCTTCCTTTTATGAAGAAGATAAAATAAGGATTGTGAAGGAAGGAGACACCCTGAACCTTGGGAAAGGCAAGGTGCTGAGTTTCCATCCGGTGCCAAATGTTCACTGGCCGGACACCATGTATACCTATGAAAGGGATACAAAAACCCTTTTCTCATGTGATATGTTTGGCGCATTTGGCAGGATGGGAGACCATTGCTTTGATGATGAGATGACACCAGAAGAGATAGAATTCTTTGAATCTGAAGGATTAAGGTATTATTCAAATGTAATGATAACTTTTACACCAAGTTTGAGGAAGGCAATTGAGAAGGCAAAAGCTCTGGAAATAAATATAATAGCGCCTGGCCATGGACCGGTGTACAGAAAAAATCCTCAAAAAATAATGGATGATTATTACAGGTTCTCCCGATATGCCGAAGGGGCAGGCAAGAATGAAGTCACTATATTGTGGGGATCCATGTACGGAATGACTGCAAAAGCAGTTGAATACGTTGAAGGCATACTTCAAAGGGAAGGCGTCAAATACAACAAGCTTCAAATGCCCCTGGAAAGTGAAAGCGAGATGGTGGCGACTGTTTTCAAATCTGCCGGGATAATTATTGGAGCACCTACCTATGAGTACAAGCTTTTTCCACCCATTGCAGCAGCGTTAAATGAGCTTGGCAGAAAAAGGATTACAGGCAAGACAGCTTTCAGATTCGGATCATATGGATGGTCCGGAGGTGCAGAGAAGGAACTGGGCGAAATAATTGAAAGGAACAAGATGCAGTGGGATTTCGTTGAATCTGTGGAGTTTGAAGGAGCACCAAAGGAAGAAGACCTTATCAAAGTGGAGGCCGAAGTGTTGGAGTTTCTGAAAAAGATGAGGGAGAAGGTAGTAGAATAGACTCCTCCTGCGTGGAGGGTGTGCAAAAAGTGGAACGGTTACTTTGAGGGTGCAAGTCTGGACTATGCATCTCCTTTATGATACAATGCTCTTTATTGTTGAATTCGCATTGGAGGATCATTTATGACGCAACCCTCATCAGTAGTTACTTTTGGCAAGTTCCGGAACACATTCATAGGGGACCGCAAATTTTATACTACAGTGTTTGTGCTGGTATTGCCACTCGTTGTTCAGAACGCCATTTCAAACTTTGTCAATCTCCTTGACAACATTATGATAGGGCAGGTAGGAACTTCCCAGATGTCGGGGGTTGCTATCGCCAATCAGCTTATATTTGTATTTAACCTGACTGTCTTTGGCGGACTTTCGGGTGCAGGCATATTCGGTGCACAGTTTTTTGGTGCGGGAGACAACGAAGGCTTGCGCTATACGGTACGGTTCAAATTCTGGACCATTGCTGTAACTTTGCTGGTTGCAATTGTTGTATTCCTGACCTATGGAGACCAGTTGATTTCCCTGTATCTGACTGGTGAGGGGGATGCTGCCGAGAGAGTGGCTATGCTCGAGCATGGCAGGAGTTATCTTCGCATTATGCTCTGGGGGCTATTGCCCTTTACCCTGTCACAGGTATATGGCGGAACCCTCCGTGAGACGGGAGATACCCTGGTTCCGATGAAGGCCAGCTTGTCTGGCGTGTTTACTAATCTTTGCCTGAATTATATATTAATCTTTGGAAAGCTTGGCTTTCCGGCCCTGGGTGTCGCTGGGGCGGCTATAGCAACGGTCATTTCGCGTTTTGTAGAGCTTGCAATTATTGTTGTATACATTCATAGGAATACCAGAAAATTTCAGTTTGTTGAAGGCCTTTATAAATCGATAAGAATTCCTAAGGACCTTGCTTTAAATATAACCAAAAAAGGCATTCCGCTCCTGGTGAATGAACTTTTCTGGTCGTTGGCAATGACTACTTTGACGCAGCTGTACTCAACCCGTGGGTTAAATGTTGTTGCAGCCATCAATATAACAAGCACGATAACAAATTTATTCAATATGATTGTTTTTTCCATGGGTAATGCAGTTGCCGTCATGGTTGGGCAGGCTCTCGGAGCCAATGATATTCCGCGGGCAAAGCAAACCGCATGGAGACTTATATTTTTCAATGTCTGCACATGTATTGTAGTTGGTAGTGTGCTTGCTGCCTTGTCACAAGTCTTTCCGCACATGTACAATACTACTGATGACGTGCGAAGGCTGGCTGCCCGTTTCATACAGACAAATGCCGTATACATGGCGTTTATTGCTGTGTCCCACTGCACATACTTCACCATACGGTCAGGGGGCAGAACGTTCATAACATTTCTCTTCGACAGTGCTTACTCATGGATTGTGGTAGTTCCATTTACTTTTGTGCTTATACGTTTTACGGCTTTGGACATTTTGGTGCTTTATCCAATTTGCCAATTGACTGATGTTTTAAAGTGCATAGTCGGGATAATTGTTGTCAAAAGCGGTAATTGGGCACAGAATATAGTCTCGGATGCCGCTTGCAATGAGTGTGTTGAAGCAAAAGCTGATGCGCTGTAGATTGACATAAAGCGCTTCCATAAACTGAACAAGAAAGGGGTATATGGAGTGTATAAAGCTATCTTCTTTGACAGGGATGGAACCCTGACGTATGGCAATCCAGTGAAATTAAAGTGGAGAGATCAGATAATTGCCCAATGGAGCAATAAACCTTTCACTTTATCATACGAAAAGATGAAGAGATCAACAGGGGCACAATGAAATGATGTGTCCCTTAATTTATTTTAACGATAATTTTCACCAGCAGAATCGAATGCAGCATTCCTCCCGGCATATTTGGCGCATTGCCAATTGGGGCATTTCAGTACCGGAAAGCACAGCAAGCTGATACAGTCGGTGACATGAGTATCATTGACAATTTATTGCTGCAAGTGTAACATATAATTAAGTAATTAAGTTAAATAATTAACTATAAGGTTAAACAAACTAAAGGGAGGAGTTAACATGAGTATTTTTATAAATAATGATGTCCCCAGACCTGAATATCCAAGGCCACAGATGGTCAGGGAAGAGTGGATGAATTTAAACGGTACCTGGGAATTTGAGATTGACCACGGTGACAGCGGCAAGGAAAGAAAGCTGTATGAAGCACAAAGCCTTTCAGGTAAAATTATTGTTCCCTTTTGTCCTGAAAGTAAATTGTCGGGCGTTGAATACAAGGATTTTATGCCGGCGGTATGGTACAGGAGGACTGTTACAATACCTGACAGCTGGTATTCGCAACGTGTATTAATACATTTCGGAGCGGTGGATTATGAAACCGAAGTCTGGATAAATGGTATTTCGGCAGGTACCCATAAGGGTGGCTACAGTTCCTTTAGTTTTGAAATCACAAAATTGTTAAAACAGGGTAGCAATGTTATAACCGTCTGTGCCAGGGATGATGTCCGGTCAGGCCGCCAGCCCGGCGGAAAGCAAAGCAGCAGGTTCCATTCTTATGGATGCTACTATACAAGAACCACCGGCATATGGCAGACCGTATGGCTTGAATGTGTGCCAACGGAGTATATTGCATCTTATAAACTGATCCCTGATCCCGACAATGAATGTGTGCATATCAACGTTGATGTGGACGGAGAAGGCGGGAACTGCAAGGTGGCAGCTGAGGCATTTTATGAAGGAAAAACTGTCGGAAAGTCTGAGGCATCTGTAACAGGAAACACCTGCAGATTAACCATTAAACTTGATGAAATTCATTTATGGCAACCGGGGAGTCCATGCCTGTATGATCTTAAAATTGAATTACTTAAGGAAGAAAAATGCGTCGACAGCATTACCGGTTATTTTGGACTTAGAACTGTAACCCTTGATAAAAATGCAATACTTATAAACGGAAAACCGGTTTTCCAAAGGCTTGTTCTGGACCAGGGCTTTTACCCGGACGGAATCTATACTGCGCCGACAGAAGATGATTTGAAAAAAGATATAGAAATTTCAATGGGTCTGGGTTTCAATGGCGCAAGGCTTCATGAAAAGATGTTCGAACCGCGATTCCTATATTGGTCTGACAAACTGGGATATCTTGTGTGGGGAGAGCATGCAAATTGGGGGCTTGATATTACAACTCCGGCAGGACTTGAGAATTTCCTGCCTGAATGGCTTGAGGGAATCAAAAGAGATTTCAACCATCCTTCAATTGTCGGATGGTGCCCCTTTAATGAGACCTGGGATTTGGATGGTACAAAGCAGGATGATGAAGTGTTGCGCATAGTTTACAATGTAACAAAGATGCTCGACAATACCCGCCCGGTTATTGATACCAGCGGAAATTTCCATGTGGTGACCGATATTTTTGATATACATGACTATGATCAGGACACTGAAAGTTTCAAAGCGAAATTTGAACCGATGAAAAATGGCGGGGAGGTTTATGTTACCCATCCGCAAAGACAGAAATATGAAGGACAGCCTTACTTTGTAAGTGAGTACGGAGGTATATGGTGGAATCCCGAAGGTGATGAAAAGGGCTGGGGATATGGAAAACGCCCTAAGAGTCTGGAAGAATTTTTGGAAAGGTACAGAATTTTAACAGAAACCCTTCTTGACAATCCTCGCATATGTGCTTTTTGCTATACACAGCTGTATGATGTGGAACAGGAGGTAAACGGGCTTTACACCTATGACAGAAGACCGAAATTTGATGTTGAAACAATCAGAAGGATCAACACCAAAAAAGCGGCTATAGAAGAGTAACATACCTGCTGTATTATAAATAATGCAGGAAGACTGAAAAGCAACAGGCTGTGTGAAAACTTTCAGCATTTAAATAGAAGTATTTTCAGAGTTTTCACACAGTCTGCCTGCATTATTTTCAGTAAACTGCAATCATGCCTTGAAGAAATAATTTAAGTGAGGTGTGTTTTATATGTCAAAGCCATATATATTATTGATCACTGCAGATCAACTCAGGAAAGATGCTTTGGGCTGTTATGGAAACCGTACTATTGAAACACCTAATCTTAACAGCCTTGCACAAACGGGAATTAAATTCAACAAAGCCTATACAGTAAGTCCATGGTGTCTTCCGGCAAGGGCTTCAATCCTTACAGGATTGTTTCCACATAATAACGGCGCTTACAGCAATTTCAGAGATTGCTCCCTTGATAATAAAATACCCAATATATTTACAGAGCTTAAAAAGACGGGATACTCGACAGCTCTTGTAGGAAAATGCCATTTTGCACCTGTCCCTTATAATATTACAGTACCGGATAAAACACTGCCTTACGATGACTTTAAGGAATACTATATGAGCCTGGGAATGGACCATCTTGACCTGCAGGATGACAAGCAGGTTTCAGTATGGTTTTATGATGACTATTCAAAGGAACTGGATAAGGCAGGCTACCTGAAAGCATACCGGGATGCCGTGTGGGACAAGAGCAAAGCAAAAGTCTTTCAGTTTCCCGGACCTGCCGAATGGCACCCCGATGCCTGGGTGGGAAGGAAAGCCGTAGAATATATTGAGAAATATGATGGAGATAATCCCTTCTTCATGTGGGTTTCCTTCAGCGGACCTCACTTTACCTTTGATGCGCCGGCTGAATATTATGAAAGGGTAGATATTTCAAAGGATACCGGAAGAAAAGTATTTGAAGGAGAGTTTGACAAACCCGGAAAGATACATTTTGAGAGCTTTAATGGAGGTGGAAGGATAGAAGGGTGTGGAATGGCCCCCGGCAAAGCTTGTAAAAACTACCCGGAAGAGTACTGGACTAAGCTTCGGAGGAGTTACTTTGCAAATGTTGCGTTGATTGATGATGAAGTCGGTAAAATTCTTTCAGCAGTTCAAAACAGATTTGGAGATAATGCATTGATAATTTTTACTGCTGACCACGGTGAGATGCTTGGAAATCACGGACTTTGGGGCAAGCACAACTGTGCCTATGAAGATGTCTGGAATATTCCCATGCTGGTAAAATATCCGGGACAACAAGGTGGATATGACACAAACGTAAAAGTCCAGCTCACCGATATTTTTCCCACATGCCTTAAAGCAGCCGGAGTCCGGCAAATAGATTGCGATGGCACGGATTTGAAAGAGAACATTGATGAAGGTGGATATAAATATGTTTTCGGTGAAGGTGAGGGCTATATTTCGGTTAGTGACGGCACTGTAAAATATGTCCGTATACATAAGGAAAATGAGCAAGGCAGGAATGAAGATTTTAGAGAGCTGACAGACCTGTCGAAAGATCCTTATGAAACAGGCAATCTGGTTGACGACCCGGCTTATTCAAAGAAACTTGCAGAATTGCAAGGAAAGGTAATAGATTTGTTTATGAAAAAGCTGCTGACTTGATTAATATAAGGGTTATTTTGTACTTATATAACTTGTATTAGTGTTATTCACAACGTATAAAAAATGGATTATGGAATAAGGGAAGCCGTAAAGGAGGGCATCCCTTATTTTTTGTTCCCTTGAGGCTTTCATGGAAAAAACGAAAAATATGCGTACCGTCTGTTTTAGCAGACGGCTTTTATTTGCATAAATTTTATTTTTCTATTTATTGATTGTTGTATTATAATGTTTAGCATGGGAGACAGGTTGTCCGAGTGTAATTGCTGAATAATATTATTTTATATTTGTATCATTATGGACAAAGTGCAGCAATGAATAACATACTCTAATATAAGCCTAAGGAGGATACTACGTGAAAATTTCAAAGAAAGATGCCCTTTTGTGGTTTGAATTTTTTTCGATGCTGCCGGAGGATGAAGAGCTTACGGTAAAACAGCAGGAAATCGTATACGCAGTTTTTGCTCAGATTGAAGCTGCCGTTGAGTATAGAAATGATATATTAATGTCGGAAATCAAGGGCTTGAAAACTTTACAGAATAGAACTTATTTTGTGGGGGACGAAAGCAAATTCTCAAAAGGTTGCCGTTCCTGCCTTTTGGGAAACGGTTTGAGCGCAGTCAGGAAAACCAACAAATGCAACATAGAGTGCAAGTTTTGCTATAATTTTGGAGAACTGGATGATATTCCTCCGGTTGGCGAAGGCATGTGGGAGATTGGAGGAACAAAGTTTTATGAGAAGGACATTGATTTGCTTCTTTCCATCTACCCAAAACCCACAGGCATTTCCTATGTTTATCTGGAACCCTTCATGGAAATTGAAAAATATTATCCGGTGATAAAGAAATTCAGCAATGCGGGGATTCACCAGCATCTATATACAAATGGAACTTTAGCCACGGAAGAGTCGTTGAAAGCTCTTGGCGAGGCCGGACTTAGCGAGCTGCGTTTCAATCTGGGGTCTACCAATTGTTCGGATAAAGTTATCAGGAATATTGGAATAGCAAAAAAATATATTAAAGATGTTGGTATTGAGTCACCAATGACCCCGGAGTTCTTTGAAAGTTTTCTTAGGAAGAAGCAGGCCATCCTGGAGGCAAAACCGGATTTTATCAATTGCGCGGAGTTGCATTTGAATGAAAACAATATAGGCAATTATTACGGTGAAAACATGTACATTTCAAGACATGGCTATATATCACCGGTCTGGAGCAGGGAATTGACTTTTAAATTCATGAAAATCGCCGATGAAGAAAAGTGGGATCTGGTAGTGCATGATTGCTCGAACTATACGAAATTTGCCAGGGGATTAAACTTAAGCAGCAAAGAGGGTAAGTGGTTCGGAGCCAGCGATTATGGCTGTGAGTTTTCCAGAATACCCTTTGAAGCGTTTCTGCCGATACTGCGGGATGACAGTTTCAAATTCTTAAGTGAAGAAGTACTGCCGGAGGGCTATAGACCCGGGGAATTGGATTTTTAAAAGCATGCATGGTTTGATATGTTATTGAACAGTGTTTTTTTATAATAATCTATTGAATTATTATAGAGATGCAGTGAACGTACACATGGCGACAGTGTTCAGGCTTGGCTTATGTCTTTGATATTTGATGTCAAGGTAATGACCACTTATGTATGGCTGATGTTTCGAGCGGTTTCTATACAAAAAATTATGGGAGGTATCAATATGCCGCATGTAGAGATTAAATGCTTTCCCGGAAGGACAGAGGAACAGAAGAAAAAATGCGCTGAAAAAATAGCGGAAGATATAGCTGATGTTTTGGGATGTCCCGTATCATGTGTATCTGTTGTTATAAAGGAAGTTCCAAAAGAAGAATGGAAAGAAAAAGTCTGGGATATGGATATTGTTCCAAATGAAAAGTATCTGTATAAGAAGCCCGTTTACAGGGAACTAACCTGAAGCCAAAAGGAAATCCATCCCTGACGACCATATTTTTATATACTCAAAATAGGAACTTTTTTGCCGGCTAAGAGAGTCTTATGTAATGTCAATAAATATACTAATCAAAGGAGAGTTTCAATGAAAAGACTACTTGTATTACTTATGACATGCATAATGATTTTCAGCATTGCTGCATGTGCCGGCTCAAACTCAAATCCAACCGGCAATAACAATGGAGGAAAAGGCAAAAACCTGGAAGGAAGCCTGGAGACAATCTTGGACAAGATTTATGACACGGCACAGGTTGATAACAATTTCAAAGATTTTATAAAGAACGGATTAATGACCACACCTATAAACCCGGATAATATCAAGTACCATCTTGGGCTTGAAGAATTGGATTTTGTGGAAGCTATTGCATCCGAACCTATGATACAGCCCGGAGCTTATTCCCTTTGTCTGGTCCGTGTCAAGGAGGGTGCGGATATAGAAAAAATTAAGGCTGATATAAAGGAGAATGTAGACCCCCGCAAATGGGTATGTGTAGGCGTAGATCCGAAAAATGTAATAGTAGACAGCATCGGTGATGTAATATTCCTGGTTATGAGTAATGATCAGGCACAACCGCTGCATGAGGCTTTCACCGCTTTGGGCAAATAAGGCAAATAATATGTTGTTTTCTAGTATCAGCTTTTTATATTATTTCTTGCCGGTAGTCCTGGGGCTGTATTTTATAGCCCCAGGTAAGTTTAAAAATTTCATATTATTAGTTGCCAGCCTGTTTTTCTATTTCTATGGGGAGCCGGTTTACTCCCTCTTAATGGTTGCATCCATTGTATCCGGATATCTCCATGGATTATGGATAAACAGGGCAAGGGGTGGCAGGTGCGCCAAAATTCCGCTTGTATCCTCAATTATCGTATCTATTGGTTTTCTGGTTTTTTTCAAGTATACGGATTTCTTCATCGAAAATGTGAATAGTATATTTGGCACGAACATAGCCCTCTTAAAGATTATAATGCCTATTGGCATAAGCTTTTACACCTTTCAGATCTTGTCCTATACAATAGATGTCTACCGGGGTGAGGCCAAGGTTCAAAGAAACATTTTGAACTTTGCAACATATGTATCGCTGTTTCCTCAGTTGATTGCGGGACCGATCGTGCGTTATACCGATATTGAAGCCGAGCTTGCGCACCGTACCCATTCCTTTGCGGATATTGCCTATGGAATCAACCGGTTTATTATGGGTCTTGCAAAAAAAGTGATTATAGCCAATACCCTGGGCGAGCTTGGAAAAGTGTTTTCAAATGCCAATGAGAAAACCGTATTGTTTTATTGGATTAATGCAATAGCATTTATGCTTCAGATTTACTTTGATTTTTCGGGATACAGCGACATGGCCATTGGGCTTGGCCGTATTTTTGGATTCCATTTTCTCGAGAACTTCAACTATCCTTTTATATCCAAAAGCCTGGCGGAGTTTTGGAGAAGGTGGCATATGTCCCTTGGCACATGGTTTCGGGATTATGTTTATATTCCAATGGGCGGCAACCGGGTAAGCAAGCCAAGATGGATATGGAACATATCTGTCGTATGGTTCCTGACAGGCTTCTGGCATGGAGCCCAATGGAATTTTATTATTTGGGGATTATATTATGCAGTGTTACTTATACTTGAAAAGCATTTGTTTAATAAACTCCTTGAGAAGCTGCATCCTGCTGCAAGACATATTTATGTGATGTTCTTTCTTGTAATCAGCTTTGTGATTTTCAATGCCAACAGCATCAATGAAGCCCTGGTAAACCTGAAAGGGATGTTCTTTATGCTTGATGTGCCTTTTACAAGTTTTGAGACGAACTATTATTTAGGAAGTTATGCCCTTGTCATGACTATTGCTGTAATAGGGGCTACACCGGCAGCAAAAGGCATTATCAGCAGGATTAACAGATATAATATGGGGCGGTTGGCTCTAAGTGTTTTTGAGCCTGCGGTTCATGTGGCACTGTTCTTGCTTGTTACAGGATATCTGGTTGATGGCTCCTTCAATCCCTTTTTATACTTCCGGTTTTAAGCCGGTGATTGAATGAGAAGCAGAAGAGGGAACCAAGGATTACAGAAGAATGGGACACTCTGCTCCCGGTTGATGATTGTATAAAAAACAGTTGAAGGATTTAAGTACCAAAAAATTGATACATCCTCCTACCGGACGATGATTGAATGAAAACAGGAGATATAAGGTGAAAAACATAGTTGTAACTTTATGCTTTATAATAATACTCTCAGGATTCATGGCGGCAAATGCAATAGTGCCGGATAATGAATTTTCCTTCAGTGAAAGGCGCAAATTATCCGAAATTCCTGAATTTTCCCTTGAGAAACTGCTGAGCGGGGATTTGTTTGAGGAATTTGAAGAATATGCTCTTGATCAGTTTGTCTTGCGGGACGTCTTCCGGGGAATAAAGGCCATCGGCCGGTACTACCTTTTCAACCAGAAGGACAACAACAAAATTTATATCGTAGACGGAAATATCAGCAAGATGGAATACCCGCTGGATGAAAGGTCTGTCTTTAACGCAGCAAAAAAACTTAATGATATTTATACCAGATATCTTCAGGGCACGAATGTAAGCTATGCCATCATACCCGATAAAAACTACTTTCTGGCATCCCAAAACGGGTATCTTTCGATGGATTATGACAGGCTGGTTGAAATAATGAACCAGAATGTTAAAAATATGAAATACATTGATTTGTTCAGTGTTTTGTCAATAGAGGACTACTACAGGACCGACATACACTGGAGCCAGGACAGGATAATCCATGTGGCGGATGTTCTTCTTAAGGAGTTGGGCAATGAGGCCAGAGCATCCGGTGTTCAATACAGCAGGGAAGAGATGTATCCCTTTAATGGATCATTTTACGGGCAGGCGGCCCTCAGGCTGGAACCGGATATTATGGTTTATCTCACCAATGACATAATAGAAAATGCAGTCGTATATGACCATATTGACAAGACATACAGCAAGGTGTACATGCATGACAGGTTTGGTACCATAGACTCCTATGACTTTTTCCTTTCTGGTGCCAGGTCGTTGATTACCGTTTTGAATCCCGCATGTACCACCGGCAGGGAGCTGATATTGTTCCGGGACTCCTTCGGGAGCAGCATTGCACCGTTACTGCTTGAAGGTTATTCGAAAATCACCCTTGTGGATCTTCGCTACTTCGGGACGGAATTGCTGGGAGACTATATTGATTTTACCGAAGGCCAGGATATACTGTTTTTATATAACACACAAATTTTAAATAAAAGTGCAATGCTGAAGTAACTCCAAATATGCAAAGAACACTGGCTGCAACCGCTTTTGGCAGTATCATCCGATTCCATAAAACCTCACACCTGATGAGTTGCTGCTTTGTGCCGGTTCGGGTATCGATCCGCCAAAGCCGCCTGCGGCATTTATTGTCAGACCGAGAATAACCTTAAAGCGGTAAGACAAACTTTTAAACCTGGAAGGCTTGACTATCCGTCCATAATTACCTCATGTATATATTTTATTAAGTGCCAATTACCGTCAGATTTTCATGTCTTTAATAATATAGTTAATTAACATTAATTTCAAGAGTTTAGCCAAAAGCCCATGGTTTGGCCACCGGGATGAAGGCTTATCTTGAATTAAAACATATTCCCGGTAATAATATGAAGCATTGCCCGCCTGGTCAAAAACCCCATGTGTTAAGTATTAATTTATTCACTGAAAACAACTTTATTACATTTGAACACAAAATCCATATGGAACGGGCAGTTGTTTTCTCCACCAAAGAAATGATTCATTCCCAATCCGATATGGTAAGTGCCCAGGGCTTTCTCGTCAAAGAGAGTATAACCTGTTATCTCCTTAATATTGGGATTTAACCCGATACCAAACTCGCACAGAATTTTGAATTGTTCCGGCAATGCTTTGAAGAAATCATTTATTTCCTGGGAAGAGGTATTTATAAGTTTGCCCCCTTCAAAGGTCAAAATAACATCGGTAAAGCTTTTACCCTTCAATTTGACCAAAGGTACAATCAGCTCACCAAAACTGCAATTCTCAATGGGCGCTATGTAAACTTCACCCGACGGGAAATCCCCGCATCCGTCATCGATGAACCAGTTTCTGCTCTCAATGTCCAACTTTAATACATACTTATTGCCCGTAATTATCTCAATGCCTTTCATGCCTTTTAAGCTTTCAACCTTCTCTTTGCAAGTCTTCTTAAGCTCCTGGTAATTTATGTTCAAAGCATTGCACATGGATGAGTTGAAAATTTCATAATCCATTCCGGCCTTTGCTGCATTTATCTCAGTCGGGACATTAAGCTGAATATAATATTTTTTGTTTTCTGTTAAAGAATTGAATAATTCTCCCAGGTATTTCTGAAAGTCAGGAATTTCTTCCTTCGAGATTCCTTCGGGAAGCTTTGGCGGATACATGAAGATATCCACAACGTATTCGAAGGAAGATAAAAAGCAGAAATATTCTTCAGGAAACCCTTGTTCTTTACGAATCAAACTGAGAACCGTTTTTTCAAAGAAGCGGTTTGAACAATGGTGTTTCATGGGAACTATTCCTTTTTTGCTTAAATTCTCTGCAAACAAATCCAAAATTTCAAGGTCCTTATTATCACCCCAAAAATTCAGTAAAACAAAATTTCCCCTGTTAAAGGGGAAACCTTCGCAAATATTTGGTATAAGATCAATAAATTTCATTTTCAGTTCCTCCTGTTATTTTATAGCACGCATGAAAAGACAATCCAAGAGTTAACAGGGCTTTTTTTCATACAATTTAGCAAAAAGCCCATGACTTAATCTGCTGGCACGAAAGATTGCCCTGACCGGGCTATTTGTCGAGGGACTTCACATAATCACCAATTTTCTTGTCCATGGTTCTTATATGATTTACAAGCCAGTCTATAACCATTTTATTGGCATTGAGTATAACCAGGATATTCCCGCCGGACTTGGCATAATCGCTTTTCAATTCGGCAAGATCATTGACGAAGCTTGCATGTGCATTCTTTTGAGCTTCAAGCCCCGGGTAGCGGATTTCCTCCATATAGTTTTCTTCATCTTTAAAGTGTTGTTTTGTGTATTCATCCAGAAAATTAAGCAAAGTTTCTATGTATTCTTTTGCTCTTTGTTGTCTTCCCGCTTCAAACAGTTCATTGGCTTTTTCAAACCATGTTTTGTGCTGGTCATCAATACGTTCAACACCGACCGAAAGGTTAGGAGTCCATGCTATTGACATATAAACTCTCCTTTTAAATTATTCTTGTTAAATAAATTTTATAGGTTTTCAATGATAGTTTCAATAGATTTCCAAAAAAATGGCGTATTGTGTCGATTTTATGAGATAATATACGTATGACAAAAAAATATAAAAAAGAAAAACTTCTGATATAATGGTATTAGCAGCATGAAATTTTTTGCAGCAAAATTACTTATATTGACGAAGTAAATCGCCAGGTTATAGCCAGGGCAAATTGAAGGGAGAAGATATAAAGTGAATACGAAGATTTTCAGAAACATTTCTTACGGAGTATATATTGTATCAACGATGGACGGAGACAGGCCCACCGGATGCACAGCCAACAGTGTAATGCAGGTTACATCTTCGCCTGCAACCATAGCTGTAAGTATAAATCATGATAATTTTACCAATGAATGCATCAAGAAAATGAATAAATTTGCAATATCAATTCTTACAGAGACATCAGACCCTTCAATTATCGGGACTTTTGGTTTTAGGTCTGGCAAGGACACCAACAAGTTTGACAGGGTATCGTACGAGATGAAGGAAAATCTTCCGGTTATCAAGGATTCATGCGGATATATTATCTGTGATGTAATAGATAAAATGGAGACCGAAACCCATACGGTTTTTCTCGGCAAGGTAATTGACTGTGATGTTCTGGATGACTCAGGACAAGTCATGACCTATGCATATTATCATAAAGTTATAAAAGGAAAGAGCCCCAAAAATGCACCGACATATTTACCTGATGAGGGCAAAAAACAGGAATCCGGCAAGACTAAATATGTGTGCCAGGTTTGTGGCTATGTTTATGAAGGGGAAACTTTGCCGCAGGATTTCAAATGCCCGATTTGCGGCAAAGGTGCGGAGTATTTTAAAAAGATGTAAATAAAACAAGCCTTCAGCCTGTGATTTTATTCACCGGTCTGAAGGCTTGCTTACACATTATTATGTTTATAAGAAGTTGCACCTGTCATGGGCCGGAACCTGTAGAAAAATGATTTTCTCCTTAAAGCAATTCTATTCCTGAGGCAATGCAACCCTCAACAGTATCCTGATCCCAAACCGAAACCTGCACTTCGCCAACATGGGCTTTCTGCAGCAGAAGCATGCACAGCCTCGATTGTCCTATTCCGCCACCTATTGTCAATGGCAGCTCATCATTAAGCAGCATCCTGTGAAACTTAAATCTGCGCCGGTCATCGCATCCTGCCTTGGTAAGCTGTTCATCCAATGATTTCCTGTCAACACGTATACCCATGGAGGATATTTCAAAAGCACATTTTAAGATGTCGTTCCAGAAAAGTATATCGCCATTGAGCTTCCAGTCGTCATAATCCGGTGCCCTGCCATCATGCCTGATGCCTGATTTTAGTACATCCCCGATTTGCATGATAAAGGCAGTTTTATGTTCTTTTACATATTCGTTTTCACGCTCTTTAGGTGAAAGGGAGGGGTACATATCTTCCAGCTCCTGAGTGGTTACAAAAGCAACTTCCCTTGAAAGGTCCAGTGAAATGGCCGGAAACTGCCTTTTAATTTCATCCAGGGTATCACATATGGCACCGACGATTTTTATTACTATGCTTTTCAAGGTATCCAGATTTCTTGTTTCGCGGCTGATAACCAGTTCCCAATCCCATTGATCGACATATATGGAATGAAGATTATCCATTTCCTCGTCGCGGCGAATGGCATTCATATCGGTATATAACCCTTCACCTGGGGAAAATCCGTATTTGTGCAATGCCAGGCGCTTCCACTTGGCCAGTGAATGAACAACCTGTGCTTTTGCATTGGTTTCTTTAATATCAAAATCAACAGGGCGCTCAAAACCGTTCAAATCATCGTTTAATCCCGTATTGGCTGCGACAAACAACGGAGCCGAAACTCTTTTCAAATTAAGAGCGTTGCTGAGATTATTTTCAAACACCTTTTTTATTATTCCTATTGCACTTTGAGTTTCATAAAGGCTCAAAAGCGATCTGTACCCTTTTGGCACTGTCAAATGACTCATACTTGTACTCCTTCCAGAGTTTACAAAAATAAGGTGCCGCAGATAATAAATCTACAGCACCTTTGCTGCATAAAAAAAAGACTAACATTAAAACAAGCCAAAGTCAATACTTTTATTCTGTTCATATGTAGAGGCAATGAGTGCCAGCCGGGACCTTATACAAAATTTTTCATAAAGCTGTTTACATATTTATTTAAATATAGTATCATAGCCATGTGAACAAAGGCGTTCATCAGGCAGTATAAGACAAAAGCCGGTGTGGCTTTTAAGCAGGTGAAAAGGTACTGTGTGATGAGCGCCTTATCTTTTTTTACCGGGGAAAGAAACTATGCAGCAGGGAAAATTATGATGCAAGGAATGTCTGGAAACCTGTCCGGGTATGCTATATCAGGGTTTTATTCAGAATGAGGCAAACGTTTTATTGATATACGAGTGTGTTTATTTGACATATAAAAAAATTTATATCCAAGTCGGAGAAAAGGAATGAATTGATATGACAAAATTTATTTTTATAACAGGCGGTGTGGTGTCCGGACTCGGAAAGGGTATTACGGCTGCAAGCCTGGGAAGATTGCTGAAGCAGCGAGGACTGAAGGTTGCTGCACAGAAACTGGATCCGTATATTAATGTGGATCCCGGAACAATGAGCCCTTTTCAGCATGGAGAAGTGTTTGTGACCGACGACGGAGCCGAGACAGATCTCGATCTGGGGCACTATGAGCGATTTATAGATGAGGATTTGACCAAGTTTTCCAATCTGACTTCAGGAAAGGTCTATTGGAATGTCCTTAACCGCGAACGCGCAGGAGGTTACCTGGGGCAGACTGTTCAGGTTATTCCTCATATTACAGGTGAAATAATTGATTTTATCTATAAAGGTGCTGAAAAAAGCGGTTGTGATGTGTTGATCACCGAAATCGGCGGAACGACGGGAGACATTGAAAGCCAGCCCTTTTTGGAGGCTGCAAGGCAAATTTCCCTTGCAAAAGGTGATAATGATTGCCTCTTTATTCATGTTACACTGGTCCCATATCTGAAAGGGTCCAACGAACATAAATCAAAGCCCACACAGCATTCGGTCAAGGAACTAAGATCAATGGGAATTTCGCCTGATATTATCATTGCCCGCTCCGATGAACCTCTGAGTGACGAAATCAAGGCAAAAATATCCCTGTTCTGCAATGTCAAGCCCGATTGTGTAATTGAAAACCTTACCCTGTCCAATCTATATGAAGCGCCGCTCATGCTGCATTATAACGGCCTTGACGAGGTGGTGTGCCGGGAACTTGACCTGCATACGAAAAAGCCCGATTTATCTGAATGGGAAGATATGGTGATGAAGATTAAAAGCAGGAATAAGGAAGTGGTTATTGCTGTTGTAGGCAAATACGTAAGGCTTCCCGACGCATACCTGTCAATTATAGAAAGCTTGAATCATGCAGGCTATCACACAGGCTCAAAGGTTAAAATCAAATGGGTGGACAGCGAGGGTGTTACAAAGCAGAATGTGGCTGAAAAATTAGGCGAAGCAAATGGTATTATTATCCCCGGAGGATTTGGAGACAGGGGCATTGAAGGGAAAATCCACGCCTGTCAATACGCAAGGGAAAATGATATACCTTTGCTCGGGATTTGCCTTGGCATGCAAATAGCAGTAATTGAATTTGCACGGAATGTTTGCGGTCTTGAAGGCGCCAACTCCTCGGAGTTTGATGAAAACAGCCCCCATCCTGTCATCAACCTGATGGAAGAACAGCTGGGCATTACTAAAAAAGGCGGAACCATGAGGCTTGGTGCTTATCCATGCAAAACGCAAAGCGGGACGAAGCTTCAGCTCTTGTATGACAAAGAGTTGATCAGCGAACGGCATCGCCACAGGTATGAATTTAACAATTCATACAGGGAAGTTCTCACAAAACACGGAATGGCAATTTGCGGCACATCACCTGACAATAAATTGGTTGAAGCAATTGAGCTGCCTGACAAAAGGTTTTTTGTTGGAGTCCAGTATCACCCGGAATTCAAAAGCCGGCCAAACAAACCCCATCCATTGTTTCTGGGGCTTCTGAAAGCCGCTTTGAATATTGATATTTGAAGTATTTAATAAGTTAAATAACATTGTAGATTATCTAACTCATGGCACCTCTGCTGAAAGTATTGAATGCTTTTAAACAGTATTATAAAATGTTATTATTCGACACGGAAGTTCTGATTGTGTGATAACTGACAGGCATTACAGGTGGAACAGCAAGCATCATAAACAGGAGGTGCTGAAAAACCATATGAACATACTGATTGCAGACGATGAGAGCGACATTCGAAACCTGATTAAAATAAGCCTTGAGGAAAACGGATATACTGTCTTTGCAGCGCAAAACGGCAAGGAAGCATTGGACATACTTATGGCGCAGGACGTTCACCTGGCAATCCTTGATGTAATGATGCCGGTGTTGGATGGCTTCAACCTTCTCCGTAAAATACGGGAACACAGCACCATCCCTGTTATCTTCCTGACTGCGAGGGCCGATGACATGGACAAGGTACTGGGACTCGGGCTGGGTGCAGACGACTATCTTGTAAAACCTTTTTCCATTGCTGAATTGATGGCTCGTGTAGGCGCACATTTGAGACGGAATAATGAGTATCTCTCACCGAAGGAAAAAACCAGTGCATGCATCAAATATGGAAATTTGTCCATAGACAAAGAAAAATGCTGTACCTTCAGGGATGGAGAACCCATTGAACTTGGTGCAAAGGAGTACAAACTGCTTCTATACTTTATGGAACATCCGGAGAAGGTTTTTACAAAAAGGCAGCTTTATCATGCGGTATGGGATGAGGAATACTATTTTGACGACAACACCGTGATGGTACATATAAGCAGAATCAGGAGCCGGATTGAGGACGACCCTCAACAGCCAAAGTATCTGAAAACCGTTCGCGGTATAGGGTACAAACTCCATTATACCGGAGAAAAGCCATGAAAAGAAAACTGTCCAATCAATTTCTCATAAATTTTCTTGTGATATTTTTGCTGACGATACTGGATACGATACTCGCATTTATGCTGCTGTCCTTTGCCAGCAGATTGATTTCAGGTTCCCTGGCAAAAAATCAATATCCCGCAAGCGCAATTATTAAAGAGGATTACAGGCAGATTGACGCATCCGCTGTTGTGAAAAACGGCGGAGGAGTTCAGGTAGTGGACAAGGAATATCGAGTTGTTTATTCGAAAGGCCTTGATACCATCGGGAAAAACAAGTTGACTGCCGAAGAGTTTACAACATTTTTAGCAGAAAGCAAAAGCAAACCATATCATTATGATATTCACTATCATCCAAAGGGTGAGTTTTGGTTGATTGTTACCTTCCCCACCTCCATCCGGCTGGATTTTTCCCTGGTGTATAATAAACAAGCTGCTGCGGGTGATTTCTTGCATGCAGGTTCGGTGGTTGCCCTTGTACTGGTGATTTTTCTTCTGGTTCTTGCACTTTTCTCCTTTATCTATTCGAGAATTACAGCAGCCAGTATAACCATACCTCTAAAAAAGCTTTGTGACGGTACTAAGCTTTTGCGGGAGGGTGATTATTCCGTGCGGGTGGATTTGCGCCTCAAAAATGAGTTTGCGGAGCTTCAGAATACCTTTAACGACATGGCTGCCCGGATTGAGCATGAAATTTCAATGCGCAAAAAGTCGGAGGAGGATAGAAAGCGGTTGATTCTGGACATCTCCCATGATGTTAAAAATCCTTTGTCCAGCATACAGGGCTATGCGGAGCTGCTCATGAAGAAGCAATGCATGAATGAATGCAAGGAATACCTTGAGGTCATTCTCAGCAACAGCAAAAGGGCTAATAAACTGCTTACCGAGTTGTTTGAGCTTTCCCAGATGGACAGTCCGGAATTTTCATTAAAGCTTGCAAAAACAGATATCTGCGAATACATCCGGCAAATATGCGGCGAGCTTGTACCGCAGTTGGAGCGGGAAGGGTTCAGATATGAATTTGAAATTATTGAAGAAAGCGTTTTTGTAATGCTGGATACGGACCGGTTTAGCCGGATTATTCAAAATCTTGCGAACAATGTAATGCGGTACAATCCAAAAGGAACACTGGTTGCTGTATGCCTGACGGCACAAGACAATCAGGTGGTGATCGACTTTAAGGATGACGGGATTGGAATTCCTGCTCATCTTGCAGATAACATATTCAAGCCCTTTGTCCGGGTGGACGATTCCCGGAATTCCCAAACCGGAGGAAGCGGGTTGGGGCTTTC
>DUMO01000068.1 GCA_012839865.1 Clostridiaceae bacterium
GGGAATTGCCCGTGAAACGTTTACGGATTATTCGAAGGGATTATGGGCAAATATTGTAACGGGACACTATAATCGTACAGTGTGGAAAGCAGGTGATAATAATTTGGCTGAGTTCAAAATAGTATCGGAATACAAGCTTAGCGGTGACCAGCCCCAGGCTGTTGACGGGCTGTGCAAGAGCTTGAACAGGGGAAACAAGTATCAGACCCTTTTGGGGGTTACAGGCTCGGGAAAGACATTTACAATGGCCAATGTAATCGAAAGGCTGCAGCGTCCTACTCTGGTAATTGCCCACAACAAGACCCTGGCGGCACAGCTTTGCAGTGAATTCAGGGAGTTTTTCCCCAATAATGCAGTGGAGTACTTTGTAAGCTATTATGATTATTATCAACCTGAAGCATACATTCCTCAAACCGACACTTACATTGAAAAGGATTCATCAATAAACGACGAGATAGATAAACTCCGCCATTCGGCCACTGCCGCACTTTTTGAACGCCGTGACGTCATTATTGTAGCCAGTGTGTCATGCATATACGGATTGGGTGACCCGGAGGATTATACCGACCTGATGCTTTCATTAAGACCCGGCATGATCAAGGATAGGGACGAGGTCCTCCACAAGCTGGTTGACATTCATTACACAAGAAATGAAATTGATTTTCACAGGGGAACCTTCCGGGTAAGGGGAGATGTCATTGAAATATTTCCTGCAAACTCCTCTGAAAAGGTTCTCAGGGTGGAATTCTTCGGGGATGAAGTGGAAAGAATAACAGAAATTGACTCACTGACAGGTGAGATTATAGGCGTTCGAAATCATATTGCCGTATTTCCGGCATCCCACTACGCCACAACCAGGGCAAAAATGGAGCGGGCAATTATTTCAATTGAACAGGAGCTTTCAGAGCGTCTTAAATATTTAAAAGAAAATAACAAGCTTTTGGAGTATCAAAGGCTTGAACAGAGAACCCGCTATGACCTTGAAATGATGCGTGAAATTGGCTTCTGCCAAGGCATAGAAAACTACTCAAGACATATCAGCGGCCGGGCACCTGGGAGCGCGCCATATACACTGCTGGACTATTTTCCGGGTGATTACCTTATGATAATTGATGAGTCCCACGTTACGGTTCCTCAGATTGGTGCAATGTACAAAGGCGACAGGTCCAGGAAGGAAGCCCTGGTGGAGTACGGGTTCAGGTTGCCCTCGGCTTTTGACAACAGGCCCTTGACCTTTGAAGAGTTTGAAAAGAAAATCAATCAGGTCATATTTACCAGTGCCACTCCTGGAGAATACGAAAGGAGCAATTCCGCTGTCATTGTTGAACAGATTATTCGTCCTACCGGTCTTGTTGACCCGGAAGTTGTGGTAAAACCGGTAACTGGCCAGATAGATGACCTTCTGGGAGAGATTAAGGAAAGAACCCAAAGAGGGCACCGGGTTCTGGTAACAACCCTTACCAAGAAAATGGCCGAAGACCTTACCGATTACCTGAAGGAGCTGGATATAAAGGTAAGGTACCTGCATTCGGATATAGACACCCTGGAACGTATGGAAATAATAAGGGATTTAAGGCTGGGTGTTTTTGATGTTCTTGTTGGTATAAATCTTTTAAGGGAAGGCCTTGATTTGCCGGAAGTGTCTCTGGTGGCTATTCTTGATGCGGACAAGGAAGGCTTCCTGCGGTCCGAAACATCCCTTATCCAAACAATAGGGCGTGCTGCAAGGCATGTTGAGGGCAAGGTAATAATGTATGCCGACAATATAACGGATTCCATGCGGAGAGCAATTGATGAAACAAACAGGAGAAGAACAATTCAAATAGAATACAACAAGAAACACGGCATTACGCCCCAGACAATCAGCAAGGCTGTCCGGGATGTTATAGAAGCAACCAGGGCAGCAGAAGAAGAGAAGAAGTATACCGTTCATGAATCTGACATGTCAGACATGGAAGTAAACGAGCTTATTGCAAAATTGAAGGAGGAAATGAAATCCGCCGCCCGGGATTTGCAATTTGAAAAAGCTGCAGTACTAAGGGATAAGATTATTGAGCTGGAGAAAAGCCTGGGGAACCAACAAGGAGACGGCAGGCGCGGGTAATAAAATCATTACAAGCAGGTGCAAAATCATGAGAAACAGTATTTTAGTTAAAGGTGCAAGAGAAAACAATTTAAAAAATATTGATGTGGAAATACCAAGAGACAAGCTGGTGGTCATCACCGGACTCAGCGGTTCGGGAAAGTCGACTCTGGCTTTTGATACCATTTATGCGGAAGGACAAAGGAGATATATGGAGTCCCTTTCCTCATATGCAAGACAGTTTTTAGGGCAGATGGAAAAGCCCAGGGTTGACTATATTGAGGGATTATCTCCTGCAATATCCATTGACCAGAAAACCACAAGCAAGAACCCAAGGTCTACAGTAGGAACCGTTACCGAAATTCATGATTATCTGAGACTTTTGTTTGCCAGGATCGGAATTCCCCACTGCCCTGTTTGCGGCACTGAAATCAAGCAGCAGACTATAGACCAGATGACCGACAGGATCATGGCTTTGGAGGAAGGCACCAGGATACAGCTTCTGGCGCCGGTTGTAAGAGGCAGAAAAGGCGAATACAACAAACTTATCGAAGACATAAGAAAAAGCGGTTATGTCCGGATCCGGGTTGACGGCGTAGTCTACGATATAAACGAAGAAATAAAGCTTGAAAAAAATATAAAACATAACATAGATATTGTTGTGGACAGGCTGGTTATACGTCCGGATATTCAAAGAAGGCTTACGGACTCTTTGGAGGCAGTCCTTAAATTAAGCGGGGGTATTGCAAAGGTGGAGGTCGTAGGCGGCGAAGAGTACCTGTTCAGCCAGAATTTTGCATGTGTAGATTGCGGAGTAAGCATAGAGGAGCTTACCCCCAGGATGTTTTCTTTCAACAACCCCTATGGTGCATGTCCCACCTGCGGAGGTCTGGGGACGCTTCTTAAGCTGGACCCGGATCTTGTCATTCCGAACAGGTCCCTGTCACTGGCTGAAGGCGCCATAAAAATCAATGGCTGGAATGTAGAGAATGAGAACTCCTACGGGAGGGCCATTCTTGAATCATTGGCAAAGCATTATGGATTTGATCTGGACACACCTGTCAAGGATTTGCCTAAACACGTTTTTGAAGTCTTACTGTATGGAACCGGTGGAAATAAAATAAAGATTGAATATAGAAGCGATCATGGAGCTTCCACATATGTATCTGCATTTGAAGGGATAATGAATATTGCCGAAAGAAGATACATGGAAACCCAGTCAGAAAGTATGAAGAGCTATTATGAGAGTTTCATGGGCAACAATCCGTGTCCTGATTGCAAAGGCGCAAGGCTCAAAAGGGAAAGCCTTGCCGTTACGGTGAACGGTAAAAATATAAATGAAATATCAAACATGCCGGTATGTGAAATAAAAGAGTTTTTCAGAAATATCAAGCTTACTGACCGTGAAAAATTGATATCCGAACAGATATTGAAGGAGATAAACGCCCGTATTGGATTTTTAATGGATGTAGGTCTGGAGTATCTGACTTTATCAAGGGCATCCGGAACCCTTTCAGGCGGAGAAGCCCAGAGAATCAGGCTGGCAACCCAGATAGGTTCAGGTTTGATGGGAGTCCTTTATATTCTGGATGAACCAAGCATCGGGCTGCATCAAAGGGACAATGAAAAACTTATTAACACTCTTAAAAAGTTGAGGGACCTGGGCAATACTTTGATTGTGGTTGAGCATGATGAGGAAACCATGTATGCGGCTGATCATATTATTGATATTGGTCCCGGCCCCGGAATCCATGGAGGGCAGGTCGTAGCGGAAGGAACAATTGATGAAATAAAAGCAAATGAAAATTCTGTGACCGGCCAATATCTAAGTGGAAGGAAAAGAATAGAAATACCCGATGCCAGAAGGCAGCCTAACGGCAAGTGGGTAGAAGTTATCGGCGCCAGGGAAAACAATCTGAAAGGCATCACAGCAAGGTTCCCTCTCGGTGTACTGACATGTGTGACAGGAGTTTCGGGTTCCGGAAAGAGCTCCCTTGTCAAGGAGATTCTTTATAAAAAGCTTGCTTCCGAGCTGAACCACGCAAAGTGCAAGCCGGGGAACCACAGGGAGGTTAAAGGGCTGGAGCATCTTGACAAGGTAATCAACATTGACCAGTCACCTATCGGAAGGACCCCCAGGTCCAATCCAGCCACATATACCGGGTTGTTTGACTTGATCAGGGATGTTTATTCAAATACGACGGAAGCAAAAATGAAAGGGTACAAGCCCGGACGTTTCAGCTTCAACGTAAGGGGCGGCCGGTGTGAAGCCTGCAGCGGTGACGGAATAATAAAAATAGAAATGCATTTTCTTCCGGATATTTATGTTCCCTGCGAAGTCTGCAAGGGTAAAAGGTACAACAGGGAAACCCTTGAAGTGAAATACAAGGGTAAGAGCATTGCAGATGTACTGGATATGACTGTGGAGGACGCCCTTGAATTCTTCAAAAACATACCAAGGATTAAAAACAAGCTGCAAACCCTTTATGACGTCGGACTCGGATACATGAAGCTGGGTCAATCCTCCACCACCTTGTCGGGTGGAGAGGCACAGCGTGTCAAGCTTGCCACCGAATTGTCAAAACTGAGCACCGGTAAGACCATGTATATCCTGGATGAGCCTACAACCGGGCTTCATGTGGCTGATGTTCACAAGCTGATCAACATACTGGACAGGCTGGTGGCTTCGGGAAATACTGTGGTGGTTATAGAACACAATCTTGATGTTATAAAAACGGCGGATTATATTATAGACTTGGGTCCTGATGGTGGAGACAAAGGCGGGTATATTATTGCCGAGGGTACGCCTGAGGAGGTGGCTGAGAACCCCAATTCCTACACAGGTATGTTTTTGAGAAAAATTCTGAATGGTAAGCTCATAAAGAGGCAGGTGGGTTGAATCAGCAACTGTTGACAATTTTTGCCCCGTGATGTAGAAATAATTATTTAGACCGGGATAAAGTTTTGTGTTATAATCAAAGTAGTTGACAAAGGTCTTTGGAAGATAATTAAATATTTGTTAAGTAAAAGCGCAAGCAAGCATAAATTAATCGCAGATAAAAGACGCAGCAAAAAGCAAAACTTACATTACGGGGAATAGAACGGGGATGATAGTATGATAATGTGTTCCGTATGTAAAGAAAATTACGCAGTTGTATTCATTACAAAAGTTGTAAACGGCAAGCAAAGTCAGGAAGGCTTGTGCCTGACCTGTGCAAGGAAACAAGGCATACAACCGATAAATCAGATTATAGAGCAAACAGGCATGAGCGAGGAAGACATAGATAGTTTGAACAAGCAGATGAGCGGGTTATTGGAGAATCTGGACCCATCAATTTCTGATTTGAGCGACAGAAAAGAAATTAGTTCCGGTAATCCGTTTTTTAATTTCATAAACAGGGCTTTTTCAAAGAATTATGATGACCAGGACGAGATTCCGGACAATAAAAAGGACTTTCCCGGCTCAGACAGGGATAATGGCAGAAGCAACACAAAAACCAAGACACAGAAGAAGCCTCGAAAAAAGAAATATCTTGATCTTTATGGCACAAACCTGACGCAACTTGCCAAAGAAGACAGGCTTGACCGTGTAATCGGACGGCATCGGGAAATTGACAGGGTAATACAGATATTGAACAGGAGAACCAAGAACAATCCGGTGCTTATTGGAGAACCCGGTGTGGGAAAAACTGCCATAGCAGAGGGTCTTGCAGTAAGAATAGCAGAAAGGCAGGTTCCCGCCAAGCTCTTTAACACGGATGTTTATCTTCTGGATTTGACAGGTGTTGTTGCAGGCACCCAGTTTCGGGGGCAGTTTGAAAGCCGTATGAAAGGCATTATTGAAGAAGCTTCCTCCATGGGAAATGTCATTTTGGTGATTGATGAGCTCCATAATATTATGGGGGCCGGAGAAGCCGAGGGTGCCATGAACGCGGCCAATATCCTGAAACCTGCCCTTGCAAAGGGTGAAATTCAGGTTATCGGGTCAACCACACTTAATGAATACAGAAAATATATTGAGAAGGACTCTGCCCTTGAAAGAAGATTCCAGCCGGTTCTTGTGGAAGAACCGTCAATTGAGGAAACTATAGAAATTTTAAAGGGGATCAAGAATTATTACGAAAAATACCATTCGGTAAAAATACCGGATGAAGTGATACGTGCTGCAGTAATTCTCTCAGAAAGATATATAACAGACCGGTTCCTGCCTGACAAGGCCATTGATGTAATTGATGAAGCAGGCTCCAGGGTGAACTTAAAGCACAAGGGACTGGTTGAACTGGAGGCTCTGAGGGAAGAATTGGCCCAGGTCCAGGAGGAGAAGGAGAATGCAATTTCAGCCGATTCGATAGAGGATTATCAAAAAGCGGCGGACCTTAAGGTCCGTGAGTGCAAGCTTCTTGAGGAAATTGCCAAGTTGGAGGAGAAAAACAAGGACATAGAAATTAACCTTGATGACGTTGCTTATGTAATAGAAGCATGGACCAAAATACCTGTCCAGAGAATTAACGAGGTGGAAGCCGAGAAACTATTGAACCTGGAGGAAAGGCTCCATCAAAGGGTTATCGGTCAGGAAAACGCGGTAAAAAGCGTGGCGAAGGCAATAAGGAGAAACCGGGCCGGGTTCAAAAAGAGAAAAAAGCCAACGTCCTTTATATTCATCGGTCCTACCGGAGTAGGAAAAACAGAGCTTGTAAAAGCACTTGCCTGTGAGCTTTTTGGAAGCGAAGAGGCTCTTATCAGGCTGGATATGTCCGAGTACATGGAGAAGCATACCGTATCTAAGCTTATCGGAGCGCCTCCGGGATATGTAGGTTATGATGACGGTGGCCAGCTGTCCGAGAAAGTAAGAAGGAAACCCTACTCGGTTATACTGTTGGACGAAATAGAAAAAGCCCATCCCGATGTATTCAACATGCTGCTGCAGATACTGGAGGACGGGCGCTTGACCGACAACCACGGCAAGACGGTCAACTTCGAAAATACCGTGATTATTATGACATCCAATGCGGGAACAAGCCTGAAAGCAAGCTCAATAGGGTTTTCCAGCGATGAGAGCAAGGCTCACGAAAGCAGGATAATGGATGTTTTGAAGGAAACCTTCCGGCCGGAGTTCCTGAACAGGATAGATGAGATAATCATATTCAATGAGTTGAAGCGTGAAGAACTTTTGAAGATTGTTGACATCATGATTAAGGAAATAACTGATGAAATAGAAGAAAAGGGCTTTAAACTCAACATCACCCAAAGCGCCAGGGATTTCATACTTGAAAAAGGATATGACCCCA
Organism: Clostridiaceae bacterium; assembly: GCA_012839865.1. Classification (GTDB taxonomy): domain Bacteria; phylum Bacillota; class Clostridia; order CAYPLH01; family DUMO01; genus DUMO01. The sequence goes on from DUMO01000068.1 coordinate 7,372, forward strand.
AGTATGGTGCAAGACCTTTGCGCAGGACAATACAGCGCTATATCGAAGACAACCTGTCGGAACTCTACCTTAAAGGGAAGTACAAGGCCGGGGATACAATTACAGTTGACTGCACAGACGGAGAAATCGTGTTCAATTAGAAAATGTCAGGATAAGAAAGCAAATCATGGTACGGTGGCTACCTGGTTTGCTTTTTTTGGTGTGCCCGGCGAGCACATGCTCTAACGGTTCCTGTGGTTCCCTCGACAAGGGCGAAACATGGGTGAGGACCAGGAGAACCAGGGGGATGGCTTCTGCGGCCCCCAGGTTATCTGTAGCACCAATGGACAGTTTTTACAATTACGAGGATGGCCTTAGGTATTGGTGGGCAGTATTTGTAGTGCCCAGAGGTGGTTGTAGTACTGGGAGAGTATTGTAGTACCGGGAGAGATTCTTATAGTTCATGGGCAGAACTGAAAGGACTATGCTCTTTATCTCCGTTAGGCCAAGAGACCAGAAGAACAACCATGAAAGAGAGCTTTCACAGTAAAATACATTAAAGTATTTCAACTTTCACATTAACCGTCCCCCTGGTCCCCAGGGAGGGACCACAGGAACAGCCCTCCCCCTGGTCCAAGTACCATATAAAAACAATTGATATTCCCTATTTTACAGGTTATAATGTTTCTAGCTAGTAAGGGGATGGTCAAATGAGTAAACCAAAGAAAATTATTAAAAGGCAAATACTGCCTTTGTTGCCTCTAAAGGGGATTAATGTTTTTCCTTTGATGAACCTGCATTTTGATGTAGGCCGCCTAAAATCAATTAAAGCTCTTGAAGAAGCCATGATTACCAATCAGATGATTTTTCTGGTTGCCCAAAAAGATGAGAAAAACAATGACCCTGGGGAAAAGGGTTTATATACTGTCGGCACTATATCAAGGATAAAGCAGCTTCTTAAACTGCCCGGTGATATTGTAAGAGTATCTGCGGAGGGTTTAAGCCGTGCCGAAATAAGCAATTTTGTTCAATCAAGTCCTTTTTTTATGGCAGAGGTATCAGAGAACATTATTGAATATGACATTGAAGAAGACATGGAAGCGGAAGCATTAATAAGAAGTGTTCACGCAGCTTTTGAGGAATATGCAAAACTTAAAAACAACCTGTCTCCTGATGTGATACTGCAAATTGCCATGAACAACAATTTGGGCGAACTTTCGGATTTGATAGCTTCCAATGTGTTTTTAAACCTTGAAAAAAAGCAGGAGCTGCTGAGTGAATTTGATCCTAAAATCAGGCTTGAAAAGGTTTTCAAGTTGCTCATGCATGAAATAGATATTTTGGAGCTTGAAAAGGAAATAAACGCAAAAGTCCGCAAGCAGATTGACAAGATGCAAAAAGAGTATTACCTTAGGGAGCAGCTTAAGGTTATACAAAAGGAACTTGGGGATAATGACGGTGTGGCCGGTGAAGTAGACGAATACAGGGAAAGAATGGGAAACAGGAAACTTCCCAAAGAAGTCGAAGAAAAGGTGGAGAAGGAGTTAAACCGCTTGCTCAAGACGCCCCAGGGCTCAGCTGAGGGAACCGTTATAAGGACGTATATAGACTGGATACTGGACTTGCCGTGGGATAAGAAAACAAATGAAGTTATTGACCTTAAACGTGCAGAAAAAATACTTGACGAGGATCATTACGGACTTGAAAAGGTAAAACAAAGGATACTTGAATATCTTGCAATAAGGAAATTCAACCCGGACCTGAAAGGACCGATTCTTTGCCTTATTGGCCCTCCTGGTGTGGGAAAAACGTCAATTGCCAAATCGGTTGCAAGAGCCCTTAACAGAAATTATGTCAGAATGTCCCTGGGAGGAGTAAGGGACGAGGCGGAAATAAGAGGGCATAGAAGGACTTATGTGGGAGCAATGCCCGGAAGGATCATAGCTGCTTTAAAACAGGCCCAGTCAAGCAATCCGCTCATTTTGATGGATGAAATTGATAAAATGAGCAGTGATTTCAGAGGCGATCCTGCTTCCGCACTACTGGAAGTACTTGACTCTGAACAAAACTTTGCTTTCAGGGATCATTACCTGGAATTGCCCTTTGACCTTTCAGATGTGATGTTCATGACCACCGCCAATAATTATGACACCATACCAAGGCCGCTTTTGGACAGGATGGAAGTAATAAGCCTTACAAGTTATACTGAAGAAGAAAAGGTTAGTATCGGCATGCGCCATTTGCTGCCAAAGCAAATGAAAGCCCATGGCCTGAAAAAATCCATGCTGAAGCTGGATGAAACGGTTATCAGGGAACTTGTTAATAACTATACCCGGGAGGCAGGGGTCCGAAATCTTGAAAGAGAGATCGGGAAGCTCTGCAGAAGATGTGTAAAAGAAATGTTGGCCAATAACAGAAAGTCAATGACTGTTAATTTGAATAATCTTGAAAAGATAATGGGAACCAAAAAGTACAAATACAACAGAATGAATGAGAATGATGAAATAGGGATTGCCACGGGTCTTGCATGGACTCCCGTGGGAGGAGATACCCTGTTCATAGAAGTGACTTTGTTGGATGGAAGCGGTAACCTGGAACTGACAGGTCAGCTTGGTGATGTAATGAAAGAGTCAGCCAAAGCTGCTATCAGCTATATTCGTTCCAAAGCCCTGGAATTTGGAATTGACAAGGACTTTTACAGGAAATACGATATCCATATTCATATTCCCGAAGGTGCAGTGCCGAAAGACGGACCCTCTGCCGGCATAACCCTTGCGACAGCAATGGTTTCGGCACTTACAGGATGTGCCGTAAGAAGAGATGTGGCCATGACGGGAGAAATCACTTTAAGAGGCAGGGTACTCCCTATAGGAGGTCTGAAGGAAAAAATCCTGGCAGCCCACAGGGCAGGTATAAAAACTGTTATCATACCTGAGGAAAATACTAAGGACATAGAAGACATCCCGCAAAATGTAAAGAAACGGATTACATTTGTTCCGGCATCCAGAATGGAAACAGTGCTTGAAACAGCCCTTGAAAAGAAGATTATCAATTTTGGAACGGGCAGCATATGCAGGCATGAAGACAAGATGATTATTCCTGACCCTCAGCCGGTTATAAGCGATGTCAGCAGCATTTGCAGCGAATAAGACTGAATCCTTGGATTTTTTTATAAATCCAGCCGGGGTCACCGTTTTGATATTCAAAAGATATTTTTATAAGTATGGAAAACTTATCAATTAAGAGTTCATGATTAACAAAATATAAAATAAAAAAGGGGCGTTCAGCCCCGATTTTTCTTTTTTTTAGTTAAAGTAGGAGTTTATAATTTCAACTGCATTGTCAGGAATAATCACAGTTCCGTGTTCATTAAGAAAACCTTCGTAGAAATTTATATTTAAAATTCTGTTTCCATATTCACTTAACATGAGTTCAAGATCACAACCGGAGGAAAAACCTTTAAGTGTAATCATTAAATAATACGTGTCTCTATATTTGTAAACGCTGCTGCTGCCAAGCCTGTCTTTGGGTATAACCCTGCACAGGCTGCACATATCATCGAAGGATTTGAAGGAGTAAAGCAAAACAGCGGTATATACCTTGGAATCAGGGCGTTTTCTTTTTATTCTGACATTCTTTTTTGTGCTGAGCTTGTCTTTTATATAGTTGTTAATAGATTCAAAGTCATCTTCTTCATCCATCTTTGTTATTAATACCACAAATCCGCCATCTGTTTCAGGAGCAGCTTCTATAACAATTTGTGCATTGGTGGCGTTAAATCCAAATTCGGTTTCCGCTTGTTCCATCAGGTCCCAAAAAAGCTCCTGTGCAGCTAAGGAATTGTAGTTCAGAGAATTTATGTCAATGTTTCTTTCTTCAAGATCGTTATCGGTAATGCTTATCTTGATTTTGTTTTCGCCGACTTTCTCAATTTTCATACATATCACCTCGGTTTCTTTTTTAATGATAAACAATTCAAACTAAAAGGCAACTTTACTTCTATTAATATTTTACATTTTGTTTGACTATTAGTCAAATTAAGGGGGTATCCTGTAATCAAAATTTAAAATAACTTGAAAGCCCGATATTCCAAGGGTTTCAAGGCGTTTTAAACTGACTGTTTTCCCGCCTGTTTTGTATTTTAGACGGTGCTTCACTTGCCAATGTTTCCTAAGTACATCAGAATAATGAACATTGGCAATAGCAACAATAATATTAATACCACCGATAGTAACGGTTGAAAAGTATAAATCCTGAGTATATAATTTAAAATATACATAAGAGCGGTGATGAAAGGAAAAATATGAAAAATATTATACTGGCGTCTGCTTCACCGAGAAGAAAAGAGCTATTGGAGCAAATTGGAGTTAATTTTCAGATTGTTTCTTCCAACACAGATGAACATATTGAATTTGCAAATGATCCCGTAGAGTATGCATGCACTTTGTCCGGGAAAAAAGCAATGGATGTGGCAAAACGGTATGATTCCGGTTATTTGGTTATCGGAGCGGATACAATAGTTGTTCTTGACGGCAAAATTTTGGGCAAACCTGAAGACAAGGAGGATGCATTCAGAATGCTCAAATCTCTTCAGGGGAAATGGCATGAAGTAATAACAGGGGTTACGGTGATTGATGCCGGGGATAAAAGAGCCGAATCAGACTATGAAAAAACCAGGGTAAAAATGAGATCCCTTTCAGATGATATGATAAAAGCATATATCAATACCGGTGAACCGATGGACAAGGCAGGATCCTATGGGATTCAAAGGTTTGGGGCTCTTCTGGTGGAGAGAATAGAAGGCTGCTATTTTAATGTGGTTGGGCTGCCCCTGGTTAAGCTGAGTTTTATGCTGGAAAAATTCGGATACACTATATTAAGTTAGTTTTTGTATAATCAATAAAACATACATAAGCCGGAAAAGGCTACAGGAGGAAAAATATATGGGTTTTTTTACAAGAGACATAGGCATTGACCTTGGCACGGCGAATACATTAGTACATGTAAAAGGTATAGGAATAGTCATCAACGAACCATCGGTAGTAGCTATAAATAAAAACACCAATGATGTTCTGGCTGTTGGAAACGCTGCAAAGGAGATGATTGGAAGGACTCCGGGAAACATTGTCGCCATCAGGCCTATGAAAGACGGCGTAATTGCTGATTTTAACGTTACTGCCTCCATGCTCAGGTATTTTATAAAATCAGCCATGAACAGCGGAAGGTTTATTAAACCAAGAGTTGTTATATGTGTTCCTTCCGGGGTTACAGAAGTTGAAAAGCGCGCAGTGGAAGAGTCGACAATTCAGGCAGGCGCAAAGGAGGCTTATCTTATAGAAGAGCCCATGGCAGCTGCAATAGGTGCAAAATTACCTGTGGAAGAGCCCTCTGGCAGCATGGTGGTCGATATAGGAGGAGGAACAAGTGAAGTTGCCGTGATTTCACTTGGAAGCATTGTTACCAGCCAGTCCCTCAGAAAAGCAGGGGATGAACTTGACGATTCCATTATGCAGTATATAAAAAAGGAATATAATTTACTGATAGGTGAACGGACAGCTGAGCAGATAAAAATGAGAATTGGCACGGTGGATCCACAGCCCGAAGAAATAAAAACTATGCAGGTTTTCGGAAGGGATTTGCTGACAGGCCTTCCCAAAAACATATCCATCACTTCAGTTGAAATAGCCACAGCCATTTGGGAGCCCGTCAATGCAATTGTTGATGCTATTAAAGTCACACTGGAAAAAACTCCTCCTGAATTGGCGGCTGACGTAATGGAAAGGGGAATTATGCTGACAGGTGGCGGTGCCCTGTTGAACGGCCTGGATAAACTCATCATGAAGGAAACCGGAATACCTGTTCTTATTGCAGAAGACCCGCTTGACTGTGTGGTTTTGGGCACAGGCAAAGTATTGGATGAGATAGAAACCCTGAAAAAGGTGCTTATTTCATCCAGAAGATATAGATAATGGGAATGTGAAGGGAGAACTGTTTAATTGCTAAGGTTCTTGAAAAATAAATGGTTCTGGTTGATTACTGTTACAATAGCATTGATAATCATAATGGGTTTGACTGCCGAATACAGCAGTTCAAACATTATAGGAAGTATTATCAATGTTCCCTTGTCTCCGATTCAAAAGCTGGTTTCAACAGTGAGAAACAAGGTCGGGGAAACTGTGGCAATGTTCAAGGACATTAATTCGATTAAACAGGAAAATGAATCGCTTAAGGAAGAAGTTGAAAGACTCAGAAAAGAAAACAGGGAGCTTAAGGAATTTAAGCTTAAGAAGGAAGAACTGGAATCCCTGTTGAATATAAAAAACCAGTTTAATGAGTATGATCCGATTGGTGCCAATATTATTGCCAAGGACCCGGGAAACTGGTTCATTACTTTTAAAATTGACAGGGGAACCAACGACGGGGTTGATGTGAATTTTCCTGTTATTAACAGTGATGGCCTTGTGGGCAGGGTGGCAGCATGCCATCCCTTTAGTTCACAGGTGGTTGCATTGATTGATGCGGGTACCACCGTAAGTGCTAAAATATCGCGTACAAGGGACCCCGTTCGTGTAAGGGGGGACCTTGCGCTTAAAGACGAAGGTCTATGCATAGTGGATTACATACCGCCCGATACGGATATACAGGTTGGCGATACAGTTGAAACATCAGGGCTTGGCGGCATTTACCCCAAGGGGATTATTATTGGAACGATAATTGAAATCCGGGAAATTAGCAATCAATTGAATAAATATGCGCTGGTTAAGCCTGCGGTGGATTTCAGGAGACTGGAAAACGTACTTGTTCTGATGCGAAAAACAGAGTAGGGATTTATCTTCATTTCGGGTATTATGCAGGCAGGCGTATAAAAGCGGGTGGTTCTTTATGAAAGTCAAAATCCCCATCTATGCGGTAAGTATAGGTTTGGTTTTAATTCTGCAGACAACACTGATTGAGCATATAACCATATGGAATATCAAGCCAAATTTGCCCATAATTTTTATAATATCAGCAGCTTTTCTTAATGGAAACACAGAAGGTGCTGTTGTCGGACTTGCAACGGGTCTCGCCCTGGACATGACAGTAGGAAAATTAATAGGTCTTAACGGATTGCTGGGTCTTTATCTTGGAATTGTTACCGGTCAGGTAAATAAAAAATTCTACAGAGAAAATTTGCTGGTTATGGCATTCCTTACTTTTGTCTGTTCACTGGTATATGAATTTCTTGTATATTTTATCACCGGAATTGAAACAGGAAATTACCATTGGTTGTATGCCTTAAGATTTGTTATCTTACCTGTTTCTGTATATAACGGCCTTGCATCATTGCTTGTACATTCGGTAAATATAAGAGTTTTCAGAAGGTTGAACCAAACCGGCAGAACGTGGAGGAAATTTTAGAAACAGGCAGGGGTTTTGTTGATATGAAAAAAATATTAAAGGATAGATTTTTCATATTGGGCTTTTTTGTAGTTGTGGGAGTCGTTATCATAATATTCCGGTTGTTTAACCTGCAGATTGTTGAAGGCCAGCAGTATTATGAATATTCCCAGAGAGGCGTGCTGCAGGAGAGAATCATAAAAGCGCCCCGGGGAAGGATCCTGGATAGAAACGGAATTCCCATAGCAGTTAACAGAATGGGTTTTTCAGTGCAGATTGCTTATGTAAAAATGAGTGCGGAAGAACGTAACAGGATGATTTTTAATCTTGTTCAAATATTTGAAAAGAACAATGAGATCTACAAAAGCTTGCTGGATGATTATTTTTTATATGACACCATGGAGTTTGGCCCTAAAATTAAAGATTCCCAGGACAAGGCTTATTCCTGGGCAAAGGAAATAGGCCTGAAAATTGAAAAAAATGTGGACATTACTCCTCAATATATTTTTAAACTGTTAAAACAAAAGTATGAATTGTCAGACGAATATGAAGATAAAGACGCCGCAAAAGTTATAAAGGTTTGTTATGACCTGCAGATAAAAGGATATTCAATCAGAGCCCCTCTTACACTCATAAAGGATGTCAAATGGGAGACTGTTGCCGAAATTGAGGAAAGACATCACGAGTTGCCGGGAGTTACAACAGATTGGGAACCCTTCAGGGAGTACATTGACTCCTTTTATGTAGGACATATATTAGGGTATATCCGTGGCATTGATGCGGATGAATATGAAGCGCTGAAATCAAAAGGTTATGGGTATAATGACCTTATCGGGAAAACTGGTGTTGAAAAATCCGCAGAAGAATATCTTCGCGGACTTGACGGCAAAAGAACCATTGAAGTGGACACCAACGGAAGATTCTACAGAAATTTAAGTTATACTCCTGCTGAACCGGGGAAGGATGTTGTCCTTACGATAGACTTAAGACTGCAAAAGGCGGTTTATGAGTCGGTGGAGAAAAATATTCAAAGAATAAGGGAAAAGGGCGGAGAAGGTAATTTTGGCGATGCCAATGCCGCTGCGGTGGTGGTCCTTGATGTAAAAACAGGGGAAGTGCTTGCCATGCTGAGCTATCCGACCTTTGACCCTGCAATTTTCCTTGCCGGTGCGGGAAATAAGGAAGCCCAGCAAAAAATACTCGAATTAAATAATGATTCGGTAAATACCCCCTTGTTAAACAGGCCGATTCAAGGGCTCTATGCACCGGGTTCGACCTTTAAGCCCCTTACGGCAATAGCGGGTCTGGAAGAAGGAATCATAAAGGTAAATGAGATTATCCGGGATGACGGGATATATTATATTGACGGAATGAAGTTTGAATGCCTTGAATACCGTCACGGGCTTGGAGCCCATGGCAATTTGACTATTGAAAGAGCGTTGGCTACATCCTGCAATATATTTTTCCATATCCTCGGCAAGGAAACGGGGATTGACAACCTGGACAAATGGGCTAAAAACTTTGGCTTGGGCGAATATACCGGTATTGACTTACCGGGTGAATATAAAGGAAACCGCAACAGCAGGGACTATAAAGCGGAGATGTTCCATGAGGCATGGTATCCGGCAGATACTGCCCAGGCTGCAATCGGACAGCTTTTCAACCAGTTCACGCCCCTGCAGATTGCAAATTATGTCAGTTCCATAGCCAATGGAGGGTATAAGTATACCCCGCATGTTATCAAAAGAATCACAGACTATGACGGTACTGTTGTAAAGGAAATCGAGCCTGTATTTGAAAAGATTCCTGTCAGTGAAGAGACAATTGAAGCGGTTAAAAAGGGTATGGTGGCTGTTACCAATTCAATTGACGGAACCGCTGTTACAGTATTCGACAGCCTTCCCTATAAAGTTGCAGGAAAAACAGGTACGGCTCAAACAGGAAGGCTTAATGAATCTGATAACGGATTGTTTGTTTGTTATGCGCCTGCAGATAACCCAAGGGTTGCAATAGCAGTGGTTGTGGAGAAGGGCGTATGGGGTTCCAACACGGCGCCAATAGCTCTGGACATCCTCAAAAAATACTTTGAGTTGTATGATATAAAAAATGTAAGTGATTCGGCAAAAAGCGACGAAGTAGTATTTACCCGTTAAGTTTTATGTTATAATATGATTAACTTTATACAGGTATTTTGATTAATAAATGTACAGTACCTGCCTGGATTTTTCCCGAATTTGTTGTGTTTTGCGGGATAGCCGGGCATGATCAATCAGTTCTGATGTCATAAACGGGGGTATGGTTAATTTGTCGAGCAGCGTCACTTTTAAGGGTACGGTTAACGGCCTTACAATCGTAATGAACGAAGATGATCCTTTTGAAAAAATATTATCCGATATAGAGAAAAAAATCACCTCTGCAAAAAAGTTTTTTGAAGAAGGAAATCTGGCAGTCAGATACAGAGGAAGAAAGCTTTCTGATGAGGAGCAAAGACAGATTCTGAGGCTTTTGCTTGATAAAAGCGGTGTTATGATCAACAGCTTCTCAGAGGAAGCAAACCTGTCAAAGCAAGATGATAGTCTTAAAGCAGCATACGGGGCTAATGGCAATTCTTATGAGAAAACGAAAATCTTCTGTGGAACGGTTCGTTCCGGCCAGGAAGTGCGCTATGACGGAAATGTGGTTATTGTCGGTGATGTAAATCCCGGAGCCAATGTCATTGCAAAGGGCAACATAATTGTTGTCGGGTCCCTTAGAGGCATGGTGCATGCAGGATCAGACGGAGACCCGGATGCTTATATCGTCGCTTTCAGATTGCGTCCCATGCAGCTTCGGATAGCTGATATAATCACAAGAGCTCCTGAAGAATATGAAGAAAAACCTGAAACTCCTGAAATAGCGTATGTAAGAGATGGGCAAGTGTATATTGGGAGTTATTGTTTTATGCCGTCCTGAGCGATTGACAAAGATTAAATAATAATATATTGTTAAGTATAAGACATGGCTAACGGGAGGTAGTTTATGGGAGAAGTTATAGTTATAACCTCTGGAAAGGGTGGAGTCGGAAAAACTACTACAACTGCAAATCTGGGTACAGGATTAGCACTGGAAAACAAGCAGGTAGTTTTAATCGATACAGATATTGGACTTAGAAATCTTGATGTCGTAATGGGACTGGAAAACAGAATAGTCTATGACCTGGTTGATGTGGTGGAAGGTCATTGCAGGGTTAAGCAGGCATTAATAAAGGACAGGCGTTATGAAGGGTTATATCTTTTACCTGCTGCACAGACCCGTGATAAAAATGCAGTTAATCCAAAACAAATGGTAAAGCTTTGTCAGGAGCTTAGAGAGGAATTTGATTTTATATTGATAGATTGTCCTGCAGGCATTGAGCAAGGCTTCAGAAATGCTATTTCAGGGGCGGATAGGGCAATCGTGGTGACAACGCCCGATGTTTCGGCAGTCAGGGATGCAGACAGAATAATAGGTCTTCTGGAATCAAGTGAGCTGAAAAACCCCAAAATTATAATAAACAGGGTTAAGCCTGATATGGTCAGACGGGGAGATATGATGACAATAGATGACATTATTGATATTCTGGCCGTTGACCTTTTAGGTGTGGTACCTGATGATGAAAAAATTGTAATTTCAACAAACCGCGGAGAACCGGCAGTTACCGACAGCAAATCTTTAGCTGGACAAGTATACAGGAATATTGCAAAGAGAATACTTGGAGAAAACATACCGATTTTGGACGTTCAATCAGAAGAAGGGTTTTTACATAAGCTTAAAAGACTGTTTGGAATTAAAAATGCAATGTAGGAGGAGATATAATGCTTGCAGGGTTGCTTAATTTAGTGTCGCGAAAATCCAGATCATCCAAAGATACGGCCAAGGAAAGGCTAAAGCTTGTGTTGATACATGACAGGGCCAATGTATCTCCTCAGTTTCTTGAAATGATTAAGGGCGAGATTATCAAAGTCATTCAGCATTACATGGATATTGACGAGGATGCTTTGGATATACAGATTACCAGAACTAAAAATGATGAAGGTAATGGTATAGTACCTGCCCTTGTGGCAAATATTCCAATAAAGAAAGTCAAAAACAGCGGGAAATAAAGAGTATTCAAGCCTGGCGGAAATTGATCCTCTGCCAGGCTTAATTGTTTGACTTTGTTTACAGTATGTCATGCAGTAAGGTAAATAAACCATGGCAAATTTGTTTTATTCAAAATGGTCCTTAAGATGGTCGTAAACCTCCTCAGGTGTCATGCCGTCCGCATTTATCACCACCGCTTTTGTATTGGTATCCTGCATACCCATGAAATTCATGCTCATGCCTGAAACTATATAGGCATCATAACTGTCATTTCGCGGACTTTCATTTTTAAAATCTATGTTCTGCACATTATAACCTTTGGATTTAAGAAATTCCCTTACAGGAGTCAGTTTTGACTCAACACCTACTGTTACTGCCATTTGATCACCTCCCAAGTTAATCACTTAACCGTAGTATTGGCAAATAACATTTATATAATTCCATGTTTGTTCATAAAAAAAAGCATCAACCAGTAATAAGTTCTGCATAGAGCAAATATAATTAAATAGACATGCCGGGAGTATACATATAGCAATAATCCTGCGGTTTAATAGTGCATTTTACCGTCAACACACTCACTCAAATAATTTTTTAAGGATGTGTGCTTTTATGGACGATGTGGTAATAAGGCCAAGATACCAAAGGTATAGAGTACCTGTGAAAAAAAGAAGGAAAAATTATAAAAATTTATTAAGGTTAATGGAGAAAATCATTATCCAATTGGTTGTTTCTGCTCTTATACTGCTGGCGGTTATGGCAATTAAGGGGATTGATTTTCCTGCAGCCCGATATATAACCGGGAAAGTCAGATCTTTGCTCTCCGAAAATATTGATATAACCAGGATATATGAGCAAATTGACAATATTGTTACTTACTTTAAGCCTGACAATCCGGCGGAAAATGGTATTAAAAATGTTTTGCCTGTAAATGAAGGTTCAGACAGCATAGACCAAGGCTATGACGCATATGATGACACCGGCGAAGGATATGAGGCTAAGGAGGATTCCGGTATGGAGTATAGGGTGCAGGATGGTTCCGGAGGGGGATACAACACACCCGATGATTCCGGTGTGGGTTACAGGGTGTGGGACGTCTCCGGTGAAGGATATAGCCTGCAGGATGATTTAAGTTCAGGAACTGAGGCGCTGGACTACAACCCCCAGGGCAAGGGAGTAATGTCAACAGATTTTGCAAGTCTTGACCTGCCTAAAAACCCGCCTGTAAATGGAGTTATCGCTGAAAAATACGGAGAGGGTGATTATCTCACTTTAAAATCAGGGAACTTCCACACCGGTATTGATATAGAGGTTTACGAAAAGTCCCAGGTAAGAGCAGTAATGGATGGATATGTGGCTGAAACCGGTTTTAAACCGGAATATGGGAACTATATAATTCTGGAGCATTCCATGGGCTATAAGACAGTATATGCCCATTGTGACAACATACTGGTTGAAGAAGGCAAATTTGTTTTTGAAGGGGATGTGCTGGGGATAATCGGTGAAAACGGGCAAAGCGGTATGGCGCATTTGCATTTTGAAATATGGAAGGACAGCAATACAGTAGATCCAATGGATTATATCAAGGTGCATTGATTTGAAATTTCGTATAAAAAGGCTGGAAATATATATAAGCTACCTGCTGCCCGCCGTAATATTTGCTGCAATTCTGGCAGGGCGATTTTTGGAATACCTCGTCCTGTTATTATTGATAACGCTTCATGAAGCCGGGCATATCCTATATGCAAATCTTCTTGGCTGCAGAATCCATTCAATTTCATTTTTGCCGGTGGGGCTGAATGCGGGAATTGACACTGGCAAACTCAGCCACCGGTGCAGGATTGCAGTTAACATAAGTGGTCCTTTGGTCAATGGTGTCTTGTTCATATCCGGCCTTTTAATCGCAAAGGACAGCAATGGCGCAATTTATGATTTTTTCATATACCCAAACCTCTATCTTGCAGTCTTTAACATTTTACCAATCTGGCCTCTTGATGGAAGCAAGATTTTGCAGGACCTGCTCCTTGCAAGAACGGGGCTGCTGTTTGCAACAGGGCTAATCAGAGCATTATCTGCGATACTTGCGATTATATTGATAGCTGCCGGTGCAGTACTGATAGTTGTCGGCAGTCTAAACCTGTCTTTGATAGTCATTGGAGGATATATTTTATATGCTGTCAGATCTGAGAAAATTGAAATGGCTTATTTGGATATAAAAAATATACTTAACAGGCGATCTCATCTGAAAAAGAAAAAAATGCTCCCGGCCAGGGTTATTGTGGTGCTGCAATCGGTTTCCCTTGGGGAACTAATCAAAGCCCTTGATTTTGACAACTTTCATATTATTCATATACTGGATGACAGTTTTGCCCTGGTGAAAACCATTACAGAGCAGGAGGCAATGGACGGCATGATGAGGTGCAATGCTTCGGTTACGTTAAAGGAATTGGTGGATGGAATCATGCAGGAATAAGAATCTTCACCCATGCAAAAAAACATAATAAAGGTTTTATTTTTTAAATATATTTATTATAATATACTCAATGAGTCTTCTCCGGAAGGCCTGGGAGCCTGCCCGGCCGGTGAGTGCTTATTTTTTTCTGGAAACTGAACCAATAAGATAGTTGGAACGTCAAAAATCTATACCGCTATGTGAGGTATACTTAATTTAAACAAAAGGATGGAAGATATGAAGATTACAAGGTTTATTGCAATTAGTCTGGTTTTTTTTATTTTGCTGGCGGGGTGCGGTAGAAAACCCAAAAGTACGGAAACAAGCAATGGTACTACTACCCAGGGAACAACAGGAACTACATCGGATTCAACAAATGGTAATCCTGATGAAACAACACCAAACGAGACTTTGCCGGGTCAAACGGAAGAAGCTTCGGAAGAGCCTACCGGACCTGTTCAGCCAGAGCCGGCCAATCGTACACCTCAGCTTGACACTGAACTTTTGGATAAACTGGACAATACCACAAAAGGTTGGTGGATTCAGTTAAACAGCGATCATGAGACACCCTATATACCAAAGGATATAAAAGAACTGATTGCCAAATATGATGCATATTATGTTGCAGATACTTCGGAAAAAGTAGTGTACCTTACTTTTGACGAGGGTTATGAAAACGGTTATACCCCGTTAATTCTGGATACTCTTAAGGAAAATGACGTACAGGCTGTGTTTTTTATTACCAGCCAGTATATAAAACAGAATGCGGATCTTATACAAAGAATGCTGGATGAAGGGCATATAGTGGGAAACCATTCGGTAAACCATCCGTCACTGCCTGATAAAGACTACGAAGGCATAATAAAAGAGATATGCGGTCTTGAGGAAATGTTTGAAGAAAAATTTGGCAAGGGTTTCAAATATTTCAGACCGCCCCAGGGCAATTACAGTGAAAGAACCCTGGCAGCTACACAGCAGTTGGGATATAAAACGGTATTCTGGAGCTTTGCATACGATGACTGGGATGTTACAAAACAGAGGGGCGCAGATTATGCATACAATATTGTAATGAAAAATCTGCACAATGGCGCAATTTTCCTGCTGCATGCCGTTTCAAAGGATAATGCGGAGGCTTTGGACAGTATAATAAAGGGAATACGCGCAGAAGGATATGAAATAAAATTGCTGGATTTGGAATAGAGTGATAATTGCTGCAAAGGGGCTGTTTAAAAGACAGCTCCTTTTTATATCTTTGAAAATGCCGGATATAAAACGATGGGCTGCCTGAAAAAGCAGCCTCTGGCCATGACAGCAGTGACAGGTCTGCTCTTTTATGACAGCAGGTTTGCAGCCCTTAGAATTTTCCTGGTGGATACAGGTCTGTTCATTGTATAAAGATGAATCCCGGGGGCTCCGTTTTCAATTAATTCACTTATTTGTTCCGCTGCATATTCTATGCCTGCCTTTAGCATATCATCAGGGTTGCCGCTGTACTTATCCATAAGAAGAACAAGTTTTGCCGGGATGGAGCACCCGCTCCTGAGGCACATGGTTTTAATCTGGTCCGCGGCAAAGACCGGCATAATCCCCGGCATAACGGGACAACTTATGCCATGGTCTGAAATTCTTTCAACAAAGTCAAAGTACAGCCGGTTGTCAAAGAAAAGCTGTGTTATTAAAAAGTCAACCCCATGGTCCACTTTGATTTTCAAGTGTTTTATGTCATCCAAAATCCGTGCAGACTCTACATGGCCTTCCGTATAGGCGGCAGCGGCAATACAGAATTTATTTTTGGAATGAATATGCCGTACCAGGTCACTTGCATAACGGTATGCACAGCCGGTGAAATCATAATCGGGCTTATCCCGCGGCGGGTCACCTCTTAATGCCAGTATGTTTTCAAGACCTTCCTCGGACATGATTTCAAGGAGGTTGTCAATTTCCTCTTCTTGATGGCAGACGCATGTAAAATGTGCCATGCTTTCAATGCCATATTCTGATTTTATTTTGGAAGCAACATCAATCGTGTTTCTTTTTGTTGAACCGCCTGCTCCATAGGTTACACTTATATAGTCAGGGTTTAAGGCTTTAAATTTTTCCAGGGAATTATATATGGTTTCAATGGGTGTATTCTGTTTGGGCGGAAAAATCTCAAAACCCAGGACAGGCTTTTTGCTTTTTATTATATCTATAATTTTCATAATATCCTCCAGAATATTTTTGTACCATTATAGCAGGTTCGACTCGGAATTGTCAAGGCATCAACTACAGCTAAATTCAATTATATTCAATCTATATACAGCTATCGGTAGATTGTTTTTTAAGTGTATTTCAAATATTTTCACGAACTACAGCTCTAATATAGGTTAAAAGCAAAAAAAAGAAATGTATGCAGAACAATAACAAGGCTCTTATTTTTAGAAAACCAGCGGTTCGCTGAAGGCAATAATGCTACCGCTTTTTACTCGCCCCCCGTGGCTCGAAAAAGCTAAAAAAACATCCTGTTTTTTTCACGCATTTTTGCCTTCAGCTCACCTGGTCTTCTGACAAAATAAAGCCAATTGTTTATTGTTCTGCATACATTTCTTTCTTTGCCATGCCAACTCTGCATTACTGTATTTTACTTGCTGTTCACCGGAAGGCTAATTATGCTTGATGTCAGTTGTTGTGGTTGACTAACACAGGCTGCAATAGTAAAATATAAAAAAAGCTGTAAGAGGGGGAACAAGAGTGTTTAAAATAGTTAGAAAAGAAACGTTAAACCCTTCCGTAAAGTTAATGGAAATCGAAGCTCCTTTCGTGGCCAGGAAAGCTGAACCCGGCCAGTTTATCATATTAAGAACAGATGAAACGGGAGAACGCATACCTTTAACCATTGCTGATTACGACAGGGAAAAGGGAACTGTTACAATAATCTTTCAGGAGGTTGGAAAAACCACCCGGGCTTTGGGTATGTTGAATGAAGGAGATTTCATACTTGATTTTGCAGGCCCCCTTGGCACCCCTACCCATCTTGACGGTGTGAAAAAGGCCGCAGTGGTCGGTGGCGGACTTGGAACCGCAATAGCTTATCCACAGGCTAAGAAGCTTCATAGCCAGGGTGCAGAGGTTCATTCAATAATCGGTTTTCGAAACAAGGATTTAATAATACTGGAAGATGAAATGAGAAAGCAAAGCACAAGGCTGTATGTTACTACCGACGACGGTTCCAACGGTACAAAGGGCTTTGTAACCGATGTGCTGAAGAAACTCCTTGATGACGGAGAAAAGTACGACATTGTCATTGCAATCGGTCCATTGGTAATGATGAAATTTGTCAGCCGTTTGACTAAAGAATATGGAATAAAAACAATAGTAAGCATGAACCCCGTTATGGTGGACGGTACCGGAATGTGCGGGGGATGCCGTGTTACAGTTGGCGGGGAAACCAAATTTGCATGCGTTGACGGACCTGATTTTGATGGGCATCTGGTTGATTTTGATGAAGCCATTAGAAGACAGGCAATGTACAAAGACCAGGAAAAAACAGCGGTTGAAAGGCATGAGTGCAGACTTGGAGGTGTCTTTAATGGCTAACATGTCACTGAAAAAAGTAAGTATGCCTGAACAGAAACCCGAAGAGAGGAACAAGAATTTCAAGGAAGTTGCTTTGGGTTATACAAAAGAGATGGCAATGGAAGAAGCTCAAAGGTGCCTGAACTGCAAGCACAGGCCCTGTGTCAACGGGTGTCCTGTAAACGTGCAGATACCGGAATTTATCGGGCTGATAAAAGAAGGCAAATTTGACGAGGCATATGAAAAGATTTTGGAAACAAACAATCTTCCTGCCATTTGCGGAAGGGTATGCCCGCAGGAGACACAGTGTGAAGCCCTCTGTGTGAGGGGAATTAAAGGCGAACCTGTCGGGATAGGCCGACTTGAAAGATTTGCAGCCGACTGGGCAATGGCAAACGGCAAGGCGTCTTCTGAAAAGACAGAAAGGCTTAATAAAAAAGTTGCAGTTATCGGTTCGGGTCCTGCAGGTTTGACGTGTGCAGCGGATCTTGCAAAAATGGGATATGATGTTACTATTTTTGAGGCTTTCCATCAGGCCGGAGGGGTATTGATGTATGGAATACCCGAGTTCAGGCTTCCAAAGGAGCTTGTTCAGAAGGAAATTGACAATGTCCGGCGTTTGGGAGTAGACATCGAAACCAATATGGTAATTGGAAAAGTTTTATCCATAGATGAAATCATGGAATCTGGTTATGACGCTGTGTTTATTGGCACAGGAGCAGGCCTGCCCCGGTTTATGGGCATACCGGGCGAAAACCTGAATGGGGTATACTCTGCAAATGAGTTTTTAACCAGGATAAACCTGATGAAGGCTTACAGGTTCCCTGAATATGATACCCCTGTCAAGGTTGGACGTTGTGTTGCGGTTGTCGGAGGCGGCAATGTAGCAATGGATGCAGCCCGTTCCGCGAAAAGGCTTGGGGCTGAGGAAGTATATATAGTTTACAGGCGCTCAGAGAAAGAGATGCCTGCAAGGATTGAAGAAGTGCATCATGCCAAAGAGGAAGGAATAATATTCAAACTGCTTACAAATCCGGTTGAAATTATCGGAACTGACGATGGTTGGGTAAAGGGAATGAAGTGTGTGGAAATGGAACTTGGTGAACCGGATAGCTCCGGAAGAAGACGGCCTGTTGTAAAGGAAGGTTCCGAGCATGTAATTGATGTTGAGACCGTAGTTATAGCAATAGGTCAGAGTCCCAATCCCCTGATTTCATCAACCACCCCGGATCTTCAAGTCCAGAAATGGGGCGGAATCATAGTGGATGAGGAAACAGGAGCAACGAGCAAACCGGGGGTTTACGCCGGAGGAGATATAGTTACAGGTGCAGCAACCGTTATACTTGCCATGGGAGCGGGGAAGAAGGCGGCAAAGGCTATAGATGAATATTTAAAGCAAGGAAATAATTAGTCACGTGCCAAACATTCACTAAAGCTCAAGGTGGAGCAGCGTGTGATTTTCATGGGGAGTGTATTTTTAATGGGGATCAAAGCAGGGGAAGTCGTATCCATAAGGCATTATTCGGGGTTTTATCCTTTTAAAAGCGTTATTCTGGATTATCAAGGTGATAACATCATAATAAAGCTTACAAGGGATTTTTCGCAAATGAACTTTCTGGAAGGCGATCCTGTTGTAATGACTCTTTTGGTAGAGGAAGAGGTAATTTCCATAGGCTGTCTTATTTCCCAGATACACAGCGACAAGGGTATTGTACATTTGAAAATTGACAGCATTGAAAGACAGCCTGAAAGACGGGAACATCCAAGATACCCTGTTTCCTTGTATGCTGATGTCAGAAAGCATGAGACGAGGAGAAAATATCTTGCGATAATAAAAGATATTAATTTTTACGGGATTTGTCTATATTCAAAAGCAGAATTTGATTTGAACGACCACTTGGAATTATCCATGTATGTGGACCTGAACATGGTTTTCCTTGATACTGTCCTTGTCCGCAAGGAAAACCGGGATAAACATTTTGAATATGGAGCAAGAATTATCTATAAAGATGAATCTACCATGAATTTGATGGAGGAATACTTGAAAAAATTGAAAAATTCATATGAGAGCGATATTAAAAAGTTCAAGAATATGATTGAATGATGTTCGTTTCTCCGGGTTTTTTCCATGGAGGACAGGCTTTTTTGTGATTTCTCAGACGCTATTGCTTTTCTAAACTATCAGATTTGACACAGCGCATAGTTTTCGTTTATCTTTAAGTTTCTTTTTATATACCAATAATATATAATAATTGTAGTTGTATTCAGAGGGGATCAGCAGGTTTGACAGCTCCCGGGGGAGGCTTTTTCAAGCACTCTGCATTGCCATGGATATTGCAAGGATGGATTTATCAGGTTTTCTGCCATGCTTTTTATAAATGTTGAAAATTACAAAATTTCAAGCGGAGGTTTAATATGTTTTCAGTTAACTTGAAGGAAATTGCAGATGAATTTCAGCTTGAGGTGGTTACTTGCGCTGATAAAATAAATGAAAAAGTTATTACAACCCCGGAAATGAACCGGCCAGGTCTTCAACTTGCAGGCTTTTTGAAACATGTAGGAGAAGACAGGATACAGATCATCGGAAATGCCGAAACAGCTTACCTTGATGAATTAAGCCCTGATGAACGGATGAAAAGGCTGGAGGATTTTTTCAAATTTAATTTTCCCTGTGTTATTGTTGCAAGAGGCCTTGAGGTGTGTGCTGAACTCAAATGTGTTTCTGAGCAATATGGCATACCAGTTTTAAGGACCAAAGAAATAACTTCCAGGTTTTTCAGCTATCTTGCCAACTACCTGAATGTACAGCTTGCCCCCAGGGAAAACAGGCATGGAGTGCTGGTTGAAGTGTATGGGGAAGGTATTCTTATTCTGGGTGAAAGCAATGTAGGAAAGAGTGAAACCGCCCTGGAGCTTTTGAAAAGAGGGCACAGGCTTGTTGCAGATGACAATGTTGAAATAAGAAAGGTTTCAGACAGAACCCTCGTAGGAACAGCTCCTGATATAATAAGGCATTTCATGGAGATAAGAGCCATAGGTATATTAGATGTAAAAACACTTTTCGGTGTCGGTTCTGTAAAGATGACTGAAAAGATAAATCTGGTCATTCACCTGGAAAAATGGGATGAAAACAAGACATATGACAGGCTTGGACTGGTGGAGGAGTACACCGAAATACTCGGAGTAAAAATTCCCCTTTTAAGTGTACCTGTAAGGCCAGGCCGAAATCTGGCAATGATTGTTGAAGTGGCGGCAATGAACAACCGGCAGAAGACCATGGGCTATAATGCAGCCAAGGTGCTGAGCGAAAGGATTATGGCCGAAATTGGAAGGAAATCTGCTGAGGATGCATAAAATTATGTAATAAGGCACACAGTTTTTGCAAAAACCCAACCGAAAACCCATGAGTAGTCACCGGGCTGTAGGTTTAATGCAGATTGAATTTTAAGCAGCAATTGCAAACTGAAGTGATAAGCTTATATATAAACGGACGCGGGTCCGCATTGAATCAGTACAGTAATTGCAGCAGGAGGAGTTATGGTACATTTTGACAAAACGGATATTGCACGTTTATTGGCTGGAATAACAGGTCATGATAAAATTTTCCCCGATGAACCAATGAAAAATCATACTTCCTTCAAAATAGGAGGACCTGCTGATGTACTTGTCCTGCCTGAAAGTATAGAACAGATTGCCAAAATAGTGGATTTTTGCAATACACAAAATATACCTTTTCTTGTTATTGGCAACGGGACAAATCTTCTGGTGAAAGATAAGGGTATTCGCGGAGTGGTAATAAAGCTTTGCAGCAACTTCAACAGGATAGCAGTGTGTGAAAATAAAATACTGGCCCAGGCAGGAGCCCTGTTGTCGAAAATATCCGTAGTGGCGATGGAAAACAGGCTTTCCGGGATGGAACAGATATCCGGGATACCGGGAACCCTGGGCGGTGCCGTGACCATGAATGCAGGGGCATATGGCCTGGAGATGAAAGAGATAATTGTAAAAACAAAATATCTGGATACTGAAGGCAGGATTTTGGAAATAGACAATGCAGCCCACAACTTCGAAAACAGGACCAGCATATTTCAACATAACGGGGGCATTGTTCTGGAGTCGGTTATTTCCCTTTATCCGGGAGATAAAAATGAAATACGTGAAAAGATGAAAGAGTATAAAAGACGGAGAAATGAAAAGCAGCCTGTGGAACTTCCCAGTGCCGGAAGTGTGTTTAGAAGGCCTCCCGGTTATTATGCCGGCAAGTTGATTGAAGATTGCGGTTTAAAGGGCTTCAAAATAGGTGGAGCGGAGGTTTCCCCGAAACATGGAGGTTTTATAGTAAACACAAACAATGCCAGCGCCAGGGATGTATTGGAGCTGATAGAATATATTCAGAACATGGTTTATTCAAGGTTCGGAGTGGAGCTTAACACTGAAGTTAAAATTGTTGGTGAAGACTAGACGGAAGAAGAGGGTACAAATGAGATTCGTTATAATTACAGGAGTTTCAGGAGCTGGGAAGAGCCAGGCAATGAAGTGTTTGGAGGACATAGGCTTTTTTTGTGTGGATAATTTGCCGCCTGAACTGATACCTAAATTTGCGGAGATAAGCTCAAAGACCCGAGGCAAGATGGAGAAGATTGCCATGGTTATTGATATCAGGGGCGGTGAGCTTTTCAAGGACCTGCTTCCTGGTCTTGAAGGTTTAAAGGAAGCCGGCCTGCCGTACGAAATTCTTTTTCTCGAAGCCTCCGACAGCGTACTTATCAAAAGATACAAGGAGAGCAGGAGGATGCATCCCCTTGCACCGGAGGGCAGCCTGATAAAAGGAATCCATGAAGAGAGAAGAATACTGACGGAAGTAAAGAAGAAAGCCAATCACATAATTGACACTTCAAGCATGACTCCCAGACAGCTTAAAGAGGAAATAGTAAAAATATTTGTGGAAGGCAGGGTCTTTTCGGGTTTGATTATAAACATCAATTCCTTTGGTTTTAAATATGGAATTCCAATAGACAGCGACTTGGTTTTTGATGTAAGGTTTCTTCCCAATCCTTTTTATGAAAAATCTCTGAAGGAGCTTACAGGTTTGAATGAAGCGGTTAAGGAATATGTGATGAAAAGTCCTGAAACAAAGGAATTTCTCGACAGGGTAACTGACTTGCTGGAGTTTTTGATTCCAAACTATATCAAAGAAGGCAAAACACAGCTTGTTATCGGAATAGGATGTACGGGAGGAAAACACCGGTCTGTGGTAATTGCAGACTCACTTCATAAAATATTATCAGAGAAACAGCATACTGTTTTTGTTGACCATAGAGATATTGGCAAGGACAGAGGAGGAGTCACCAGGTGAATAACCTTTTAAAAAAATGCATTAGGTTTCTTTCAAATCGCAGCTTGAAAATGTCTTTGGATACCGAATGGATGAGGAAATTGCTTTCTGACAAAAAGTTTCTGGTATATGGACCAAAGATTGTTGCCATAGGAGGAGGAACAGGCCTGTCCACAATGTTGAGGGGACTAAAGGAGTACAGCGCCAATATTACCGCTGTTGTAACCGTGGCAGATGATGGAGGCGGTTCAGGTGTTTTAAGGCAGGATCTCGGGCTTTTGCCTCCCGGAGACATCAGGAACTGCCTTCTTGCTCTTGCAAATACCGAGCCCATAATGGAGCAGCTTTTGCAATACAGGTTTCAGGACGGCATGCTGAAAGGTCAAAGTTTTGGCAATCTGTTTATTGCGGCAATGAATGGAATTTCCGACAATTTCGTGGAAGCGGTAAGGAAAATGAGCGATGTCCTTGCGGTAACAGGGAGAGTGCTGCCGGTAACCATCAATGATGTAAGGCTGGTTGCAGAACTGGAAGACGGATTTATCGTAAAAGGGGAATCAAATATCGGGAATCACAACAGCCTGCATCCCGGAGCCATCAAGCGTGTTTTTATTGAACCTTCCAATGCACAGCCCCTGGATGAAGTAATAGAATCCATCCTGGAGGCTGATGCTGTCATATTAGGTCCGGGGAGTCTCTTCACCAGCATTATTCCCAACTTGTTGATCAAAGGAGTAGCAGATGCCATTAAAAAATCCCCCGCTATTAAAATTTATGTGTGCAACATCATGACTCAGCCGGGGGAAACTGATGGCTTCAATGTCCTGGACCATGTAAGAGCGGTTGAAAACCACAGCTTTTCCGGAATAGTGGATTACTGCATAGTAAACCAATCAGAGATTCCGGAAGAATTTTTGGAAAAATACAGGCAGGAAGGAGCTGAACCGGTTTTACTGGCAAATGATTCTGATTTAATTGGCACTGAAGTCATAACTGATGACTATTTAAGCTTGTTTAAGGGTAAAATAAGACACGATGCAAAGAAGCTTTCCAAAGCAATCATGCAGCTTGTTGCCGAAAGCGTGATTGCCAGAGATAAACAGAGATTGCTGGACTACTATTTTGTAAAGGAACGGCTGTAAATAGTAAAAGGGATTATATATGCATAATGCGTGAAAGGCGAAGTACGTGGTTGAGCATAAAAATACAGCCATTCAATGCATATTCTGTGCAAATGGGGGGTTGAGGCAACCTGCAGTTAGGAGCAGGATACGGCTCCATAGCAAATTGCAGGAGCTTGAGTGCTTTAAAAGAATCAGTGCATCCGGGGTGGACCTATGGAATTTGGAAAATCCGAATGGAGAACCTATGAGCAGGGCACCGGCAAGGAATGGTTGTTGACAAACGGTATTGGCGGGTTTGCCTCCTCTACCGTAATCGGTGCGAACACAAGAAGGTATCACGGGTTATTGATTGCTTCTTTAAATCCGCCTGTAAAAAGGCATCTCATCATATCAAACCTTCATGAAAGCCTTATAATTGACAATGAAACCTTCAATCTTCACTCCTTTCAAACCCCGGGATTTACAATGAAAGGATTTTACCACCTTCAAGGCTTCAAAAAGAAATACCTTCCTGAATTCATATATAATGCCGCTGATGTCTGGATAGTCAAAAAAATAGGTATGGTGTACGGGCAAAACACCGTTGTGATAACATATACCGTCAGGGGTGGCTCAAGGCATGCAAAACTGAATATTGTGCCCCTTGTGAATTTCAGGGATTATCATAACAATTCTGCAAGATGTTATATGGAGTTTTCCCACAAAGTGGAAAGTGGCAAGGTAAGCTTAAAACCATACCACCTAGATGTTGATATTGACATTTATTTCAGCGAAGGGAAATTTTCATCCTGGGAGAACAGCTGGTTCTTTAATATGGAGTATGCAAGGGAAAAGGACAGGGGGCTTCATGCAACGGAAGACCACTACATGCCCGGACAATTGGAAATCGAGATTTTGCCTTATGAAATAAAGAGAATAAGCATAGTGGCAACTTGTGAAGGGAAGCTTTGCACTTGTGATGGATTTACTCTTGTTGAGGAAGAGGAAAACCGCTTGAAATCCATTGCTGAAGCAGCAGGGTGCGATGATGATTTTATGAGGCATCTAGTATTGGCTGCGGACAGTTTTATTGTTCACAGGAATTCAACAAAAGCAAAGACCATTGTTGCAGGATATCCCTGGTTTACCGACTGGGGCAGGGATGCAATGATATCCTTTGCAGGGCTGACTTTGACAACAGGAAGATATGACGATGCCAGGGAGATTCTTTGCACCTTTTCAAAATATGTCAGGAACGGACTTGTCCCGAACATGTTTCCCGACGAGGGGCAGGAACCTGCTTACAACAGTGCAGATGCATCACTCTGGTATTTTGAAGCTGTAAACAGGTTTATCGGGCACACCGGGGACTATGGCTTTGTCAAAGAATACATTTATGCAGTGCTGAAAAGCATTATTGCCTCATATATGAACGGTACCCGCTTCGATATAAAAATGGATGATGACGGCTTAATCCGGGCAGGAAACCCCAATACCCAAATTACGTGGATGGATGCCAAAATCGGAGATTATATTGCAACCCCAAGGCATGGAAAGCCGGTTGAAATAAACGCCTTGTGGTACAACGCCCTCAAAGTAATGGAAAAGATGGCTGATAAGTTTGGTGATTCCGATGAAGGTCTGTACAGGATTGTTTCGGAAAAAATCAAAAAAAGTTTCATAAAGGAATTCTGGTATGCTGAAGGGGGCTATCTTTATGATGTTATCGGTGAAACTAGGGATGTAAGCCTCAGACCAAACCAACTTCTGGCCTTAAGCCTTTCTTATCCTTTAATAAACGGAGAAAAAGCCAAATCAATACTGGCCAGAGTCTGGTCAAAACTGTACACGGTTTACGGGCTTCGAACTTTATCTCCCGATTCTCCCGGGTATAGAGGTGTATATTTCGGACCTCAGTCTGAAAGAGATCTGGCTTATCACCAGGGAACCGTATGGCCATGGCTGACAGGACCCTTCGTTGACTCAATAGCAAACACATATGGATTGACTGAAAACGTAAGGGAATTGATAGGGCATGTTTTAAGCCGGTTCAAAAGCCACTTGTTTAATGACGCATGCATAGGATTTATTTCAGAGATTTTTGACGGTAACGACCCCCAATATCCAAGGGGTTGCATAGCTCAGGCCTGGAGTGTGGGGGAAGTG
Source organism: Clostridiaceae bacterium (assembly GCA_012839865.1). Taxonomy (GTDB): domain Bacteria; phylum Bacillota; class Clostridia; order CAYPLH01; family DUMO01; genus DUMO01. The sequence continues at coordinate 33,437 of DUMO01000068.1, forward strand.
CTGAGAACATACTGGAAGTATGTCTATGCCACACAGCAGCATAAGGAAGAAAATAATCCTTAATGAATGAACTGCATGCTATATATATAGGCTATTATTTATTTTGAGAAAGCACATGGGTGCTGAATGCAAATGCATGAAAAAAACACTTCCAGCAATAATCCGATATGGCTTGCCAAGGCTATTTACATTGAGAATTTCCTGTGTTATATTAAAAATAAGGCTTTTAGTAATTTTATATAAATAAAAGCATATATTTTTGTATAAAATGATTATCCCCCATAAAGTGAAATATGGACTTTCTTGTGAAACAGGGGTGTATGCTTTGTCTTTTTCATTAACGGTAAAAAATGAATTGTGCCGGATTGAGATGGCGGATAAATGTTGTCTTGCGTCCGAGCTGGAAGGCATAATAAATACAAATGGCATCTTAAAGAAAGAGCAAAGAGGTCTTTATATACAATTAACTACTGAAAATTCCGCATTTGCACGCAGGGTATTCTCAATAATAAAAGTTCTGTACAAAGTAAATCCACAGGTGGCAATCCGTAAAAGCAAAAGACTTAAAAAACACGTTCTCTACTCTGTTTCAATGCCGGTAAATGATTCGTTGAAAAACAATATCATGCAATATGAAAACAGCAGTTTAAACACTGCTCATAGCCTGCCTGCTGACGGCAATAAGGCCAACAGTTGCTGCAAAAGGGCCTATTTAAGGGGTGCATTCCTTGCAGGGGGTTCCATAAGCGACCCGGAAAAGACATATCATCTGGAGATTTCCTGCCGTACCCGTGCAACTGCGGTGGAACTTAAAAAATTGATAAACAGTTTTGGCTTGAACAGCAAGATAATTAAAAGAAAAAGCGGTTTTATAACATACCTTAAAGAGGGAGAAAACATTGCTGATTTTCTTAACATCATCTATGCTCACAATGCTCTTTTAGAGTTTGAGAATATCAGGATTTTAAAGGAAATGCGCAATAATGTGAACCGAATAGTAAACTGTGAGACTGCAAATCTTGAAAAAACTGTAAATGCATCGGTAAGACAGGTTGAAAAAATCAAGTACATTAAAAAACACATTGGTTTAGAAAACCTTCCGGACAGCCTGCGGGAAATTGCCGAACTAAGACTTAAATACAGCGATGCTAACCTTGTAGAATTGGGGAAAATGCTCAATCCTCCTCTTGGAAAGTCGGGGGTGAATCACAGGCTTCGCAAGTTGGAAAGAATAGCCGAAGACATTAAAACATTGGAGGGGCGTTAAAGTGATTGAAAAAAATGTTTTGGTTGATAATCCGACGGGGCTAAATGCAAAGACAGCTGCATTGCTTGTACAGGTTGCAGGAAAATTCAGTTCAAATATCTGGATTAAAAAGGAAGATAAAAGGGTGAATGCTAAAAGCATTATAGCGCTAATGTCTCTTGCCATTTCAAAAGGCACGGACATTACCATTGAAGCTGAAGGGGAAGACGAACAGCTTGCCATAAATGAACTAACTGAATTATTTCAATTCGGCCTGGGAGATTAAATACTTCCATCTTTTCGACAAAACAAAACATTTTCCAACGAAGGATATTTTAAATAAGTGGAGAAGAATAATCAAGTTGCTGTTTTAATTATTGACTTGGGAAATTGCTGTTATTTACCCGGCGACAAACAAAGCCTTGGGTGAAATTTGTACTGGCAGGAGGGGTAAGGGTAAGCCCTCCGGTTTTTCTTGAGGTGGGCAATTGCCTGATACCTTGCAGCAAAGCTCTTTGTCACAGTCTGCAAAAAGAGGAGGAAATAGTTTTGAACGTGGAGTTTCTCAACAAAGGCACGGCATTAGTAATAAAAATAAAAGGAGAACTGGACCATCATACAGCCGAGGATGTCCGGCAGAAAATTGACAATGAAATAATGAAGTCTGTTGCAAAAAATGTGGTATTTGATTTTTCCGAAGTGAGTTTCATGGACAGTTCAGGTATAGGGGTCATAATGGGCAGGTACAAAAACCTGAAGCAACTTCGCGGAAAGGTTTCCCTTGTAAATTTAAAGCCCCAGTTAAAGAAAATTTTCGATATGTCGGGAGTTTTCAAATATGTTCCGGTATATGAAAGTATACATGAAGCCATTAATGCAATGTAAAGGGAGAGAGCAAAATGCAGGTAATAAACGAAATGAAACTTGAATTTTTAAGCAAATCGAGTAATGAAGCCTTTGCGAGGGTAGTGGCGGCAGCCTTTGTGTCACAGCTTGACCCCACCCTGGAGGAGCTTGCAGATGTCAAAACAGCTGTTTCAGAAGCAGTGACAAATGCAATTATTCATGGTTATGAGAACAGGACCGGATATGTGAAAATGATTTGCAAGTTGTTTCAAAATGCAGTTGAAATAAAGGTCATTGATGAAGGAAAAGGGATTGAGGATATCGAGCTTGCAAGACAGCCCCTTTATACTTCCAGGCCGGATTTGGAAAGGTCGGGAATGGGATTTGCCATCATGGAAAGTTTTATGGATAAGGTGACAGTTGAATCTGCTCCTAATAAAGGCACTACTGTTACATTGATCAAAACATTTGAATCTTTGAAGGACAACCCGAAAGAATAGAACTTTAAAGCTTATATAACCATGAGAGTTAAAAGTCCGGCATTATCCCTGCAGTATGTACAAGATAACTGCCGGGGGACTTTAAAAACCAAAGAAGAAAAGCATGAAAGGTTATTGGTGGCAATGAGCGGTTTACCCAATGAAACAATTGAACTTATTCAAAAGGCAAAAAGCGGGGATGCGGAAGCGCAGAATACCTTGGTCAAGGATAATATCGGCCTGGTCTGGAGTATTGTGAGAAGGTTCCAGAACAGGGGATATGAAATGGAGGACCTGTATCAGATTGGTTGCATTGGGCTTATCAAGGCAATTGAAAAATTTGATTTGTCATATAATGTGAAGTTTTCTACATATGCAGTTCCCATGATTATTGGTGAAATCAAAAGGTTTATCCGTGACGACGGAATTATCAAGGTAAGCCGTTCTTTAAAGGAATTGTTCAACAAAACCAGGGTCGCCAGGGAGATCTTAAGCAAAGAGCAGGGAAAAGAACCGACTCTTAAAGAAATATCCAACTACCTGGGGATACCCGAGGAAGACCTTGTAGTAGCCATGGAGGCCGGTGCGGAACCGGAATCCCTCTATTCGGCGGTTGGTGATGGTGACAATTCTTCCATTCTTTTAATAGACAGAATTGACGGCCAGAGGGATGAAACAGGAATTGATTTGATAGACAAAATAGCCCTGCGCCAGGTAATAGACACACTGGAGCCCAGAGAAAAACAAATTATTCTCTTAAGATATTTCAAACAGAAAACACAGATGCAGATAGCAAATATGCTGGGAGTTTCCCAGGTGCAGGTATCACGAATTGAAAAGAAAATACTCAAGCAGTTAAGACAAAAAATTGAAATGATTTAAATTCTTAAAGCACATCCAGATTTTTCTCATACAATTCTAATAAAATTTGGAATATTGCATTTTCCTTTTTCAAATAATATTCCTGAATATTGGTTTTATTTTGATGCCCTTTAAAACATTATAAAAACAAGGTTTTTCACAAGCCAATTCGTTATTTGAGAGCAAAGGCCGCTTTTGTCAGGTTGGGAAGGAGAACATTAATGACTGTAATTTTCAAAAAGTATAAACTGATAATCCTGGTTGTATGCCTGCTGATTATAGCGTTTACCGCCTGGTTGATTGCAGAAAGGGTGGTAAGCAACAAGATACCCTCCAGAGGGGTTTTTGTAAATGAAGACTGCATGGAGCAAAGTGCCATTGCAAATGAAAAAACTTGAATTTTCACTGTGACCGGTTTCGGTAAATACCGGACAAACAGCATTATTACAAGGAGGAGTTTATTTGCAGAAAGGATTAACAAAACAGGAATACCAGCAGTATGTTGAAAAAATGTCCCCTAAATCAAAAATTTTACGGAATGTTTTCCGGGCTTTTCTGGTTGGGGGATTGATATGTGTTGTCGGACAGTTTTTCATTAATATACTCAAGCTTAGAGGTATCGATCAGGAGCGGGCTTCGACGATTACGACATTGATAATGGTGTTTCTTGGCGCTCTTTTTACAGGATTGAATGTATACGATGAGTTGGGAAGGTTTGCAGGAGCAGGCTCCATTATCCCGATAACCGGGTTTGCCAATTCAATTGTATCCCCTGCCATGGAGCATAAAACGGAAGGTTATGTAATGGGTGTGGGAGGAAAAATGTTTGTGGTGGCAGGACCGGTTCTGGTATATGGAATTTCAGCTTCTGTCATAGCGGGAATATTGTATTATCTGATTCACAAGTAGGAAGAGCCAGCAACCTGAATTTAAAGGCGAGTAATTTTTTTGGGGCATTGGCATGCGCTGAAGGGAAAATACCTCATAAGGCGGTGGAAGGAGGTTTATATGGATGGCAAATAAAAGGAACGGCAGCCAGACTGTTAAATTTGATAATCCGCCAAGAATAATTTCAACTGGGTCCATAGTTGGACCAAAGGAAGGTCAGGGACCTTTAAGGCTTTATTTTGATGAAATAATTGATGATGAAATGTGGGGTGAAAAAAGCTGGGAAAAGGCAGAAAGTAAAATTATGCGTGAGACTTTCGCCCGCATCCTGAAAAAAGCTGCCAGATCACCCAAGGATATAAATTATATTATTGCAGGGGACCTGCTTAACCAGTGTATAGCTGCAAATTATGGAATCCGTGAATCAGATGTGCCGTTTTTCGGTATATTCGGAGCATGTTCAACCATGGCGGAAAGCATGAATATAGGAGCCATGCTGATTGATGGCGGATTTGCAGATTATGTGGTGTGCATTACCTCAAGCCACTTTTGCTCGGCGGAAAAGCAATTCAGGTTTCCCCTGGAGCTTGGGACTCAAAGGACGCCAACTGCCCAATGGACTGTTACTGGCAGTGGAGGGGTGCTTCTGTCATCAGACGGAACAGGCCCTTTCATCACTCATGCCACTACCGGAAAAATAGTTGACATGGGTGTCAAAGATGCAAACAACATGGGTGCGGCCATGGCACCGGCAGCGGTGGATACACTGATTGCCCATTTTCGTGATACAGGCTTTTTGCCGGAGGATTACGACCTGATTGTTACAGGGGATCTTGGCTATGTAGGGAAAAACATATGCCAGGAACTGATGATGAAACATGGATACGATTTAAGCGAAAGATACAATGATTGCGGTGTAATGATTTATGATCTGAAAAAACAGGATGCCCATGCAGGGGGAAGCGGATGCGGTTGTTCTGCAACTGTTCTGGCGGGTTACATTTATGAGGAAATCAACAAGGGAAACCTGAACAATGTGCTTTTTGTTGCTACAGGAGCACTCTTCAGCCCCACCAGTGTGCAACAGGGAGAGTCGATTCCTGCAATTGCACATGCCATCAGAATTCAAAGGATTCTATAAACTTTTTGCAGGAGAAATGAACGGGTAGGTATTGACAAAGTTTCTTTATCCGGAAGGTCTGCTTTGAGAGCGTGGAAGCGTTTATCATGTAAGGGATTCATTTGTTAAATAAGGTTTAAAGGTTTGAAAATCCGGTAGTTCCAGGCTGTAAAAACCTGGCCGGAAGCTCAGGGCGTCAGCTGCCGGAATCAGGGTTGATCCTGCATTGAAAATGTAAAATACCAGTCACTAATAAAGGCTAACTATTAAATATATGGAGGATATTATGCAGAACATGATCTGGACATACATTAATGCGTTTATTGTGGGAGGCGTAATTTGCGCTGCAGGACAAATATTGATTGATAAAACCAAATTGACGTCAGCCAGAATTCTTGTACTTTTCGTTACGACAGGCGTTATATTAAGTGCCCTTGGAGTATACCAGAAGATTGTGGATATAGGCGGTGCCGGTGCCACCATCCCCCTTTCCGGGTTTGGGTATACACTGACCAGGGGCGTTTTCAGGGATGTTGAGTCTCTTGGAATACTGGGGGCTTTTACCGGCGGCCTGAAAGCTACTGCAGCAGGCATTACGGCGGCGATTCTTTTTGGATATATAATTTCGGTGGCAGCCGTCCCCAAGGCTAAAAGATGAGCAAATTATTTGCCTTGTTATGTAATGTAAAGCTCGGGGGCATTGAGCCCCGCTCGCTTTTGACTGGAGGAACCAGGGGGAACCAGGGGACGGTTCTTCTGGTTCCTTTAGTTCAAAGCAGACTGCGATGTCCGTTGCCCTCCTTTTTGAAATGTGCATATCATCCCGATCAACCCATCGGTCGCTACCAGATACGTTAAGTGTGAAGGTATATATACTATAATCTAATTGCACGTTAAATGTCATTGAATTTGCCTGTTATCAGGCATTAACCTTATTTTCAACTATTTTGTCAACAAGTGCATGCTCCTGCAATTGTATTGCAGGAGATAACGAATTTCATTAAAAAAGTCGAGAGCCCTGTAAAATATTGTGATATAATCAAAACACCTCATGGGGTATTTTGATTATAACGGGTGATTCGATGGATTATTATCTTTTCATTTGGTCAATTGTTGTATTCATAGAAAACCGGCTCATATCCGGCTTTAAATATAAGGAGCTTGAAAAAGCAACCGGGTATTCGCTGTCCCACATCCGTTCTCTTTTTGCAAAACTTACAGGCAAATCCCTGTCACGTTATATTCTGAGCCGGAGAATTGCACACGCAGCCTTTGATATAATTCATAGTGATGATAGTATCCTGAACATTTCTGTAAAATACGGTTTTAATAATCCTGATACATTCACCCGTGCATTTTTTCGTATTACAGGGTATACACCGCAGGATTTCCGAAAGCGAAGGCGTACAGTCGGCCGTGTAAAACTTTGCTCGGGAGTCTATGGTGTTTCAGAAATGGAGGTTATCATGAATATGAATAACGGAAAACAATCTGTAGAAGGAAGCACAATACTGTATGGTGTTCCAAAGGTTGGGTATGGTGAATATGGTGGCTGTACGCCTTTTCCGATCTGTCTGAAAGCAGCGGCCAACTATCTTGGGGAAGATATAGATTATGATTATGCCATGGTTGTCAGCGGCGCTGCTTTCCGCCTTACATGGGATGAAACCTGCTGGAATGGCGGCAATGTTGATGTAATATTTGCATTTGACGACCCTGAAATGGTATATAAGAACGGAATCGAAGCCCTTGGGCGCAAGTTTGAACTGTTAACCAGGGAACCAAAAGCCACTAAAGAAGATTTCATCAGTTTTATTAAAAAACAAATTGACAAAGGCTATCCCTGCATCGGCCTTGGTTTTATAGGTCCTCCCGAAGCATGCCTGATTACTGGTTACCGTAATGAAGGCAAGACCCTCCTTGGGTGGAACTTCTTTCAGGATTGTCCGGAATATGCTGCTGTTCTAAAGTTCGATGACTCGGGATATTTTATCACCGATTCATGGTGGGAAAATAAAGATACCGTAGCTGTAATGGCGATGGGAGAAAAAACTTCTTCTCCAATGCCCTTAAAGACGATGGTACAGAATGCAATTACCGTACTTTCCGGACGCAGACAGGGCAACTACGCAAAGGGGCTTATGGCATATGATGCATGGAAAAAGGCAATTACGGACGAAAGCCAATTCCCTGTGGAACCTATTTTGCCGCTTCTTGCCGAGAGGCTGATGTGCCAGGGAGATGCAACGGACTGTATTTCAGACGGACGCAGCAATGTAGCAAAGTTCTTTAGGAAATTGGCGGAGCAAAATCCGGAGCAGCCCTTGTTCAGGGAAATAGCAGGCAAGTTTCATGCAGTTGCTCAAAATTCATATGAAATGTACAGAACCCTTGGCGGCTGGCAGCGGGGTGAAAATCAGATGCGGCAGCTTTCTGTCAGGGAAAACCGCCTCAAAATAGCAGAGTTGATTGACAAATGCAAGGCTGCCGATTCAGAAGCCCTGCAATTGCTTCAGAAGCTGGAAGAAACTCTTTAGTAGTAATATTTAAAAAAACTCATTTGATTTGATAAGCACCCGGTCAAACAATCGGGTGTTTTTTCATGCAAAAGTTTTTTAATTAAATTTATAGGTCCCAGTCAAACATCCTGGCGCTTTGCTCTTGTGATTCAATCAAGATCAAAATCCTGTTCAACTTTTAATACCTGCCCTGTAACTGCATGAACGCGTACTTCATATACTCCTGATACGGTGAGTATATCAATTTCATATACCAATACGCCATTATCATAGTCCAATTCAACTTTTATAACTTGACCCGGAACCTGCTGCAGGGCAATTTGAACTGCAGCCTCACTGCTGATTCTGTAACTCCTCCGGTAATTGTCCCATAACCAGTAGTAATTATAATTGTTGTAGCCAAAGCCAAACATAAAGCACCCTTCTTTCAAATAATAAGTTTACATAATCAATATATTCATAATTTACTGAAAATGTTCTTTAAGTCATTTTACAATGCTATTCCTGATGATGCTCTTTTGTTTGATTGCCTCCCTCTGGCATTATTAATAAAAGTGTAATATAATAACGTTGGTAAATAATATATTTTGGATGAATGGTGCAGGAGAGACCTGGTTGAAAAAATCAGGCGCCGAAGAGGTAAGCAGAAGGTCTGTCAACCTTTTTTGTGAATCTTTCAGGTAAAAGGACTGTATCAGGACAAAACTCTGAAAAGCTGCACTTTTGCAGCACCGAAGGAGCAATATTCCGGTGGGGGTGGAATCTCTCAGGTTTAAGAACAGAGGAAAATGACAATGTATTTTGTTATTTTCCTTTTTTTTATTCATAATAATAATTGACAACTATTTGTTCAGGGTCCAGGGAAGTAAAGAAGTAATAAAGCATTAATAAAACGGGAACAAAATTGTAAGGGTTGAAAAATAATACCGGAGGAGGTTTATAAAATGAAAAAAACACCACTTTATGAGGTGCACATAAAATTAGGAGGCAGGATGATTGATTTTGGAGGTTGGGCTCTTCCTGTGCAGTATACGGGAATTATAGAGGAACACCTCGCTGTTCGGGAAAAAGCCGGGTTGTTTGATGTTTCACACATGGGTGAGATTATAGTTGAAGGACCTGATGCGGCTTCATACATACAAGGCATTATAACCAATGATATAACAGGGCTTTGCATCGGACAGATTTCCTACTCTCCGATGTGTTATCATAATGGAGGTGTTGTTGACGACCTGCTGGTATATAAGCTGAATGATGAAAAATTCCTTATCATAGTTAATGCTTCGAATACCGATAAGGATTATGAATGGATGAAAAGCAACCTTGCCGGAAATGTTTTGGTGGAAAATGTATCAGACAAATATGCGCAGCTGGCTCTGCAAGGTCCCGAGTCGGAATCCATATTGCAGAAGCTTGCAAACATCCCCCTTTCGGATATCAAGTTCTACAATTTCAGAGAAAATGTCAACATAGGGGGCATCACTTCAATTGTATCCCGTACAGGATATACCGGAGAAGACGGGTTTGAAATTTATGTGGATTCAGACAAGGCTGAAGCCATGTGGAATCTGGTAATGGAAGCAGGGAAGGACAAAGGATTGGTGCCGGCAGGCCTGGGAGCAAGGGACACCCTTAGGTTTGAAGCAGCGCTGCCATTGTACGGGCATGAATTGTCACCTGATATTACTCCCCTGGAGGTCGGGTTGGAGAAGTTTGTGAAGCTTGAAAAGGAATGTGATTTTATCGGCAAACAAGCCCTTGTTGAGCAAAAGGAAAAGGGCTTGAAGAGGAAACTTGCAGGTTTTAAAATGATTGACAGAGGGTTGCCCAGAAACGGATATGATGTTGAAGTAAATGGCGAAAAGATAGGTTATGTTACAACCGGTGGATTTTCACCAAGCCTTAAGCTTAATATAGGACTGGCCCTTATATCTGCTGAATACGCCAAAAAAGGAACTGAAATCGGAATAAACATCCGGGGGAAGGCGGTTAGAGCCGAGGTGGTGAAAAAACCCTTTTACTCAAAGAAGTATAAGAAGTAGTTAAAATAGAAGAAGACCTGGCTTCTGAGCCGGTGGCAGTGCTCAAAGAAGTATAGAAGACAGAGAAAATATGAAAAATACCGGGTTATTGCACTGAATAACCTTGTGAATTTGACAATATGGAAAGAATAATCATTCTATTATAAATAAAATCAGTGGGAGGAAAGTGTTATGAAAGTTATTAAGAATCTTAAATACTCGAAGGATCATGAATGGGTGAAAGTTGAGGGCAACAAAGCTTATATCGGCATTACCGATTATGCCCAGCATGCCCTCGGTGATATTGTGTTTGTTGAACTGCCGGAAACAGATACCGAAATTTCGGGTGGAGATGCCTTTGCAGTTGTTGAATCAGTCAAGGCTGCTGCAGATGTCTACTCTCCGGTTTCAGGAGTTGTACTGGAAGTTAATGAAGAGCTTCTGGATGCACCTGAAAGAATTAACGAAGACCCATATGAAAGCTGGATTGCATTGATTGAGTTAAGCGACCCGGATGAAGTGGAAGAACTGATGGATGCCGTTGAGTATGAGAAGTTTTGCTCAGAGGAGGACTAAATAATGTCAAGGTATATTCCAAATACTCCAGGCCAGCAGGATGACATGCTCCGGGAGATAGGCCTTTCCTCCAGGGAAGAGCTGTTTTCGGATATCCCCTGCAGGTTGCGCCTGTCAAGGCTGCTGAACCTGGGTGAGCCTCTTTCCGAAATGGAACTTCTTAAGATCATGAAGGATATTGCATCGGAAAACAGCAATCTGGATGAATATGCATGCTTTCTTGGTGCTGGTGCTTATGACCACTACATACCATCCCTGGTAGGTCATATAATTTCGCGGCAGGAATTCTACACCTCCTATACGCCATATCAGCCGGAAATCAGCCAGGGCATGCTCCAGGCAATATTTGAATACCAGACAATGATATGCGAGCTGACAGGTATGGATGTATCCAATGCATCAATGTATGACGGGGCTTCGGCAATGGCTGAAGCTGCTGTAATGGCATGCAGCGCCGCAAGAAGAAACAAGGTTCTGGTTGCAAAGAGCGTTCATCCTGAATACAGGCAGGTTTTGAAGACATATGGCCATTTCAGGGGTATACAGATTGAAGAAGTTGGATTTAAAGACGGGCTTGTTGACCTTGAGGAACTGGAAAACAAAACAGGCAGTGATACTGCAGCTGTCATAGTCCAGTATCCGAACTTTTTCGGAAATGTGGAGCCTGTTCGCCCAGCAAGTGAAATAGCCCACAAGAACAAGGCACTCCTTGTAGCAAGTGCCGACCCTATTGCCCTGGGACTCCTTGAAGCACCAGGCAACCTTGGCGCCGATATAGTGACAGGAGAAGGCCAGGGGCTGGGAAATCCTTTGAGTTTCGGAGGACCATATCTTGGATTTTTTGCGGCAAGTGAAAGTTTGCTACGGAAAATGCCGGGAAGGATAGTTGGACAAACAGTGGACAGAGACGGCAGGAGAGCTTTCGTTCTGACGATACAGACCCGGGAACAGCACATAAGAAGAGAAAAGGCGACTTCAAACATATGCTCAAATCAAGCCCTCAATGCCCTTGCGGCTACAGTGTACATGGCTGTGATGGGAAAACAGGGCATGCGAAAAGTTGCAGAACTTTGCCTGCAGAAATCCCACTACGCTTATAATAGCTTAATTGGCACCGGGAAATTCAAACCGGCCTTTTCAGCTCCGTTTTTTAAAGAATTTGTTGTAAAGAGCAGTGTTCCTGTAAAACAAATAAATGAAAAACTCCTTGAATCCAAAATTATCGGCGGCTTTGACCTTTCAAAGGATTACCCGGAGCTTGGGAACGGATGGCTTGTTGCTGTTACTGAAAAGAGAACCAAAAAGGAAATAGATGAGTTTGTTGAAAAGGCAGGTGTACTGTAATGAAAAATAATCCGCTAATTTTTGAACTTGAAAGGCCGGGCAGAAAGGCTTATTCCCTGCCGGATTGCGATGTACCTGTCAGTGATATGGCCACACTTGTACCTTCGGAGTACCTGAGAAAATCAGAACCGGCACTTCCTGAAGTGAGTGAGGTAGATGTTGTAAGACATTATACAAACCTGTCCCGCAGGAACCATGGTGTGGATTCCGGTTTTTACCCCCTGGGCTCCTGCACGATGAAATATAACCCCAAGATTAATGAGGATGTTTCAAAGCTTCCGGGCTTTACAAGCATACATCCCTACCAGGATGAAAGCCTGGTCCAGGGTTGCCTTGAGATTTTGCACCATACAGGGAACATGCTGAAAGAATGCACCGGCATGGATGCTGTTTCACTGCAGCCTGCAGCCGGAGCCCACGGAGAACTGACGGGGCTTATGATTATCAAGGCTTACCATGAAAGCCGGGGCGACAAGAACAGAAATATAATTATTGTTCCGGATTCTGCTCATGGCACCAATCCTGCCTCTGCTGCGGCAGCAGGATTCAGTGTTGTGGAGGTAAAATCCAATGAGCGGGGGAATGTGGATATTGAAGCCCTTCGCAGCCTTATGAGCGATAAAGTGGCCGGGTTGATGCTTACAAATCCAAACACACTGGGGCTTTTTGAAGAGGAAATTGAAGAAATTGCCGGGATGGTGCATGAAGCGGGAGGACTTCTATACTATGACGGCGCAAATGCCAATGCCATAATGGGAATTTCCAGACCAGGGGATATGGGGTTTGATGTTGTACATCTCAACCTGCACAAGACCTTTGGAACGCCTCACGGAGGCGGAGGTCCGGGGGCCGGTCCTGTAGGGGTGAAAGAAAAACTTGCTCCATTTTTGCCGGTACCTGTTGTGGAATACAAAGATGGCAAGTATTGCCTTGATTATGACAGACCCCTTTCCATAGGCCGTGTAAAATCCTTTTACGGCAACTTTAGTGTTGTCTTGAAAGCATATGCCTATATTAAGGCAATTGGGGCCAAAGGCCTTAAAGAAGCTTCCGAGGGCGCGGTGCTGAATGCCAATTATATTATGTCAAAGCTTAAGAAGCATTATGATTTGCCCTTTGACAGAAAATGCATGCATGAATTTGTTTTGTCAGGCCGCAAGCAGGCGGCAAATGGCGTATCAACCCTTGACATTGCCAAAAGGCTGTTGGATTTTGGTTATCACCCTCCCACAATATATTTCCCTTTGATAGTTAAAGAGGCTTTGATGATAGAGCCTACCGAGACTGAAAGCCGCGAAACCCTGGACGGTTTTATTGAAACCATGATTCAAATAGCAAAAGAAGCGGAGGAAACTCCCGAAAAGGTTAAGGGGGCGCCATACAAGACGGTGGTTGTCAGACTGGATGAGGCCGGTGCCGCCAGAAATCCTGTATTAAGGTGGCGAGGAAAGGAAGATGACATTTGTCAGTAGTCTCAATTGCAAGGTGCAGTGAATATAGTGACCGGGAATTGGACGCCGCGCTGTTAAGAGTGTTTGATAAGCTTGGAGGGGTGGAAAAGTATGTAAAGCCGGGGATGAAGGTTGTATTAAAACCCAACCTTGTAGTCGGCAGAAAACCGGAAGATGCTGCAACCACCCATCCCAGGTTTGTTGGTGCGGTCGCCCGGCTGCTTAAAAAATACGGAGCGTCCGTAATACTTGCTGAAAGCCCTGGGGGATTGTACCTGCCCCGCATGTTGAAAAGCATATATAACCGTTGCGGAATGACTGAAATGGCGGAGAAGGAAGGCGTTACATTGAATTTTGACATTGGTGAAGCAGAGGTCGACAATCCCGATGGTGAGCTGCTGAAAAGGCTGTCAATAATAAGGCCGGTAGCCGAGGCAGACCTGGTGATAAACCTTCCCAAACTCAAATCTCACGGTCAAATGGTCTATACGGGAGCAGTCAAAAATATGTTTGGAGTTATTGCCGGGGAGCAAAAGGCATTATATCATTTCAATATGTCGGACTACACAAATTTCGCCAATGCATTGATTGATATTTTTCTTTCGGTCAAGCCGGGGCTTAGCATAATGGATGCTGTCATAGGAATGGATGGAGCAGGTCCTTCGTCGGGAGATCCTTTTAAAACAGGACTGGTAATTGGCAGTGAAAATGCCTTCGAGCTGGATTACACAGCCCTTAAGATTATCGGGGCTGATCCCATGAAAGTCCCTGTCATAAGGCAAGCTGTAAAAAGAGGACTTTGCCCTGATGATATAAGCAGGATTGAGGTTAAAGGCGAGAGGCTTGAAGATGTAAGGGTGGAAAATTTCAAAATTCCTGCAATCCACAATATGAGGACCATTTTATTTTATGAGAATAGTTTTTTAAAATTTTTCGCCGGTAAATTCAAGTCAAGGCCTGTGTTCAGGAAAGATATCTGCAATGGCTGCCAAAAATGTGGAAAGGTATGCCCTGCAAAAGTCATAGGCTTTAAGAATAATAAACCGGAAGTTAACCTTGAGAAATGCATAAGATGTTTTTGCTGTCAGGAATTGTGTCCGAACAAGGCAATTTTATTGAAAGAACCCTATATAATGAAATTATTGTCGAAGAGGAGAAAAATTCTTAAATAAAGAAAGATTTTTAGGACATTTTGAGAAAATTGTGGTAAAATTGTTTCATATAAAAGTCAGAGAATGATTCATATGCTATAAGAGTTATGAATGCATAAAGGTGGTAAGAAATGAAGGTAGAATACATAAATCCGTTTATTGAAGCCAGTCAATCTGTTTTGAAGCAGATGACCGGAGTTGAAGCAAAGTTAAAAAAAGTATTTTTAAAAACATCGCCTTATGACAGTGATTCAGTTGTATGCATACTTGGGGTTACCGGAAAAATTCGCGGCCAGGTTTTGCTTTCCATGAGCCATGAGTCAGCTTTAAAGGTTGCTTCAACCATGATGGGTGGTATTGAATTAACAGCTCTGGATGATGTGGCAAAGAGTGCTGTTGCAGAACTTTCAAACATGATTCTCGGAAATACTGCTACAATTTTATATAACAGGGGTATAAAAATAGAAATTACTCCACCGTCCATAGTAGTCGGTGAGAAAATACAGATCTCACTGGAAAAAGTAAAAACAATCTGTATTCCATTATCTCTTGGCGATGGGGTTGAACTGAGTATTGACGTTGCAGCAGAAGAAAGCTGAGATTCGTTTATCACAAAACTGTGGCATAGAATACCTTGAATTTATAAAAATACTGAGAGAGGGTTATTATACCGGCTTCATGTGGATGCAAGGTCAAGTCATGACATGACTTTTTGTCGCAATTGCGGTTCCATGGGGAGGGATTTTTATTGGCATTCAATATAGTACTGGTGGAACCTGAGATACCTCAGAATACTGGAAATATCGCAAGAACCTGTGCTGCAACGGGTTCAACATTGTATCTTGTAAAGCCATTGGGTTTTTCGGTGGATGACAAACATTTGAAAAGAGCCGGGCTTGACTATTGGAAGGACGTCAATATTGTGTATGTGGATTCGTTGCAGGAATTATTGGACACCTATAAGAACTGCAGCTTTTATTTTTTGTCGACTAAAGGCATTAAACCATACAGTGATGTAAAATATAAGGATATGGATTTCCTTGTTTTCGGCAAGGAAACAGCAGGGCTCCCTGAGGAATTGCTTCTGGAACATAAGGAGGAATGCATAAGAATTCCCATGGCGGAGGGGATTCGATCCTTAAATCTTTCAAATTCTGTTGCAATTGTTTTGTATGAAGCAATAAGGCAAACAGGATTTTCAGGGCTTGAACGAAAAGGCGAGCTTACAAAATACAAATGGTAATTATCAATAAATACCGGAGGTGCTTTATGATAAACAGGGACAGAATGGTCAAGGAATTTTGCGAACTGGTGGCAATTGACAGTTTATCGCTAAAGGAAAGGGAAATGGCTGATTTACTGAAAACAAAGATGGCCGATCTAGGATTTGAAGTGTATGAGGATGACGCAGGTAAAAAGGCCGGCGGGAATGCGGGCAATCTGATATGCCGTCATAAAGGCAGGGAAAATGTTCCGTCCATTCTTTTCATGGCCCATATGGATACAGTTGTTCCAGGGTTGGGGAAAAAAGCGATTGTTGACGGAGACTACATTAAAAGCGACGGGACTACAATACTCGGTGCTGATGACCTTTCCGGGGTTGAGATCATACTTGAAGCCATAAGATCAATAAAGGAAGACAACGTTGAACACGGAGACATTGAAGTTGTATTTTCAATAGCTGAAGAATTGGGCTTGGTTGGAGCAAGGAATCTGGACTTCTCAAAAATAAACTCAAAATTCGGGTATGTATTGGATTCAGGCAGCAAAGGCAGTGTTGTGGTAGGATCTCCGTTTCAGGATGTTTATGATATAACCGTGTATGGAAAGGCTTCCCATGCGGGGGTTGAGCCTGAAAAGGGCATAAACGCCATTGTAATAGCTTCAGAAGCCATTGCCGGTATGAAGCTGGGCCGGGTTGACGAGGAGACTACGGCTAATGTCGGCGCAATAAGCGGAGGCCAGGCAACAAACATAGTTTGTGACCGGGTGAATATAAAAGCAGAAGCCAGAAGCAGAAATGAAGCAAAACTTATAGAGCAGGCAGAGCATATGAAGCAATGCTTTTTGGATGCAGCGAAAAAGCATGGAGGAAATGTTGACTTTAAGGCCGAAAGACATTATGCAGGGTATAAAATAATGAAAGACGATCCTGCTCTGAAATTGTATGAAGAAGCCTCCAAAATGGCCGGTGCGGAAGTAAACCCCATATCAATGAACGGAGGCAGTGATGCCAATATAATGAATGAAAAAGGGATCCGCACATTAAACATCAGCATGGGCGCAGAACAATACCATACAGTGAATGAAGTTGCCGATATAAAAGAAATGATAAAGATGGCGGGCATACTGGTGAACATTGTAAGACTGGTAGCCCAGGGAGGAATGTAACATGACAAAGCGCATCGGAGTGCTTACAGGCGGAGGTGATTGCCCCGGCCTGAATGCGGTTTTAAGAGCTGTTGTTAAAACCGCCATCTTTAAATACAACTATGAGGTTATAGGTTTTAAGGATGGTTACAGAGGACTTGTAATGAATGATTTCATCCGCTTTAATTACAATGATGTTTCTGGCATTCTTGACAAAGGCGGAACAATATTGGGAACTTCCAATAAGGACAATCCCTTCAACTTCAAGGTTGAAAGGAACAATAAAGTGGAGTATGTGGACCTTTCGGACAGGGTAATTGACAACCTGCATATGCACGGAATTGAATACATGGTGTTTATAGGCGGGGACGGAACCCTTACGAGTGCAAGGGATTTGGCCAGGAAGGGAGTTAAGGCGATTGGAGTGCCCAAAACCATAGATAATGATCTTTCGGGAACTGATAAAACTTTTGGATATATGACGGCTGTGGATACGGCAACCGAGGCTATAGACAAGTTGCATTCCACCGCCGAATCCCACCACAGGGTCATGATTCTTGAAGTAATGGGCAGGTATGCAGGATGGATTGCACTGGAGTCCGGCATAGCAGGAGGAGCCGACGTTATTCTCATACCTGAAATACCCTATGATATTGAAAAGGTATATCAGAAACTTCAGGAACGAAAGCGCCGGGGCAAGCACTTCAGCATTGTTGTTGTTGCAGAAGGGGCAAAGCCAAAGGATGGCGAAATGGTAATAAACAAAATTGTAGAAGGCAGTCCGGAACCTATCAGGCTGGGAGGCATAGGAGACAAGCTTGCTGATGACCTTGAGAGGATATATGGACTTGAGACCCGCGTTACTGTTCTTGGACACCTGCAGAGGGGCGGGAGACCCAACCCATACGACCGCATTCTCTCCACCAGATTTGGTGTGAAGGCGGTGGAACTGATATGCAAGGGTGAGCATGGCGTTATGGTTTGCCTGAATGGCGACAAAATTAGTACCATTCCGCTTGAGGATGCAGTTAATAAATTGAAGACTGTTCCCGTTGACGGGGAGCTGGTAAATATAGCAAGAGCTATAGGGCTTTGCTTCGGGGATTAGACTATATCATATGGAGGCCGGATTGGCCGGTATCCTGCCGGGTAAGGCAGAAAACCGTTTAAAGTTTCCAACAGGCGGGAATATATCAGATTATAAAGCTGAATGCATCACCCGTTAGAACAGGTATTGTCTGCCTGCCGGGAACATAATGGATTTTAGGAGTTGATTACTGATAAAATGGAGTTATCCAGAATAGAGATAGACCATAAACCAATTTTTGATAAATATTTTAAAAGCTATAACCCTCAAATTTCTGAGTTTACCTTTACAAATTTATTCATATGGAGAGACTTCTATAATTTAAGTTTCACCGAATTGAACGGTTTTTTGGTGATTATAGCCGAGCCTTATAAGGAAGCCCCCTTTTCTTTCATGTTTGTCGGCGACTCAGGCGGCGATGCATTTTATGAAACGTATTGCAGGGTCGGGGAGTATTTTAAGAGCAAAGGCTGGAGACTGAAATTCGAAAGAGTTGATGAACAATTCCTGGAACTGCTCCGTAAATATTCAAAGGATGAACTTGAATTTTACCTTGACGATAAAAACAGTGACTATGTTTATCTGACGGAAAATCTCATCAGCTTGAGGGGTAAAAAACTGCATGGACAGAAAAACCATGTCAACCGGTTTCTCAAGGAGTATGAGAATGAATATATACCGCTTACAGTGGAGCATGTGGATGAGTGCCTGAGAATAATGGAAGAGTGGTGTGCCGAGAAATACTGCCACTGCAGCAGGGGGCCATACTGTGAAAAGCATGCCAATGCAGAGCTTCTTAAAAATTGGGAAGTGTTGGGCTGCAAAGGCGCTCTTATAAAAGTTAACGGCAAATTCAAGGCATATACCATAGGTGAAATGTTGAATACCGATACTGCGGTTATACATATTGAGAAGGCGGATTCAAAGGTAAACGGCCTGTATTCGTTTATAAACCAGCAGTTTTGCAAAAATGAGTTTTCCAATGTTCCATACGTTAACAGGGAGCAGGACATGGGAGAAGAGGGTTTGCGGAAAGCCAAAAGGTCTTATCACCCTGTAAGGATGGTTGACAAATACATCATTTTGAAGAAATAAACGACACCGCTGCATAAAAATACGAAAAAACCGGTGACGGCTGACCTGTTGGCATATCAACAGTTCGATGTACCTTGTTTTTTTAACAGGAACCAACATATCCTGTATGTTTTTTGCTGAAACCTGATTTATAACGGATAAAATAGCAACACTGTGGGAAAATAGCATAGAAGGCAGCAGCAGACTTCCCAAACAAACATGCAAACATTTTGAATGATGGCAGGGAAATCATACATTGTTAAAAAATTAATTATTTTTTCTTCTGCTATTGAAAAAAATTATGAAATAATATACAATGTGTATCGTTAAAAGAATAACATGTTTAACAATTTATACAGCCATAGAAATTAAAGTAAATTTATCAGGGAGGTTATATATATGGCAGTTAAAGTAGGTATTAATGGTTTTGGAAGAATTGGACGTCTTGTTTTCAGGGCATCACTCAACAACCCTAATGTAGTGGTTACAGGTATTAACGATCCGTTTATCGACCTGGACTACATGGTTTATATGCTAAAGTATGACTCCGTTCACGGGCGGTTTAAAGGCGAGATATCCATTGATGGTGACAAGTTGGTTGTTAACGGCAATAAAATCAGCGTATTTGCCTGCATGAATCCTGAGGAAATCCCGTGGAGTTCCTGCGGAGCGGAATACATAGTAGAATCTACCGGTGTATTCCTGACAGCTGACAAAGCATCCGCACACTTCAAAGGAGGAGCAAAGAAGGTTGTAATGAGCGCTCCATCCAAAGACAGCACTCCAATGTTTGTAATGGGAGTTAACCATGATAAATACACAAAGGATATGAACATCGTATCAAATGCTTCATGCACCACAAACTGCCTTGCACCGCTGGCTAAGGTTGTACATGAGAATTTTGGAATTATTGAAGGTTTAATGACAACCATCCACTCCTATACTGCGACCCAAAAAACAGTTGACGGTCCGTCAAAGAAAGACTGGAGAGGCGGACGTGCTGCAGCAATCAACATTATTCCTTCATCCACCGGAGCAGCTAAAGCAGTTGGAAAGGTTATTCCCGAGCTTAACGGCAAGCTGACTGGAATGTCCTTCAGAGTTCCCACTGCTGATGTTTCCGTTGTTGATCTTACCTGCCGTCTTGAAAAACCTGCAACTTATGATGAAATCAAAGCTGCAATCAAGAAGGCTTCTGAAAACGAGCTGAAGGGTATACTTGCGTATACTGAAGATTTGGTCGTATCCAGCGATTTCATTGGAGATGCTCATACTTCCATATTTGATGCAGATGCAGGTATTTCATTGAATGACAATTTTGTAAAACTTGTTGCATGGTATGACAACGAGTGGGGTTATTCAAACAAAGTAGTAGACCTTATCTGCCATATGGCCAAGGTAGATGCTCAGTAATTCGGAAAGCACATAATTGAAGAAAGAGTATTAGAAGAAGGTCCGGGTGAACCTTGAACCGGACCTTTTTTAAGTTATAACAAATATACATCCAACAGATGAAAATAGTTGAGCATTATCAGTCCCTGCTTCAATTATAATAAATTAAAGGAGTGTGAAATATGAGTTTGAATAAGAAGACCATTGAGGATATTAACGTAAAAGGTAAAAGAGTTATCGTAAGAGTGGACTTTAACGTACCCCAGGATGAAAACGGAAACATTACCGATGATACCAGAATAGTGGCAGCATTGCCAACAATAAGTTATCTTCTTGAAAAAAATGCAAAAGTAATCCTGGTATCACATCTAGGCAGACCCAAGAAGGGATTTGAGGAAAAATACAGCATGAAACCCTGCGCAGAGAGACTCGGCAAGCTTTTGGGCCTGGAGGTGGTCATGGCAAAGGATGTTGTGGGAGAAGATGCAAAGGCTAAAGCTGCTGCTTTAAAAGAGGGCGAAGTTTTAATGCTTGAAAACGTCCGCTTCCATAAAGAGGAAACCGACAATGATCCGGAGTTTGCAAAGAAGCTTGCAAGTTTGGCGGAAATTTTCGTAAATGATGCCTTCGGAACAGCTCACAGAGCCCATGCCTCTACAGCAGGGCTGGCAGACTACCTGCCTGCCGTTTGTGGCTTTTTAATTAAAAAGGAAATTGAAATAATGGGCAATGCACTGGCTAATCCAAAGAGACCCTTCGTAGCAATACTGGGTGGCGCCAAGGTTTCCGACAAGATAGGAGTAATTGAGAATCTCCTTAATAAGGTTGACACATTAATAATTGGCGGCGGAATGGCATATACCTTTTTGAAAGCAAAGGGATATAAAATCGGGAATTCCATTTGCGAAGAAGATAAAGTCTTTTTTGCAAAAACCCTTATGGAAAAGGCTGAAGAAAAAGGTGTCAATTTACTGTTGCCTATAGGCAGCATAGTGGGCAAAGAGTTTAAGAATGATACAGAATATAAGTATGTTCCTTCAGATGCAATGCCTGATGGCTGGATGGGTATGGATATAGGTTCTTTAACTGTTGAGAGGTTTGCCAAAGAAATAAGAAAAGCCGGAACGATTGTCTGGAATGGACCGATGGGCGTATTTGAATTCCCCAACTTCGCTTACGGGACAAGAGAAATTGCCAGGGCTATTGCTGAATCCAATGCAATTTCAATAATCGGAGGCGGTGATTCGGCCGCAGCTGTTGAGCAGATGGGATTCGCAGACAAGATAACCCATATTTCCACCGGTGGCGGAGCATCCCTTGAATTCCTGGAGGGCAAGGAATTACCTGGCATAGCTTGCCTGCTGGACAAAAATCCCCGGAAAAAGATAATTGCAGGCAACTGGAAGATGAATAAGACCCCCGCCCAGGCCGGGCAGTTTGTTGAGGAATTAAAACCCCTTGTCAAGGATGCCAAGGCTGATGTAGTGGTTTGTGTACCTTTTGTTTGTCTGCCCGATGTTTTGAAAGCTGCTGATGGCTCAAACATTAAAGTTGGTGCTCAGAATATGCATTGGGAAGACAGCGGAGCATACACAGGAGAAGTTTCCGGTGCCATGTTGGAAAGTATGGGAGTTGAATACGTAATTATCGGACACTCGGAAAGAAGAGAATACTTTGCCGAGACTGACGATACAGTAAATAAAAAGGTTCATGCGGCCTTCAAATACAACCTTATACCTATAGTCTGTGTCGGTGAAACCCTCTTGAGAAGAGAGCAGGGTGTAACAGCCGATTTGGTAAGGTACCAGGTTAAAATTGCCTTGGGAGGCCTCACAAAAGAACAGGTTAAGAAATTAATTATCGCCTATGAACCCATCTGGGCAATAGGTACCGGCAAGAATGCTACAGCTGAGCAGGCAAATGAAGTTAATCATATAATCAGGGAAACCATCGGAGAATTGTATGATGAGGAGACTGCTGAGGCTATCAGAATTCAATATGGCGGAAGTGTGAATGCGAAAAATGCAGCAGAGCTTTTCAGCATGCCTGATATTGACGGAGGCCTTGTGGGTGGAGCAAGCCTTAAAGTTCCGGACTTCGTAACTATTGTAAAAAGCTGATTGGCGGCCTTGCGGGGTGTGCTTAAGTGTTTTAAAGCAATTAATGCCGGCCATGAGTTTCTCAAAACAGTACTGCACATAGGGAATTTGATACCGGTGACGCCTTTTATGGCATTATAAAAGTACTTTTTGAGTAAAGCCATTGATGCCGGCTATGCTTTATTAAGAGGTAAAAATTATACCAGATTGTAATTTAAATATGATTGGAGCATTACTATGAAGGACAGGTTGATTACTTTAATAATAATGGACGGCTTTGGCTTGAGTGACAAAACAGAAGGCAATGCGGTGCATGCCGCAAATACGCCAAACCTTGATAATTTAATGAAAAACTACCCCACTACGAAAATAAAGTGCAGCGGAATGGATGTCGGGCTGCCCCGGGGGCAGATGGGTAATTCCGAAGTAGGCCATACAAATATTGGTGCAGGAAGAATAGTGTATCAGGAGCTTACCAGGATAACCAAGGCTATTGAAGACGGAGATTTCTTCCACAATGAAGAATTGCTGAATGCCATTGAAAACTGTAAGAGGCATAATTCAAAGCTGCACCTGTACGGCCTTGTATCAGACGGTGGAGTCCACAGCCACAACACCCATCTTTATGCGTTGCTGGAACTTGCAAAAAGGCATAATTTCAAAGATGTTTTTGTTCATTGCTTTATGGATGGAAGAGATGTTCCGCCTGACAGCGGAAAAGGTTACATCGAAGAACTTGAACAGAAGATTGCTGAGATCGGGGTAGGAAAGATTGCAACCGTTATGGGCCGCTACTATGCAATGGACAGGGATAACCGCTGGGACAGGGTTAAACTTGCGTATGATGCCATGGTGCTTGGCAAGGGTCTTTATGTTGACTCTGCAGTCAAGGCCATGACAGATTCATATGGAAGAAGTGAATTTGATGAGTTTGTAAAGCCTACGGTAGTAATGGAGAACGGAATGCCCGTGGCCACCATAGGTGAAAATGACTCTATTATATTTTTCAATTTCAGGCCGGACAGGGCGATACAAATATCCAAAGCGATGACTGAAAAGGATTTTGACGGATTTATAAGAGAAAAAGGATATTTTCCTGTGTATTATGTGTGCATGACCTTGTATGACAGGGCTCTTAAAAATCTGGTAATAGCCTTTAAACCGGAAGAATTGACCAATACCTTTGGAGAATATATCAGCAAGCTAGGCTACACACAGCTTCGTATTGCCGAAACCGAAAAGTTCAAGCATGTAACCTCCTTTTTCAATGGCGGAGGCCAGGCGGTTTATGAAGGGGAGGAAAGGATGCTTATACCTTCTCCCAAAGTGGCTACTTACGATTTGAAGCCTGAAATGAGCGCATACGAGATAACAGATGAAGTAGTGGAAAGGATTAATTCCCGTAAATATGATATCATAGTATTAAATTACGCAAACTGTGACATGGTTGGCCATACCGGAATATTTGATGCAGCAAGGAAAGCTGTGGAAGCAGTTGATGAATGTGTAGGGCGTGTGGTTGAGGCTGTGAGCAGGCAGGGGGGAATTACCCTCATTACGGCAGACCATGGGAACTCGGAGCAAATGATTGACTATGAGACCGGAGGGCCATATACTGCCCATACAACAAACGAAGTACCGTTGATTATGACAGGAATTGAAGGGATTTCATTAAAACAGGGCAGACTTGCAGATTTGACTCCTACAATGCTTGATTTGATGGGCATTCCAAAACCTAAGGAAATGACAGGAGAATCTCTGCTGATAAAAAAGTAATGCCATCTCCCGGTTGAAGCCGCTGTTCCAGGAATCCCGGCGAATCCCTGCGGATACGAAAGTAATGCCTGATTCCAATTGAAGCGCAATGGAGGAATTTCGGAGAATCCTTACTGATAAAAGTAGTTTTTGGTGATTTTATGTTCTCAAGGGTACTGAAAAAAAGTATATGCTTTTTATGTGCAATTTGTTTGGCATATGCTTTGCTGTTCACTTTTTACGGGTGTGGACATACAAGTGACAATACCGACGGATGGGGAGTCGGGGACATTGCTTCCAGGATACCTGTTTCGATCTATTTTCCGGGCAGCCCCGGGAAAGACATGGACAGGGTTCTGGAAGAAATTGAAAAAGAATCGGCGCCCCTTCTTAATATTGAACTGAAATTCAATTGGATTGAGGCATCGGAATATGAGGGGGCAATTGCATCGAAGCTTGCTTCCGCCCAAAATTTCGATGCTTTTTATTATTCCGAGGTCTATGATCTGGGTGAAAGCGGATCTGCCCTCACATTGCCGGAATTAGTGAATAACAATCTGGTTTACAATATTAACGGGCTGTTTCAGCAGTATGCGCCGGGAATCTATGGAAGCTTGTCCGAGGAGGAGATGAAAGCCATAACCTTTGACAATAAAATTGTGGCAATTCCCTGGAGGTTTCCTGTTTCATCTCGAAAAAGCGCAGCCGTAAGAGACGATTTAAATGCCTTGTATATCGAAGGCGGGGTGGCGGATTTTGAAGATTTGGAAGTTTTCGCGGATAAAATTACCGGTTCAAAAATAAATATAGTCCCCATTGGACTGTTTACGGGAACCTTGGAGCTTTTTGCCCCGCATATGGGTTTTACGGTTTTTGATGAAAGGCTTGGCCTGGTATACAGAGAAAATGACCCGGGCATGCAATTGATGCTATGGGAGGAAACACCTGAATACAGGGATGTGCTCCTGAGATTATTGTCATGGTACAAAAAAGGTTATATACCTTCTGAATTTGAAAACAAAGACGAAGCGGGCTTTTTTTACGGAAAGTACGCATGTTTCATAGATGAAATCTATCAGGCGCTTTTTATGAATACCAGGATAAAAGCGGGAATAGACACTGAATTCAAATACAAGATATACTCTCTATATCCCGAATATAAAATGCCCAAAAAGTCTTTGCTGGAAAATGCCATATTAATAAATAAAAATTCATCCAAACCCGAAAGTGTCTTAATGTTTCTTGAGTGGGTGCATTCCAGTCAGAAAAACCATGATTTGCTCATGTACGGCATAGAGGGTGAGCATTACACTATTTACGGCGAGCAATATGTACTGCCGCCCCAGGTTAATATTGAAAACCACCCATACATGGGATGGGGAGGCAGTGAAGCTTTTTTAAATATAAATTTTATAAGAACCAGTGTGTATAATGACCCATTCAGCAAACAACTGCTTACGGATGAGACCCGTTCGGAGTATGCGCCCCATCATGGTATTCACCCTGTGCTGAGAGACTTTGAGGCGATAAAAAGACGCACAGACAACTTTCAAAAGTTGAATAAACCTTCCCTTAGCATGCTGGACAATCCGGATAATATCGAAAGGTTTATTGCGGAAAATTCCGACTACAGTTTCCATAAGACGGTGGAGGAATTGCAAAGGCAGCTCAATGAGTGGTTTATAAGGAAATAGAGGTTTTCTAACAAAATAAAGCCACTTGTTATTGTTCTGCACACATTTCATTTCTCTCGCACTTTTTGTGAAAAATCAGCTCTGGTACTGCTATTTACAGCGAGGCTTAGGAAAACACAACTTAAAATGCCTTGGAATCTTAGTAATGTCCATGTGCTTGAGCGAAGCGAGTTCACGGAATTACTTAGATGACAAGGCATTTTAAATTGATTGTTTTCCTTGCCGAAGCTGTACTGCAGTAACCAGAGCTGATTTTTCATTTAAGAGAAGCTTTTAAGAGAAGCTTTTTCAATTTCCTTTTCTGAACTCATTTATGGTGAAGCCGGTTATTCTTTTGAACAGTTTTATAAAGTACTTGGGGTCGGTGTACCCGATTTTTGCGCTTATCTCGTTTGAACTTAAATTGGTTGAACGAAGAAGCTCCTTGGCATGATTTATTCTTATCAGGGTTTTGTAATCAATAAAACTCATCCCTGTTTCCTTCTTGAAAAGCTCACTTAAATATGTTGTATTCATGTGTACATAGTTTGCAATTTTGTCCAGTGTTATGTCGCTCTGATAATTTTCCTGTATCAGTTTTTTCACAGTTACAATAATATTGTTGCTTGCGCCTACTTTATTTTGATAATGGGCACAAAGCCTTGTAAATACTCCTTTAACATATTCGCAAAGACCATCAAAGGATTTAATACCTTTTAATCTTTCATAGGGGTGCATGTTCAGGAAAATTGAATCGTGTTCAATAAATGTAATGTAAATTTCAAGACGGTTTGCTACAGATTGAACCAGGGTCCAGAAAAATTCCTTTATCGTTTCAGGGTGGAGATACTTGTACCCGGAAAGTATTTCCTTCAAATTATCAATATATTCATAGGCTGTGTCATATTCGGAAAGCTTGATGCCGCAAGCAATATTTGCAATTGCCTGCTCCTCCAGGTGAATCGGGAGCCCGTTAAATGACAGATAACCTTTACCGGGGAGGTTTCGCACGGTTTCCAATCCGGTGTCAAAATGGAATATCTGCTTTTCAGGATGCCAGAATGCCAGATTTATGGCATACAGGGCTTCTATGTAGCATTCCGGAAGTTCCTTCAGGTTTTGTGTTGGTGAGCTTATCCCAACCAGAAGTTTTTCATGGTATTGTTCATTAAAGGCCTCAAGGCAAAGTTGCACCAAGTTGTCAAGTTCTTCGAATTTGCTTTCTTTATGGTTGATAATAGTTATTACTTCATCTAAATTCAGGGCAGATTTAAAGGTAACCGAATCATCTCCTATGAAAACCTCTTTGACAAGTTCCCTTAATTTTTCCGGGGTGCATTTCCCGCCTGTAAAAGAGTTGTCAGCAGGCAAAGAACCGGAATAACCGCCCCCATGGCCGCCTGTGTGGAAGGAACCGGAAAGGCCGTCTCCCTGAATGCCTGCGGGGAAGGAACCGGAAGAACCGTCCCCCTGGTCACCTGAAGGAAAGGAACCGGGAGAACTGTCCCCCTGGTCCCAGTGGAACACTATAACGGTGAAATATTCCCTGTTAAAATAAATTGAACAGGATTCAAGTTCTTTTTTTATGTTCATGGCGGTCATTGTATTCTGGCTTATTAACTTGTTCAAAACGTTTTCTGAGACGAAGGGTAAAGCGTTATCGTACTTGGCCTTCAGTTCTGTCTCTTTTTTCTGACGGGCTCTTTCCTCAAGTATTTCAGTTTTGATTTTCATAAGGGCCTGGGTAAGCTCATCCCCGTCTATGGGTTTTAAGAGGTAATCTGTAACACCGAACTTTATTGCAGCCCGGGAATACTCAAAATCGCTGTAACCTGTAATTATTATTATTTTTAAATCGGGAAGGGCTTTTTTTAGCTCCTCGATAAGTTCAAGGCCGTTTAAACCGGGCATCATTATGTCGGTTATAAGAATGTCGCATTGCTGCTCCACGCACATATGATAAGCCTCTATGCCGTTTGAAGCCTCACCCAGCAGATTCAATCCCAGTTTTTCAAAGGGAATCAAACTTATTATTGTCTTTCTTACCCATTTTTCGTCGTCAGCTATTATTACTTTCATTTATCCTCCCTGCACCTCCTGCCGGAATTTGACGCAGCGAATTTGCTTTATAAAGAGGCAGCAACATTTCAACGGTGGTTCCCACTTCAGATAGCTTATACTTTAAGCCATACTGCCTGCCAAAGGTCAGCTTGATTCTGGCATTGACATTCTGAATGCCTATTTTTGTTCCGGTGCCTTTTCTTGCGGATTGTCCTGTTGACTGGTTGCTGAAACCCTCGAAAGACGGCTCTTCGGAAAGTATCCTGTTAAGTTCGTGGATTTGTTCCTCTCTGATGCCTATGCCGTCATCGGATATTTCCACCTTCAGAATATTGTTGTATTCATACATTTTAATACATATCCTGCCCTTGCCAAGCTTCATCTCCAGGCCATGCTTGATTGAATTTTCCACAAGAGGCTGGAGACAAAGCTTGAGAATGCTGTAATCGTACAACCGGTCAGGTATATCATATATGATTTCAAATTTATCGTCATGCCTGAAATTCTGTATTTTCAGATAATTGTCAAGGTGCTCTATTTCACGGCTTATAGGGACAATGACTTCTCCGCTTATATTATAGCGAAAAAGCTGGGATAAGCATTTTGCCATTTCAGCTATAGTTTCCATACCGCTGTATAAAGCGGCTCCCCTTATTGATTCCAGCGTATTGTATAAGAAATGGGGGTTGATTTGGTTCTGCAGGGCGTCCAGTTCCGCTTCCTTTTGCTTTATCTGAAAGCTGTACACTTTTTGAACCAGATGCTCAATTTTCTGGACCATATTATTGAAGGCATCCGCAATAATCCTCATTTCATCATTGCTCTTTATGTTAACCCTCACCGAAAGGTTTCCCTTTTCAGCTTCAGACATTGCAGCTGCCAATTTGTCCACCGGACGAAGAAGCCCGGTAAGAACCTTAAAGGCCAGGAAAAAGGTTGCCAGGATGCATATTAGTGAAAGGACGGGCACTGAAATTTTCAGGAGTTGTAATTGGCTGTTTATATGGACAGCGGGTATAAGGCTTATCACTTTCCACGAATATTCAGGTGATGTGCGGAGAACCATGTATATACTGCTGCCCTTAAAATCAATCAAAAGAGGTTGCACCGGGCTTACCGGGGCGCTTGAAGGTTCAAACTTGTCGGGCAGGAAGCTTTTATCGCTGGAATAAACAATTCTGTCGTATGAATCGGAAATCAAAAATATACTGCCAGGATACTTATCAGTGATATTTTGTAAATAACTGCCAGTAAAATTTCCCAAATTGAGGGCTATCAGGAAAACTCCTGAAATGTTGCCGTCTGAACTGCCAAACACCGGCTTTAATACGGAAAATGCATTGGACGAGGAGATGCCGGGCAAAGGAATGTTTGCAATTGTAAAATTTATATTGTCCGGGGACTTGATAATCCCCCGGTACCAGTCTTCATCCTGGTAAATATTCCCCGATATTGCATATGAGTAATATGGATGAATAAAATACAGGTTTTCGTTGTCAAGGTAATACATGCCCGACAATATCCCGCTCTTCAAACCGATTATGCTTGATATAAGCTTGTGGGCGCCGGTTTGCTTTTCAGCTGATTCAAATACTGAATAAGAATTAATATTGTTTTTATTTATGGCAACAATATTGAAGTAGCTGGCAAGCTGGGGGCTGTCGGCAACAAGGTTTATCAAAAAATCTGCGTCTTTCAGATAATTGTCCAGATCTTCGGAAATCTTGTCCGTCAGGCTTGTTATATCTTCGAAAACTCTTTTTTCCCACACATCGTATAAATAATTGCCTGTGAAAAAGGAAAATACCGCAAATGGCAGCAAAATCAGCAAAAGGAAGGACAGCACAAACTTAGAGCGGAAATTGAAGATCTTTTTTTTAAAAGTATTGTTTGGCCTCCCTGCCGGAAATTGTGCCATAAGTACCCCCCCTTACTAGATTTTATTAAAATTAATCCAATTGTTCAATAGAAAGATTTTCTACGAGGCTTTGGCTTCATTCTCCAAGAATCAGGTTCGCTTTATCCTCAATCATGGTAACTGCTTTTTCAAGGGGTAACATGCCGCTCACGTATTCGCCTATTATGCCAAGCGTATATATTCTCAACTCTGGGATAGAGTTTTCTCTTATGCTATATTTAAGGACATTTTTAAAGATCTCAATATTCTTTTCGCTTGATGAAGGGTTTAACATATCTCTTCTGTAAATTGAAAAGTCTTTATACAGAGCCCTTGTGATTACTGTTCTTTCCTGAGCTTCCTTTGAACAAAAAACAGAAAGAAACTCTGCAGCTAAATCTTTTTTTTCGGAGAAGGAAGTGATGCAAAGTAA
Organism: Clostridiaceae bacterium; assembly: GCA_012839865.1. Taxonomy (GTDB): domain Bacteria; phylum Bacillota; class Clostridia; order CAYPLH01; family DUMO01; genus DUMO01. Next base: position 63,780 of record DUMO01000068.1, read on the forward strand.
TTTTAACTGTGCAGGATATGATTTCTGCCCGCCCAAAAGCGCAGGAGGGTAAATAATGGCTCTGTCACCCATTGATAATGTGAGACTACATTTACAAAATACAATGTTATCTTTAATTTTCGGGGTAATGAATGTACCACCATCTGCTACTAAATCCTCATCCCACATTTTCTTCCATAATACAAGCAAATTTTTAAACTCCTCATTGTTGAATGAAGCTTTTTTCTTTTCCAAATCAATATAAGTGCAATTATATTGGCTGAGAAAGGGTGGAGAATCTTTTCTACCCTCGATGATATATGTGTCTTTAATTCCATCAGCGTTAATATCTTTACGCGCAAGTTTGGCATATTCATAGAAATCATACCAGCTCCAACTTTTATCCGGTAATTCCAATTTTAAATTTTCCAATAACTCCTGATTGGCTTCCCATGCTTCTATGCTTACTGTTGCAGGAACACCGATTAATTCGTCATCATGCATGCATAAATTTTCTATACCATCAAACATATATGTAAACTTCTCCTTGACATGCTGATATCCATCTAAAGAAGTAATAGTATTATTTTTGGTAAGAACGGTAACAAAAGGTGAATCTATAAGTATTATATCCATATCCTTATTGCCAGCCATAACAGACACCTTTAAATCATCGGTGCTTACAAATTTATAATCAATGCTGCATTGAGGATTTGCTTTTCTGAAAAGTTCTTCTACATTTTCAATGATAGATTCAGCCAGGTTTGAGTCAGAAACAATTGTTATATATTCCTGTGGTTTTATTTTAAAAAAATCTTTGCTAATACAGAATATTCTGTCACTTTGTAAATATTAATGTAATTATTTTGAAAAAAAAAAAAAAAAATACAGTATAATTGTTTATAATTCAATTATTAAAATATTAACAATGAAAGATGTTAATTTTAAAATACAATTGAGCAATAAATGGGAGATATTTAACTTGGATATGATAGCACTTAAAGTTGTAAGAGAATTACTTCTGTTTCTGGTACAATGAAAATCGAGCATTCCGGAACTTAAAAAACCCTGCATAAAATGGAAAAACTCCATTGCGAGCACCCCTAAAAAATAATACCCTTTAAGTTGACCATACTTGAAGGGAGTAAA
>DUMO01000010.1 GCA_012839865.1 Clostridiaceae bacterium
ACCCTGCCAATTTTTGAGTTCAAATTTTACCCAAAAATACCTCGTCGACATGTTCCTATATACGCATTTTAGCCCTTTAGGTCGAGTAGACAACTTGGATATAATTCCTGAAACCCGCTTAAATAAATACTTACAGCTTTGTAATCAACGCTACCGTCTCAACATGTACCGTATTGGGAAACATATCTATACAGCATACCCTTTCCACTTTGTACCCCTTATCCTGTATTACCGTCAAATCCCTTGCAAGACTTGTAGGTTTGCAGGAAATATAAACTATCCGGTCCACTCCAAACTCAATGATTTTCTCCAATGCCACAGGATGAATACCATCCCGCGGAGGGTCCAATACTATCAAATCGGGCTTTTCTGTAATGCCATCCAAAACCCTAAGCACATCCCCGGCAATGAATTCGCAGTTGCCAAAGCCGTTTAATGCAGCGTTTCCCCTTGCGGCCATAACAGCTTCTTCAACAATTTCCACCCCAATAACTTTTTTTGCTGCCGGAGCCAGAATCAAGCCAATTGTTCCTATTCCGCAATATAAATCAAGAATATATCTATCCCTGGCATCACCGATATAATCCCTGACGGTGTTATAAAGTACCTCCGCTCCGGGAGAGTTTGTCTGGAAGAAAGAAAAAGCGGATATCCTGAATTTCGTTCCAAGGAGTTCTTCATAGAAATAATCCCGGCCGTATAAGATATCAGTTCTGTCACTTTGCACAACATTACCCTTGCTGTTGTTATAAGTATGAAGAATCCCTGCAATGCTGCCGTTCAGGTCAAGTTCCAATAGTCTATTCTTAAATCCTTCCATTATTTCAGCTTCCGGTTCATCGTAATCCCACTGGGTGGAAGTTACCAGATTGATTAGGATCTCCCCTGTTTTTGCCGCTTTTCGTACGACAAGATGACGTAAATAACCTACATGGGACCACTTCTTATAAAAACCTGTTCCCGTTTCGGTGAAATACTCAACAACTCCGGTAAGTATCTTATTGTAATCATTATCTGTGATTTGGCAATGGTCGGTTTGTACAATATAGTATAAACTTCCTTTCCTGTGCAAACCCAGGGCAAGAGGACCATCTTTTTTTTCATCACCAAAGGAAAACTCCATCTTGTTGCGGTATCCCCACTGCCTGGGGCTTTTTTTGGTCCCTTCGAATTGATATGTTGAACAAACTGAATCCAGCAAGTACCTGACCTGTTCTTCTTTTATTTTAAGCTGCGTTTCATAGGGTATTGTCTGATATGTACAACCACCACAGGGCCCAAAATGAATGCACTCAGGCTCAACTGTTTCCAACGGTGATTTTGATAATACTTCGACCAGCCTTCCCTCGATTTTGCCTTTACGGATTTTGCTGATAAAAAAACTGATTTTCTGGCCAGGCAAAGTATCCTTGACTATTACATTTTCACAGTCTACCTTGAGGATTCCCTTGTTTGGAAAATCCACCCTTGAAACTTCGCCACTATACAATGTTCCCTTTTTCATGTTAAACACCTTGTTTCCATATTGGTGTATTGACACTCCCCGAAACTTACGCCGGAGGATTTCAGACAAGCCTTTGCAATTATATTATAATACAAAAAACTTACGAACTAGAAATTATTATTTTTTGCATTGCAGTAACTTCCTCTTGAAGTGCATAACTTTTTAAGCAATTTAACACATATAGAAGCAAGAAGTCTCCCGCCCATAAGCCACCCTGATCACTTTAGTGAGAGTGTAGGCGGGAGTACATCACATAATTAAAAAAATCCCCCGGCGATACGAAACAATTCGCTGCCGGGGGATTGTATTCCAGTCGAATATATTACTCTTTGTCCTTCAATAAATCACGAATCTCTTCAAGAAGTTTGATTTCCGGATCAGGTTCCGCCGGAGGAGCAGGGGGCGCTTCCTGTTCTTTCTTTTTCTTCCCCAATGTAAGCAACTTCAAAAACATGAAAATGGAAAAAGCAATTATAAGAAAATCAACAATTGCCTGAATAAATGAACCATAGAGGATTGCCACTTCCGGAACGTCGCCAACGGCATGTTTGATGACAAATTTTAAATCGGATATGTTTATCCCGCTTAAAATAAAACCAATAACCGGCATAAGAATGTCATTAACCAGGGATGAAACTATTTTTCCAAAAGCTCCGCCAATAATCACACCGACTGCAAGATCAATAACGTTTCCCTTAACTGCAAATTCTTTGAACTCTTTAAACATTTACCAGCACCCCTTCCATATTAGTTTACATAAATTCATCCCCCGGCTCTGACTTTTTTCCAAACCGGAGGAACAAGAATCAATATATTTTCATTATGCCACAATATTTAAACTTTTGCAGAAGTTTTTTTCTATCTCGAAACATCCATTTCTTGATGTGCATAATTTCAGATTTATGCTTTTTTACTTAGCGCTGTATAACAGCTAATCCGGCCTCTTCAACAAACCGGTCGATTCATCATTCTTCTCTTCCTTGACACCACCGCTAATTGTTGCTGCCGGATAATTTTTCCATACTCTTTCAATGCACGGCTAATCCTCCGTTACAGTACCATTCTCTACTCTAAAAATTTTGCCGTTTGCCAAAACGCTGTCTTCCACCAGATTTCTGTCAGTCGTGGTAATGAAGGTTTGTACATTGTCCATATTTTCGTACAGGTACCTTCTGCGCTTTTCATCCAGCTCCGACATAACGTCATCAAGCAGCAGAATCGGTTTTTTGCCTGTTTCTTTTTCTATAACGTCAATAGTTGCCAGTTTCATTGACAATACTGCCGTCCTTTGCTGTCCCTGAGACCCGTATATTTTTATATTGTTGCCATTCAGCAATATGTCCAGGTCATCCCGCTGGGGACCGCACAAGGTAACACCGCTTAAAATCTCACTGTTTTTAAGTTTTTCCAACTGTTTGTGAAATTGTTTTTTTATATCATTCAAGTCATTATATTCTCCTGCTTTTATTGAGGGGCTATATCTGACTTCAAGCTTTTCGTGCCTGTTTGTGAGCTTTTCATGATTCTCCATGGTGTAATGATACAATGTATTGATAAATTTATTTCTTTCAAGTATTATATTTGACCCGATGGTTGCAAGGTTTTCATTCCAAATGTCCAGGGTATCCAGCAAATCCTTTCTGCCCTGGGCTTTTTTAAGAAGGTTGTTTCTTTGGGCAAGGACCTTGTAATACTGCTGCAGGTTGTAAAAATACACGGGTTTCAATTGACTCAAGGTTATATCTATAAATCTTCTTCTTTCAGAAGGCCCTGCTTTCAAAATGGATAGGTCCTCCGGCGAAAAAAATACGGCCTTTAAGTGCCCCATCAAATCGGCCAGTTTTCTTATCGGGTTCTGGTTTATCTTAATTTTCTTGTTTTTCCTGTCATAGCCGATTTCTATAGTGCAGTCATAATCGCCGTTTTCTATTTCTATTTTTATATAAAAATTGTTTTCGCCTATTTTAACAAGCTCATTATCCCTTGATGCCCTGTGGGAACGGCCCGAGGCGCAAAAGAAAACAGACTCGATAATATTGGTTTTGCCCTGGGCGTTATCCCCATAGAAAACATTATATTTATCCGAAAAATTCAACTCAATATCCGAATAATTCCTGTAATTTACCAGTTTAAGCTGTTTGACAATCAAAATTACCCTCCGCTTTCCTTGCGCTATAATTATTTTAAAAGCGGCAGTATCATGTAAACAAAGCTGTTGCCTTCAGTTGGTTTTATAGTGCAGGCCCCTATGCTTCTGAAGTAAATATTTATCTTTTCATCATCAATCACTCTTAATGCTTCAATAAAATAAAGTGGATTAAATGAAACTTCAAGGTCGGAACCTTCCATCTCCACCTCCAGTTCCTCTTTAACAGAACCTTTAGTAGTATCCGAGGTAATCATCAGCGTATCGTTGTACAACTTGAAATCCACAGGATAATTTCTTCCCTGTTCTTCGATTGATATAAGATATGCTCTTTCTATACTGCTTAAAAGCTCTTTTGTATCAACGGTGATTTTTGTTTCAAAATCTTCCGGAATTGCATTTCTGTAATTGAAAAATTCACCTTCAAGCAACCTGGATACCAGTTTAAAATTCCCTGCATCAAACAAAATTTGATTTTTGGAATTATATATGGCAATGTCGCAATCGGTGTATTGCAAAATTTTCAAAATTTCATTAAGTGTCTTTCCGGGAACAACAAGGCTGAAATCAGGAATATCACCTTCCAGATTGTGTTTTCTCAATGCAATTCTAAATCCGTCCAATGCAACAAAATTAAGTTCATTGTTCTTGCTTTCAATCAGACAACCGGTCAGAATCGCCCGAAACTCATCAGTTCCGACGGCAAATATGGTTTGTCTTATCAAATCTCTCAATAAACTGCTTTCTACACTGAAGCTGTTTTCCTTTTTAACTTCAGGCAGGGCCGGGAAACCCTCTGACGACATGGCGTGTATTTTAAACAACGACTTGCCGCATTTAATAACCACAATTCCGCTTTCTTCATTATAATCAAGGCTTACGTCTGAATCCGGCAACTTCCTTATAATTTCGCCAAACATTTTTGCATTTACAACAACTGAACCTTTTTCCATGATGTCCGATTCAACAACACATTCAATACCTATTTCCAGGTCATTTCCCGTAAGCTTGAGAGTATCGCCTGCTTCAATCAGGATTCCCTGGAGTATGGGCATGGTGCTTTTTGCCGAAACCGCCTTTTGCACTATGTTTACGCCGTTATGTAAATTTTCTCTTGAACAAACAAGTTTCATAAAAAACAGTTCCTTTCATATAATAATATATACAATATTTTTAGTAATAGTAGCAGTAGGTATTGTTGAAGTTGTGTATAAGCATGTCAAATTAAGTTGTAAAGCCAATTTTTGCTGTTAATTATTTTGTAGATAATTTGTACGGCAACTAACAATTAAACATTATATTAATATTTATATGATTTTTCAACATAAAAACAATCAACATTTACACAAGGGGAATTTTAAAACATTTGTTTTGAAGTTTTAAAACCAGCCAGGGATAATAGTTTTGAGCCCTCCAGGTTGTCTTTGTCAAATGGACAAGGCACTGTGGTGATGCTTATGGTGAGTTTTTGCAGAGTTTTCCACAGAGTGTCGATTAGAGCTGTTGAAATTATGAAACTTGTGAAATACATCTTGTAAAATTGCATTAAAAAAACCTGCAGGCGGGGTAAGGGTTGATATTAAAAATACCTGCAGGTTATAATCCGATTTATTGCCATATTAAATTTAAAGACTAGTTTCCTTTAATTATTTTCTTAATTTCAGCCAGTGTTCTTCTTATCTCAGGGTTGGTATCAGCTTCCCTTGAAATTTTATCAATGGCATGCATGACGGTTGTATGGTCCCTTCCGCCAAATACCTCGCCTATTTTCGGTAATGACAATTCAGTGAGCTCCCTGCACAAATACATGGCTATTTGCCTGGGATGTGTAACCTCCCTGTTTCTTTTGGCGGATTTTAGATCCTCGCTGTTTATATCAAAATATCCGGAAACAGACTTCATGATAAGCGTACTGGTTATTTCCTTTTTATTGGTAGCTAAAATATCCTTCAGCACTTCAGCTGCAAGGTCCATGTCCACTTCGCTCCTGGTAAGCTGTGAGTAGGCAATGATTTTGTTAAGTGCCCCTTCGAGCTCCCGGATGTTTGCGGCTATCTTGTCAGCGATAAAAGCCATGATTTCATCCGGAACATTGAGATTTTCCATCTGGGCCTTCTTTCTCAGTATTGCGATTCTCGTTTCATAATCCGGCGGTTGAATATCTGCGGTAAGTCCCCATTCAAACCTGGATCTCAGCCTTTCCTCAAGGGTTGTTATGTCTTTTGGAGGCTTGTCGCTGGATATTATAATCTGCTTGTTTGCATCATAAAGAGTATTGAAGGTATGGAAAAACTCTTCCTGGGTCCTTTCCTTCCCAACAATAAACTGAATGTCGTCTATAAGGAGTATGTCAATGTTTCTGTATTTATTTCTGAATTCAACGTTTGTATCGTCTTTTATGGCATTGATCAATTCATTGGTAAACTTCTCAGAGGTTACATACAATACCCGTAAGGAGTGATTGTTATTGAGAATATAATTTCCGATGGCGTGCATAAGATGGGTTTTGCCCAAACCTACACCACCATACAGAAAAAGAGGATTGTAGGCTCTCGCCGGAGCTTCCGCGACGGCAAGGGCTGCAGCGTGGGCAAAACGGTTGCTGTTTCCTACTACAAAGGTATCAAAGGTATACTTTGGATGAAGCAGGGAAACCGAGTTATCACCATTTATGTTAACATTAACATTGTAATTGCAGTCTTTGCCTTCAGATTCGGAAGAAATGATTCTTATTTCATATTCCCTCGATGTGGCTTGTTTGACCGCATTTTCAATTAGCAATTTGTATCTGGAATCAAGAATTCCTTTATTAAAATCTGTAGCAACTCTTAGTGTTAATGTGTTGGTATTTACCGAGACCGGTTCTATGGTTTGAATCCAGGTGTTGAAGCTGATGGATGTAAGTTCATTTCTTAAAAGTTCAAGTGATTGGTGCCAAATTTTTTCATGTTGAGTTAACATCTTGTAATTCTCCCCCAAAAATTATGAAATCAAATGATCACAATTGCCCAAAGAGTATGCCGGGTGAACATTGTATATATGTATTTTCATAAGTGGAACTCTTTTTATGCTGCATGCAAAATCAGTCCAACTTACTTTTTGGGAAACAAACAACAACCCGATAAAACAAATTGATTTTGCCCAAACAAAAGCATAGTATATTATTGATTACAATAATCCCTATGATTTTTACAGCAAAATCTATCTAGTTTTTCTCTTTGGTAGATTTAATAAGTTTTTTCTGTGGCAAATTGGTAAAATTAATTTTGTATTTTGCTTTGGTAAACGCGCATTATCCAATGAAAAATACTACTGGAATTGTAATGCCGCTACAATAAACCAGGTTGTCCAACCAAAGGTCAACACTGATTAATATATCAAAAAAAACGAATAGATTCAATATTAAAAAAGCAAATTATCCACAGAAATTATTAAATTAGATAATGTATCCACAGGATTGCTTGTAAATTTGTCCTTTGATAATTTTTTGAAATGGGGGCTAGAGTGTCAGGGGGACAGGTTCCTTGTCCTATTTTCGGGTGGAGCAAGCGGACAGGTTTGTTTTCCCATTTTCGGCGGAGCAAGGGGCTGATTGTTCATAATAAGTAACTGAACAGATACAGGTACCCGGTTGCATGAAATATCTGATAAAATAAGCTCCTTGACACGGTATAAAACAATAATATATAATTTAATCGTCTATGTCGGGAAAGGATTTTTATTTAAATTTAGCCGGGAATTGGATATATTACGTTTAAATTATCAATCTGAAAGTTATGTGGACAAATCCATAAACCTGAAATTGGATATTGTCCAATTAATTAATACGGAACAGGGGGTGTTACAGTAATGCTTAGGACATACCAACCCAAGAAAAGACAGCGGAAAAAGGAACATGGTTTCAGGAAAAGAATGAAAACCGCGAATGGAAGGAAAGTGTTAAGAAGGCGCAGACAAAAGGGGAGAAAAGTTCTTTCTGCTTGAGACCGCATAAAATGTGGTCTTTTTAAATCAAAATAATATTCGGTTGTATTTTTTGCAAATGCCCTTCTTCGGACAGCTTGATAAAAGCTTAATAATTTTACAGGGGATGCCGATGACTAATACTGTTCCTTTGAAGAAAAATTATGAATTTTCAAGAGTGTACAAAAACGGAAGGTTCTCTGCTTCCAAACATCTTGTAGTCTACGTTTTGGATAACAAATTACAGACAAACAGGTTGGGTATTACAGTCAGTAAAAAATTGGGGAAAGCAGTGACAAGGAACAGGATAAGGCGGCTTATAAGGGAAAATTATCGTCTTATGGAGGGTATGGTAAAAAGGGGATACGACCTGGTGATTGTATCCAGGAAAGTGGATGTGATTCCCTCATTTTATGATATAAAAAAGGAAATGAATTATTTATTGCGTAAACTTGACATGATTAATACGGAAGTTGGCAATCAGTAACCGAATACAATGATGAACAGGTTGCCTGCCGGAAAAACCGGCAGCCTGGGCGGACATGCTCCGTACCAAAAGATGCGGCAAAAAATACTATTTGGGAACTTGCCCGGAAAAAGCGGCATTATTGAATAAATACAAAAAGCGTATTTGTTCATAACTTTGCAAGGCGCAGAATCCATATATTTTGACCTTCCGAGCAAGCTCCTGAATCCTTGCCCGCGCAGCTTTCAAGTGTTTGTGCAACTGCTGCGGGCAACTTGACATGTAATGGGAGAAAAAATGCTGAAAAGTTTACTAATATTTTTGATAAGGTTATATCAGAAATGGATTTCTCCGCTTAAAGGGCCGACTTGCAGGTTTTATCCAACGTGTTCCCAATATACGATTGAATCCATAAATACCTATGGAGTATTAAAAGGAAGTTTTTTGGCTATAAAAAGGGTACTTAAGTGCCATCCTTTCCATCCGGGGGGTTACGACCCTGTAATAAAAGAAAAGGAGTAAGGTACAAATGGCAGAAATTTTCGGATTTATTGCACAGCCTATGGGGCTGTTCCTGAAATTTATATATAATACACTGGCTTTTCATAATTACGGATTGGCAATTATACTGTTTACCATATTCATTAAGTTGATATTGTTGCCATTGACCATCAAACAGTACAGATCGACTGCGAAAATGCAGGAAATTCAGCCTCTGCTGCAGGAAGCCCAAAAAAGATACAAAAATGACAAGGAAAAGCTGAACCAGGAAATGATGAGAATTTATACCGAGAATAAATACAATCCGGCATCAGGATGTCTTCCACTTCTGGTACAGCTGCCCATACTGTTCTCACTTTACTGGGTAATTTCGCAACCGCTTAAATATATGTTCCAAAAAAGCAATGAAACAATACAAGCTTTGTTCAATCTGATACCAAAGGAAATAGCTGAGTCAATTCAATCATTTTCCTATGACATACCGATACTGAACTATTTTAATGAGCATCCGGAAGAAATAATCAAGGCGGAAGGACTGCTTGCCAAAAATGAGGTGGTTGACCTTAATTTTCTTGGAATATTCAACCTTGGATTAACTCCGACTTTTGATTATACAAAAATAGTTTCGGATTTAAGGTACCTTCCTCTTATCCTGATACCTGTACTTGCTGCCGTCAGTACATGGCTGTCGACCAAATATGCCATGCCGGCGCCAAGTAATGACAGTGCAGCACCTGCTGCAAGCATGACAAAAGTTATGCCATTCATTACAGCGTTTTTTGCCTTCAGTGTTCCGGCAGGATTGGGATTGTACTGGATTATAAGCAACCTTGTTCAGATCGGTCAGCAGTTGTATATGAATAAATTTGTTATAAATAAAAAGGAGGCAGGCACGAAATAGAATGTCTAACAGTGTAGAGACAACCGGAAAGACGGTTAATGAGGCGATACTTCTCGCGCTTTCTGAGCTTGGACTTGATGAAAGCGAAAAGGATAAGGTGGATATTGAGGTTCTTGATGAAGGAAGTAAAGGGATATTTGGCTTGATTGGAAGCAAGATGGCCCGGGTAAGGGCAACTTTGAAGGAAACCGGCGCTGACTATGCCAAGGAATTTTTATCAAGTGTCATCGAGAAAATAGGAGTCAATGCTGAGCTTTTGTCGGAAGAGCAGGATGATAATATCTATGTTGAATTGAAGGGTGAAGATATTGGCATATTAATCGGAAGAAGAGGAGAGACTCTGGATGCATTGCAATACCTGACCAGTCTTGTTGTCAATAAAAACAGCAACACTTACAAGAGAGTCATTCTTGATACCAAAAACTACAGGAAAAAGAGAGAGGAAACCCTTGTAAAACTGGCTGAAAGACTTGCAGAGAGAGTTGTACGGCATAGAAAAACACTTACTTTGGAACCGATGAATCCTTACGAGAGAAGAATAATTCATTCCGCATTACAGAATAATAAGCATGTGAGGACCTATAGCATTGGTGACGAGCCAAACAGGAAGGTAGTTATAACAACAAGGTAGGAATGAAAACTTTCGTAATCTGCTGCAGCTGATAAAAAAGCAGGAGCTGCAGCAATAGGATAAAAATGGACAACTTCCGCAGGTTGCCGCAACGGGAAAAAATTAAATTGGCTGCAACACCAGGTTATGATTAATATTTGAATACTTTCAGGGTGCAATGGCGGAAGCATTTGCAGCAATGAATTAAGGTTGGAAATTTTACTAAACTGCCTTAAGGGGCGAAAGTAAGGGTAGTTGCAACGATAGGATAAAGTATACTGGAAAAGAAAATTGTTATTTCAGCATAAAGCAGTTTTTGGACAATGGCCTTGTTTTTATTGACTATTGTCCATTATCTGTTTATGGAGAAGATTAGGGAGGAAAATTGCGAAAGTCTGGCCGGGTACCCATAAATTTAGCCGATGGGACGAAAGCCTGACTTGACAAGAGGAGAGCAGGATGTACAAGGTAGACACGATTGCTGCCATTTCTACTGCCATAGGAGCAGCAGGGATAGGTATCGTAAGAATAAGCGGTCCGGATTCCTTTGAAATAGCATCGAAAATTTTCAAGGGCAGAAAACCCTTTGAGAAATTAAAGGATCACACCATAAACTTTGGAAGGATAGTTGACCCTGCCACAGGTGAAATGCTGGATGATGTTCTGGTATCCAAAATGTATGGCCCTAAAACTTACACAGGGGAGGATATCGTTGAGATAAACTGCCATGGCGGTACCGTCATGGTAAACAGAATACTCGAGCTCGTATTAAGAATCGGTGCCAGGCTTGCGGAACCCGGGGAGTTTACAAAGCGGGCTTTTTTGAACGGAAAAATAGACTTGTCCCAGGCGGAAGCCGTTATAGATATAATCAACGCAAAAACCAGTGAAAGTTCAAAGGTGGCTTTTGCCCAGCTTGAGGGAAAATTGTCCGAAAAGATCAGGAGCGCAAGAAAGAGTCTCATAGACCTTATTGCCCATATTGAAGTAACCCTGGACTACCCTGAATACGACATCGAAAAAATAACCGAGGAAATGGTTCAAAAGAGCCTTATGGAAATCAACGGCATGCTGGGCAGGATAGTAAAAGACTTTGAAAGGGGCAGAATCATCCGGGAAGGCATAAATGCGGTGATAGTAGGCCGTCCGAATGTGGGAAAGTCATCCCTCCTTAACGAGCTGATAGGGAAGAGCAAGGCCATAGTGACGGACATACCGGGCACAACCAGGGACATCCTTGAAGAATACGTCAATATACATGGCATCCCGGTGCGAATTACCGATACGGCGGGAATCCGGGAGACGGAGGACTTAGTTGAAAAAATCGGTGTGGAGAAAGCAAAAAAGGCTATCGATGAGGCGGACCTTGCCATATTGATGATAGACGGCTCAAAGGGCCTGACGGATGAGGACAAGGATATTATTCAACAGCTTGCGGAAAAGAAAGTTATTGTGTTAATCAATAAGGTGGATATTTCTGATAATGCAAAAATTGAAGAGATGGAAAATGAGCTTAAGGCTTTCAAGCCTGTCCGCACCTCCATGGTTGACGGAGAAGGCATAGAGGAACTTGAGAAAGAAATAGCCCGCCTGTTTTTGCAGGGCGAGGTTGTGGGAAGCGATGAGATTTTGATTACAAACGTCAGGCACAAAAAACTCATTGACGATGCCCAAGGCTCGATAAACAGAGCATTGGAGGCCCTCGACACGGGAATGCCCATAGACTGTGCATCAATTGATATCAAGGATGCGGCGGAGTACCTGGGGCAAATAACAGGGGAGTCGGTCAGTGAAGATGTAATGCACAGCATTTTCAGCAGGTTTTGCATAGGAAAGTAAAGGCATTTAAAAATAGTGTATATGTACATGAACATTGTGATTGTTCATGTACACCCATCTCTGATACAGCAGTACAGCTTCGGTAAGGATGGAGAAGAAGTTGCCGGAATGAACTGTATGCAGAACATAACAAGGCTCTTATTTTGAGAAAACCGACGGTCCGCTGAAGGCAAAAATGCTACCGCTTTTTACTCGCCCTCCGTGGCTCGAAAAAGCTAAAAAAACATCCTGCTTTTTTCACGCATTTTTGCCTTCAGCGAACCTGGTCTTCTGACAAAATAAAGCCAATTGTTATGCTCTGCATACAGTTCATATACACATTTTCAGACACTATTGCAAAAGGAGCATGAACGTTAGATGGAATACTTTGCAGGAGAATATGATGTTGCCGTGGTTGGCGCAGGGCATGCCGGATGCGAGGCAGCCCTTGCAGCTGCAAGGCTTGGACTTAAAGTAATAATATTTTCAATAAATCTGGACAGCATAGCCAATATGCCCTGCAATCCAAATATAGGGGGAACGGCAAAGGGCCATCTGGTCAGGGAGATTGACGCCCTGGGGGGCCAGATGGGCAAGGCCGCCGACAAAACCCTGATACAATCCAAGATGCTGAACAGGGCAAAGGGTCCTGCCGTATTTTCCCTTCGCGCCCAGATTGACAGGCGAAGATACCAGATGGAGATGAAGAACACCCTGGAACTTCAGGAAAACCTGGATATTCGCCAAATGGAAGTAGTGGAAATTTTGACGCGTGAAGTGGACGGGAAGAAAACCGTAGAGGGGGTAAAAACACATACGGATGCGATTTACAAGGCTAAAGCGGTGATTCTCACCACGGGCACATACCTGAAGGGCAAAATCATAATCGGGGATATCTCTTTTGCCGGAGGCCCGGACGGGCTGTTTCCGGCCAATAAATTATCCGACAGCTTAAGAGAACTTGGCATTACCATAAGACGGTTCAAAACAGGCACCCCTGCCCGTATAAACAAGCGGAGCATCGACTTTTCAAAATTGCTTGAGCAGCCCGGGGATGATGTTATTGTTCCATTTTCCTTTGAGACGGAGGAGATAAAACGGGAGCAGGTCCTTTGCTGGCAGACAAACACCAATGAAAACACCCATAAGGTAATAAGGGACAACCTCCACAGGTCTCCTTTGTACAGCGGGGTTATTGAGGGCATTGGGCCCAGGTATTGCCCTTCAATCGAAGACAAAGTAGTTAAATTTGCGGACAAGAAAAGCCATCAGGTGTTTGTTGAGCCCATGGGGCTTGACACACAGGAGATGTATCTTCAGGGGATGTCCAGCAGCCTTCCCGAGGATGTTCAGATAGAGATGATTAAAACGCTTCCGGGACTTGAAAATGTTAAAATAATGAGAAGCGGTTATGCTATAGAATATGACTGTATAGACCCTACTGAGCTTAAACTGAGCCTTGAGCTGAAGAATGTCGACGGGTTGTTTTGCGCAGGCCAGATTAACGGTTCCTCCGGATACGAGGAAGCGGCAGCCCAGGGGCTCATGGCCGGCATAAACGCTGCCAGGAAGATAATGGGGAAGGAACCCGTGGTTTTGGACAGGTCCCAGGCCTACATAGGTGTGCTTATTGACGATCTTGTAACAAAAGGAACCAACGAGCCTTACCGCATGATGACCTCCCGGTCCGAGTACAGGCTTCTTTTACGGCAGGACAATGCGGATTTGAGATTAACGCCCCTCGGGTATGAAATAGGTTTAATTTCAGAGGAAAGATATCAAAGGTTTCTTCTGAAAAAGAAACAGATAGAGGAGGAAATTGCAAGGCTTGAAAGCACTATTGTACCTCCGTCGGAAAAGGTGCAGAAGTTTTTGGAAAGCAGGAACAGTACAAAAATTAAGAGCGGAATAAGGCTGACCGAATTATTGAGAAGGCCTGAAATTGATTATGCCTCCCTGGCGGAAATTGATGAAAACAGGCCGCAGCTCAGCTTTGCCGTATGTGAACAGGTTGAAATTTCAATAAAATATGAGGGATATATTAAACGGCAGATGCAGCAGGTTGAGCAGTTTAGGAAGATTGAAAACAGAAGGCTTCCTGAGGACCTGGACTATAACAAAATCAGGGGGCTGAGTACCGAAGCCAGGCAGAAACTTAGCAGCATCCGGCCTTCTTCGGTAGGACAGGCATCGAGAATTTCAGGGGTGTCCCCTGCAGATATAAATGTGCTTTTGATTTATCTTGCAACAAGGAGGTAGGCTGGTGACCGGGTTGAAAGAATTGCTGCTTAAAGGCGCAGCTGAATTTAATGTCAGCATCACCGATGACATGGCTGAGAAGTTTTTCTCATACATGTCGCTTTTGAAGGACTGGAATGAGAGGGTTAATTTAACCTCAATTATTGAAGATAAAGAAATTATAATCAAGCATTTTATCGATTCATTGAGCATAGTGCCATATCTTGAAAGCAAAGGGACAACCCTGGCGGATTTGGGTACGGGGGCGGGATTCCCCGGCCTGCCTGTAAAAATTGTGCGCCGGGATGTTGATGTAACATTAATGGATTCCCTTTTGAAGAGGCTGTCCTTTCTGGAGGAAGTTATAAGTACACTTGAGCTTGAAAATATACGGACTGTCCATGGCAGGGCGGAGGACCTGGGCCAAAACCCGGATTTTCGTGAAAAGTTCGATGTGGTAACCGCAAGGGCAGTGGCTGAAATGCCGGTACTCCTGGAGTATTGCCTGCCTTTGGTCAAGACAGGCGGTATATTTATTGCAATGAAAGGAAGCCAAGTGGAAGAGGAACTTGACGGATCCAAAAAAGCCCTTTCAACTTTGGGAGGTGAAATTGTCAAAGTAGATAAAATTAACCTTCCTGATCTTGGACATGAAAGAAATATAATTTTAATAAAAAAGTTTCGACAAACTCCGACGGGATATCCCAGAAAAGCGGGTAAACCATCAAAGTCTCCGTTGAAATAACAAGTCTTCAAACCGTATGATGCAGTAAAATAGCGGTTTTCGGCGAACGATTCCTGAGTTTGATAAAAGGAATTGAATATTAAATTGGCGAATATATCCTTTGAAAAAAAGTATTTTTTTTCCATGCTTATCCTTGCTTGATGCGTGCTTGTTGCAAGGTGAAAATACTGCTTGTCAAAAAGTAAGAAGGTTTGGATAGGCAGGGCCAAAAGCCCTTAAGGCTGTAATTCCATATCAAATTTTAAATACAAAGGATGGTGCCAAAAATGTTGGAAAGTAAATTGAGATTTTTGAGGAGACCCGAGGAAGAAAGCCAGTTAAAGAATATTACATATGTGAAGATTGACAGTATAAGGCCAAACCCCTACCAGCCACGAAAACAGTTCAAGAAGGAAGGACTGGACGAGCTTTGTGAATCAATAAGGCAGTATGGTGTTTTGCAGCCGATAAACGTAAGGAAAATAAGCGCCGGGCGTTATGAACTTGTTGCAGGGGAGAGAAGGCTGCGGGCGGCTAAGCTGGCAGGGTTGACTGAGATTCCAACAATTGTTGTTAATGTGGATGATAATAATTCTGCCGTAATGGCATTAATTGAAAATCTGCAAAGAGAAAACCTAAGCTATATGGAGGAAGCGGAAAGCTACAACAACCTTATAAACGAGCATAATTTTACCCAGGAGGAACTGGCCAGGAAAATAGGCAAAAGCCAGTCTACGATAGCAAATAAAATAAGGCTTTTAAGGCTTCCCCCCATGGTTAAGAAAATTCTTGCGGACAACGGGCTTACTGAAAGGCATGCAAGGGCACTTTTGAAGCTGCATGATGAACAGCTGCAGCTGAAGGCTTTAAAGATTATTGTAAGCAAAGGCCTTAATGTTAAGAAGTCAGAAGAGGTTATTGAAAAAATAATAAACAAATACGCTGAAAAATCTGAAAACAAGACAGAAAACGGGAAATTGACCCAGGCCATCAAGGATATAAGGATATTTGTAAATACCATCAAGCAGGCTGTAGACACCATGAAACAGGCAGGAGTGAGGGCGAAGGCCGCACATCTTGATAAAGGCGATTATGTGGAGTTTATTATACGAATTCCGAAGAAACAGGAAGCATAAAGAGGCAGGGGATCTAAAAAGACAGGAAGTATAAGAGACAGGAATTATCAAGAGAGATTTATTAAGGAGGAACCAACAGATAAAAGCTCCGGGACATAGAGTCCCGGAGCTTTTATCTTGGTGTTGTGCCCGGCATGGGTGCAATCCCGGTGTGGGAGCAATCCCGGTATGGATGCAACCTGGTATGGGTGCAGTCCTGGTGTGGGTGCAATCCTGGTATGAACACAATCCTGGCATGGGTGATATCCTGCAATTGGCAGAATCTTAGCCGAGCGCAATCCCGGTATAAGTGCAATCTCAGTCAAATGCAATCCCACATAGACACAATCCCGGGTTCAGATGCAACCAGCATGGGCATGATTCTAAAAATGAAAGCTTTCACTCATAGGAAGATTCCTGCCTGGTCCATGCACGCCCATAAATTGCCATAATTTAACCAAAAATACTACATTGCCTCGTTTAAAACATTATGTTACTATATACTATGATTTTTTAAATCAGGGTAATAATGATACATTATTTTGGGTATTATAATTTGTTTAATGATTTTTAATGTAAAAAATGGCAATAAACAATAAATTATAAAATTCATTGACAATTTATGGTTTGGATCATATTCCGCCATATGCGGAAAAGAGGCTTTATATATTGCTATATGCTTGAAAGGAAGATGTTATGTTCCGTTATATTATAAAACGAATAATTTTTTCTCTTTTGACAATCTGGCTTTTGGTCACCCTGACATTTTTGCTTATGCACCTTATGCCGGGAGATCCTTTTATCAGCACCAAAGCCGTTGACCCGGCAGTCAGGGAGATGATGTTTAAAAAATACGGGTTGGACAAACCCCTGATTGTGCAATATTTCATCTACATGGGGAAAATGCTCCGGGGAGATTTGGGAGTATCCCTCCATTATAAGGGCGCGCAGGTTGTGGACAGGGTGTTTGATGCATTTCCATATTCCTTCGAGCTGGGTTTAAGATCTCTCATTATAGGTATAGCATTAGGCCTCATTCTTGGAATTGTAGCCGCCAAAAGGAATGGCAAAATAAGTGACGGGCTGATAATGGGTGTAGCTGTTATCGGTATATCGGTACCGAGTTTTATTATGGCAGCCCTCTTGAATTACGGAGTGGGTCTGAAATTCGGTAATTTCCTGAAAGATATTTTTGGCCTTTCCAGAAATCCTATACCTATTTCAGGCTGGAACAGTGAAGCATCCAAATGGCTGCCTGCCATTGCCCTTTCCTTTGGAACCCTGGCTTCAATTGCGCGTCTTATGCGTGCTTCCACAATGGATGTTTTAAATGCGGATTATATTAAAACTGCAAAGGCAAAGGGTTTGAGCGAGGGGCAAATCACCCGGCACCATATGATGAGAAACGCAATACTGCCCATTATTACAATTCTGGGTCCGGCTGCGGCTTCGATCCTGACCGGGGCTTTTGTTGTTGAAAGTGTATTTGCAATTGCCGGAATGGGCAAGTTCTTTGTGTTGAGCATCCAGGTGCTTGACTATCCGATGATAATCGGTACCACGGTTATTTATGGAGTATTGCTGATTGTAATGAATACCCTTGTGGACATTGTTTACGGAATTGTTGACCCGAGGATCAGGCTGGAGAGAAAGGGGATTTCAGGATGAGCAGGAAGAGAGAGAATTTTGAAAAGAACAGAAATGGCGCAAATGCCGGTTTGAATGAGAATACAGAACGGGTTGGAAAGAATGAAAATTCATTGAATACAGGTTCGAGTGTGGAAACTGAGGTTGCTAATAAGAATTTGACAAATTCCGGCTTTTACGGGGAAACAGTGAACCCTGCTGTTAGTGAAGGTAATTTTCCTAAATTGGATAAAAACGCATTTGAACATGTTGGCAAGAATATTGAGCACAGCATGTCCATAGCAAGGCCTTCCATAAGTTATGCCCAGGATGCATGGAGAAGGTTCAGGCAGAACAGGGTGGCTCTTGCAGGGTTGATATTTGTCCTGATCATGGTGTTGGGTTCCATCTTTGTTCCGCTGCTTTCCCCAATGCCCATAGACCAGCAAAACCTTGAATATACCTATGTCAAGCCTATGACTTACGCTCCTGACCTTAATCATATGTTTATCTTCGGAACTGACAACCTGGGCAGGGATTTGTGGGTGCGTACATGGTATGGTGCCAGAATTTCACTGTCTATAGGAATACTTGCGGCGTTAATCAGCGTGCTTATCGGCGTGCCCTATGGAGGAATTTCCGGTTACAGCGGAGGAACCGTTGACATAATCATGATGCGTATTGTGGAAATTGTATCGGGAATTCCGTATATGATTCTTGTAATCTTGTTTCTTGTGGTTCTTCCAAGAGGGTATCTTACCATAGTAGCTGCAATGAGCATTGTTATATGGACATCGCCTGCAAGGCTTGTAAGGGCCCAGGTCCTGCAGCTTAAAGGCCAGGAGTTCATTCTGGCAGCAAAAACCCTGGGGGCTTCGACCGGAAGAATTATAAGCAAACATTTGATTCCAAATTCACTTGGCGTAGTAGTAATTCAGATGACAATGACAATACCGTCGGCTATTTTTTCAGAGGCCTTTTTAAGCTATATAGGTATTGGAATACAACCTCCAATGGCCAGTTGGGGAACCCTTGCCCGGGATGGAGTGCAAATATTCCAACTGAATCCGTGGGTTATGTTTATACCGGCAACCTTCATCTGTCTGACAATGCTGAGCCTTAACCTGATTGGCGATGCATTGCGCAACGCGCTGGATCCCAAGTTGAGGAGGTAAAATTCATGGCAGAAAGAAACATTATGACAAAACACGAAAGAAAATATGACTTGTATAGAAAGCAGTATTGCAGCCGGAAGCTTAAGGACAGCGAAAATATACTGGAAGTAGAGGACTTGAGGGTATCCTTTGATACCTATGCAGGAGAGGTTAAAGCCGTAAGAGGTGTAACCTTCCATGTGAAAAAGAGTGAAATACTTGCCATCGTTGGAGAAAGCGGCTGCGGAAAGACTGTCACCTCACAGACATTGATGAAGCTGAACCCAATGCCTCCCGCAAGGATAATAAGTGGAGACATTATAATAGACGGCTGGGATATAGTAAAAATGCCCGAGCCGGCAATGCAGACCATCAGAGGAAACCTTATTTCCATGGTGTTCCAGGACCCCATGACATACCTCAACCCCACAAAAACAGTGGGCAAACAGATTGGGGAGGCGTTGATGGTCCATGGCAAGGCGACCAGGAAAAATGTTTATGAAAAAGTTATTGATATATTGAACCTTGTAAAAATGCCGGAGCCGGAAAGAAGGTACAGGCAGTTTCCCCATGAATTTTCCGGTGGAATGCGCCAGAGGGTTATTATTGCGATAGCCCTTGCCTGCTCGCCCAAAATACTGATTGCGGACGAGCCCACCACGGCGCTGGACGTTACCATACAGGCCCAGATACTGTCTTTGATCAAGGAACTCAGGGAAAAGACGGGAACCGCCTGCATTCTTATAACCCATGACCTTGGAGTGGTTGCAAACATGGCGGACAGGGTTGCGGTAATGTACGCAGGAAAAATAATTGAAACGGGTACATCGGATGAAATTTTCTACAACCCGAAGCACCCTTACACTTGGGGGCTTCTGGAATCGAGACCCCGTCCTGACCATAAGAAAACCGAAAGGCTTATGAGTATTGAGGGGACTCCTCCGGACCTATTTGCTCCGCCGCAATACTGCGCTTTTGCAGACAGGTGCGAGTATGCAATGAAAATTTGCAGGGAAAGGGAACCGGTAAATACTGCACTTTCCCCAACCCATCAGTGCAGCTGCTGGCTGCTTCATCCTGATGCACCTGGGGTGGAAAGAAGAAGTGGGAGCAGTTTTGCTTTAAAAACTTCCGATGCAGGCAGCGTAACTAAACAGGCAAGCAAACCGGAAGCATCCGGTACATCTCAGGAAGAAAGAAGAGGAGCAGGAGGTGTGAATAGTGGAAAGAAATAACATTGAAAACAACAACAATAATTTGGTTGAGGTAATAAATTTAAAGAAGTACTTTTCAGTAGGCAAGAAGAAGCTGAAGGCTGTGGATGATGTGTCCCTGTCCATTAAAAGAGGCGAGACACTGGGCCTTGTGGGAGAAAGCGGCTGCGGAAAGTCAACTCTTGGAAGGACCATTGTAAGGATTTATGAGCCTGACGGGGGCAAAATATTTTATGATGGCAAGGATATTACCAGGATTAAAACCAGAAAGGAACACCTTGACTTTTGTAAAAAGGCCCAGATTATTTTTCAGGACCCGTATGCATCCCTTGATCCTTACATGACAGTGGGACAAATTATCAGCGAGGGTTTTGAAATTCACAATATGTACAAGGAAAACGGTGCAAGAAAGGAAAAGGTGCATGAGCTTTTGAGGCTTGTAGGGCTGAATGACGAGCACAGCAACAGGTTTCCCCATGAATTTTCGGGAGGCCAGAGGCAAAGAATTTCAATTGCCCGGGCTCTTGCAATAAATCCTGAATTCATAGTCTGTGACGAGCCTATATCCGCCCTGGATGTATCGATACAGTCGCAGATTATAAATTTGATGAATGAGCTGAAAGAAAAAATGCGCCTTGCGTATTTGTTTATATCCCATGACCTTAATGCGGTAAGGTATGTTTCGGACAGGATTGCGGTTATGTATCTTGGGTCTCTCATGGAAGTTGCCGAAAGCGATACACTGTACAACCAGCCAAGGCATCCATATACCCAGGCCCTTATGTCGGCGGTGCCCGTACCGGATCCGAAAAAGGAAAGGGAAAAGGAGAGAATTTTACTTGAGGGAGATGTTCCTTCTCCGATTGATGTACCGCCCGGATGTCCCTTTTCAACAAGGTGTCCTTATGCGGAAGCCATATGCTTGAAGGAAAAGCCTGAATTGAGGGATTTGGGAGACGGGCATCATATAGCATGCCATATGGCAGGATGACAGGGACCAGGGGGACGGTTCTCCTGGTTCCTTTTTTGGTGTCCTGTGGAAACCAAACCACCACCACATTTTAGCAAAATGGTATTCCTGAATAATAAACTGCATCAATTACAAAAAATAAATGCAGCACTATGAAACACTTGATGTAGTTATTATTTGGCAATAAATATCTAATCAACAAAAGGGGTTGACAAAGAAATGAAAAATGCAAGACTACTAGCGCTTATGCTGGTTGTAATAATTTCAGCAACCGGCATTTTAGCGGGATGTGGCCGGAATGCCAACACCAGGAGGGCGGATTTTTCCTTTAACCTGGGTTCCGAGCCGCCGCAGCTTAACACCACACTTTTAACAGATACTGTGTCTATGACGGTTATCCGGCATGTCATGGAGGGTCTGGTGCGTCTTGACCAGAACAACAAGCCTGTACCCGGTATTGCTGAGAGGTGGGAGATTTCTCCTGATGGGAAAAAGATAACTTTTTACCTTCGCAAAAACGCAAGGTGGAGCAACAGCGCGCCTTTGAACAAAGACGGTACGGAGCCCGCGGAGGGAGTAAACCCTGTTACGGCCCACGACTTTGTGTTTGCCTGGAAACTTCTTCTTGATCCCGAAAATGCTGCGCCTTACTCATACATTGCATATTTTATTAAAGGTGCGGAGGAGTTTAACCTGGGCCAGGGTTCATGGGAAGATGTAGGAGTTAAAGCCCTTGATGACTATACTCTTGAGGTTACGCTGGACAAACCTGCACCGTTCTTTGTAGATCTTATGGCATTTGCAGTATTCATGCCTATTGATGAAGAGTTCTACAAAGGTCTTGATTATGAAAACCAGGTTGGCGACAAGTATGGAATCGATGCCAATAAACTGATTTATAACGGTCCGTATGTAATAAAGGAATGGCAGCATGAAGACCATATTCTTCTTGAAAAGAATGAGCACTATTACAACAAGAATGAGCTAAACTTAAACTCCATATATATGGGTATGGTTTCCGATTCCAATACGGCATACAACATGTACGCAAACGGTGACTTTGACATGATTGGACTAAAGGGAGAACGTGTTCCCCAGGCCAAACAGGATGGGTATAAAGTGTACTCATACAATGACGGAGCAATATTCTATCTTGAATTTAACACAGCTCATCCGGTGCTTGCCAATAAAAACATCCGGAAAGCCTTTTCTTATGCAGTTAACCGTCAATCCTTCGTAAAGAACGTTCTGAAGGATAACTCAAAGCCGGCACTGGCCTTCACATCACCTGAAATAAAGGGTTATAGCAAGCCTTCATTCCACGACGAAGTGGGAGATATAATTTCAGATGCCGATGTGTCAAAGGCAAAGGAATTCTTAAAAAAGGGCATGGAAGAACTTGGTATAACCCAACTTCCCAGCTTCTCAATTCTCACGGATGAGAGCGATACAGCCAAGGAAACCGCTGAGGCATACCAGGCTTACCTAAAAGAGATAGGCGTTGACCTTGTTATTGAGCAAATGCCCTTCAAGTCACGCCTTGAGCGTATGGAGAAAAAAGACTTTGCAATAGTATCGGCAGGCTGGGGTCCGGACTACAATGATCCATTGACATTCCTGGATCTTTTCACAACCGGAAACGGAAACAACCATACATCCTACTCGAATCCTGACATGGATGCCCTTGTTAACCAGGTCAGGTCGGAAGCCGACCCTGCAAAGCGAAATCAGCTGTATATTCAGATTGAGAACCTGCTCATGGATGACATGCCGATAGTGCCGGTATACTTCCGTGTACGTGATTATACCGTCAAGGACAATTTTACAGGCGTTGTCCGCAATGCATTCCAGGACATCAACCTTTACTGGGTAAAAAAGGTTGGAAAATAGCAGCCAATGAAATGAGAGCATATGGCGCAATAAAAAGTCAAAACAAAAAGGCATGTAAGACAGGGGACGGTTCCATGTCTTAAGCGGGAACCAGAGGGACGGTTCTTCTGGTCCCTTCGTTAAAAGCGAAATGTGTTCAGAAATAACAGGCTCTTATTTTGAGAAAACCGACGGTTCGCTGAAGGCAAAAATGCTATCGCTTTTTACTCGCCATCCGTGGCTCGAAAAAGCTAAAAAAACATCCTGTTTTTTTCACGCATTTTAGCCTTCATCTCACCTGGTTTTCCAACAAAATAAAGCCAATTGTTATTTTCTGCACACATTTCGCTTATACAAACTTACCTATAAGGCACGGAACCGCCCCTGACTTACGAAGGGACCAGTAAGCACATAAGATATGGAAACCATCCTCTTATCTTACCAGAACATTTTGCTTATACCAGCTTATTCGCATTATCGACTCCGGAAGGGACCACAGGAACAACCATGAAAGAGAGCTTTCACAGCAAAATACATGAAAGTATTTTAACTTCCACAAGAACATCCATGACATTTGCCTGACACAGATGCATTCATGAAAATAATCCGCAGAGAAGCAATCTGTTTTCACAGGAACAACCATGAAAGAGAGCTTTCACAGCAAAATATATGAAAGTATTTCAACTTTCACATTAACCGTCCCCCTGGTCCCGCGACGCCTGTATTACCAGAAAAACATTGGACAGTTTGCTAAAAGTTTATTAAAATATTATGTGGACTAATTTTGGTGCAAAAACAACTATTTTCATATACAGCAATTGGTTACCGGAGCATTTTATTGCTCCAGTGTATATTGTCCGGAAAGTTGGCACAATTTATTTTTGGGCAATTGTTGCATTAAGGTTTGGCTTTCAGGTCTTTCCGGACGGTATATTTCCTGAGGCCTGCCTGCAGCATTAACTATAAAATTTGGCTTGCAGCTATGACTACAGCAAGTAATGTTTGAAAAGAGGTAAATTGATTTATGGCAGAAGGTTATGAATTCAAAGAGCAGAAAATTATACCGGTTGATATTGAAACCGAAGTCAAAAGATCATGGATAGATTATGCAATGAGCGTTATAGTCGACCGTGCGCTTCCCGATGTGAGGGACGGTTTGAAGCCGGTACATAGAAGAATTCTGTATGCAATGTATGGCATGAGGTTCACTCCGGACAAGCCCCACAGAAAGTGCGCCACCACCGTCGGTGAAGTTCTTGGTAAGTATCATCCCCATGGAGACGCTGCCGTTTATGACAGCCTTGTTCGTATGGCTCAAAACTGGTCTTTAAGGCATCCTTTGATTGACGGCCATGGGAACTTTGGCTCAATTGACGGGGACTCGCCTGCCGCCTACAGGTATACTGAAGCGCGTCTTACAAAGATAGCCATGGAGATGCTGAGGGACATAGAAAAGGACACGGTTGATTTTCGGCCAAACTTTGACGACCGTGAAATGGAGCCTTCTGTTTTGCCTTCCCGTTTTCCGAACCTTCTTGTAAACGGTTCTTCAGGTATAGCTGTTGCCATGGCAACCAACATACCTCCTCATAATCTGGGGGAAGTAATAGATGGAATTGTGCAAGTCATTGATAAACCTGAAACTACAATAGATGAATTGATGGGAATAATCAAAGGGCCGGATTTCCCCACGGCAGGAATTATTATCGGCCGCAAGGGGATAAGGGACACCTACAGGGAAGGAAAAGGCTGCATTATAATGCGGGCAAGGACTTCCATTGTGGAAAAAGGCAACCGCCAGAGAATTGTTGTCAGTGAACTACCGTACCAGGTAAATAAGGCAAGGCTCATTGAAAAAATTGCTTCTCTGGTTAAAGAAAAGAGAATTGAAGGAATAGCTGATATAAATGATGAATCGGACAGAAACGACCCGGTAAGGATAGTAATCGACTTAAAGAAGGATGTAAATGCCAATATAGTTTTGAACCAGCTTTTCAAGTATACACAGATGCAGGATAACTTCAACGCCAACATGCTTGCCCTGGTTCAGACCGAAGACGGAAAATACGAGCCTAAGATACTCAATCTGCGGCAGCTTATAGACTATTACCTGGATCATCAGAAGGATGTAATAATTCGCCGCACCAAATTTGAGCTTGAAAAAGCGGAAGCAAGGGCTCATATTTTGGAAGGTTACAAGATTGCCCTTGATAATATTGATGAAATTATCAACATCATTAGAAGTTCAAGAACCGAAGCCATCGCAAAGGAAAGGTTAATGGAAAGGTTCAACCTTAGTGAAAGACAAGCCCAGGCGATTGTTGACTTAAGGTTGGGAAGACTCACCGGTCTTGAACGTGAAAAAATTGAAGAGGAATACAGGGAGATCCTTGAAAAAATAAACTATTACAAGCAGGTCCTTGCAAGTGAGCATCTGGTGCTGGGCATTATTAAAGATGAACTTCTGGAAATCAAGACAAAATATGCTGATGAACGGCGCACAGAGCTGGCTTCCGTCGAGGAAGACATAGATATTGAAGATTTGATAGAGCAGGAAGACGTTGCAATAACCATGACCCACTTCGGGTATATCAAGAGGCTTCCCGCCGACACTTACAAGAGCCAGAAAAGAGGCGGAAAAGGAATAACCGGGCTGGTTACCAGGGAAGAGGATTTTGTGGAGAACCTGTTTATCACAAATACCCATGACCACCTATTATTCTTTACCAACAGGGGTCTTGTATATAAATTAATGGCATACCAGATTCCCGAATCGGGCAGGCAGGCAAAAGGCATGGCAATAGTCAACCTCCTGGAGCTTAACCCGGGAGAAAAAATAACGGCCGTGATACCAATCAAGGATTTTGAAGAAGGCCTGTTCCTTGTAATGGCTACACGCCAGGGCTTCATAAAGAAAACGGACCTTATGGAGTATAGCAACATCCGGAAGAAAGGGCTTACTGCAGTAGTCCTTCGCGAAAATGATGAGCTGATTGATGTTAAATTGACTGATGGCAATAGCCAGATTATTATGGTTACCCGCAAGGGGATGTCCATAAAATTCAATGAAACAGATGTGCGTCCCCTGGGACGGGTATCCATGGGTGTGCGGGGCATTGATCTTGCCGATGATGATTATTTGGTAGGCATGGAATCCTGCAAGGATGATGACTATCTTCTTGTTGTAACCGAGAACGGTTTTGGAAAGAGAACGCTGGTTTCGGAATACAGGCTGCAGTCAAGGGCAGGCAAAGGAATTATTACTTACAAGATTACCGAAAAGACAGGCCTTGTGGCAGGCATGAAACTGGTGTCCGACGAAGATGACGTAATGCTTATTACCAGCGACGGGGTTATAATCCGTATCAATGTAGACGAGATTAGTGTATTGGGTCGGGCTACCCAGGGTGTCACCCTGATGAGAATGGACAGCGATGATGTGAAGGTTGTAAGCGTTGCCCGGGTAGGCAAGGAAGAGGATAAAAACGAGGAGCCGGGAACAGAGATAGATGAAGACGGAGAACTTGGCGAGTACGACGACGAAGACGCTGAACCGGACGAATATGACGACAAAGATGCCGAACCGGACGAATACGACGACGAAGGCGCAGAACAGGAAGCAGATGAAAACGCAGGCGAAGACACGGATTTTTAAAGACAAAAGCGGGTCTGATTAACACGGTAGACCTAAAGGTAAAGAAAAAACGAGGCTGTTAATGTCAGAAAGAAAAACTGGTATAAAAATATTGCCTATACTGCCCCTTATAATTCTCTGTGCGGTGGTACCCCTTGTAGTTTTTGCAAAGCCGGTACCACTTGCAGGAATTGTTGCCGAGCTATGGGGGAAGGATACAGACTATGATGTTTTTTCATGGTATAAATCCCTGCTGATTATAATTTGCGGTGCGGTAATGCTATTAATGTTGGTTTTAAGTGATACCAGAGAAGTTGGTTTCAAATTATCCAGGCCAGTGCATTGGTATTTTGCACCGCTTTTCGTTTATCTTTTGTGTACGATTCTATCTGCCACCTTTTCAGATTATCTGTCCCTTGCCCTGTGGGGATTTCCCGAGCGGTATGAGGGAACAATGGTAATTTCGGCCTATATTATAACGGTTTTTTATACCTTCTTTTTTATAAATAATGGCAGGCAAATTAAAACCATAATAATTTCACTGGCAATATCATCCGTATTGGTATCTATCCCCGGAATATTTCAATATTTTGATATGGACTATTTCCAATGGGATGCTTTTAGAAATATAATTCTGTCCCCTGCAAAGGATATAATCCCAAAAGTGCTATATGAGTGGAATGCAGTATATTCCACCCTCTATAATCCAAATTATACAGGAAGCTATATGGCAATGCTTCTTCCCATGTCTGTGGCGTTTTACATAACTTCAAAAGGCAGAATAAAAAAGCTGCTCTTTGGGCTCCTTTGCTGCATATTATTTGCATGCCAGATAGGAAGCCGCTCAAGGGCCGGATTTTTGGGTTTATTGTTTGCAGGCGTCATTCTCTTGGTTTTATTGAGAAGAACACTCCTGAAAAATCTGGGTTATATTGCTGCATTGGCGGCAGCCTTCGGATTGATATTTATTGGAATGAACAGCTACAAAAAGGGAGCGCTATCAAGCCAGTATGAAAGAATCGGGACGGAGTTACAGGCGGTTGTAACCGCACCGCAGGTCAAGACCCCTGTCAGAGACATCGTCATGGACAAAAACACAATAACCGTGGTCTGCGATACAAATCCCGTCAGTATAGCATTTGAGGACAACCGGCTTGTTTTTGCCGATGACTCGGGCAATAAACTTGAAACGGTATACACTAAAACCGATGCAGGGATGAAAATTACCTTTGCCAACGAAAAATATGACGACTATGAATTTGTTTACAATCCGCAAACCGTGACATTGAGCATGAGCAAGGCGGACAAGCTTTTTGAATTCGTAGTTTCGGGCAATGAGTTTTTGTTTGTCGACAACAAAGGCCGGCTTACAAAAATTTCACCTGTCAGGAAACTGGATTTAAAAGGCAGGGAGTATATAGTAAAAGGTAGAATATACATCTGGACAAGGACAATTCCAATTTTGCTGGATTCGGTTTTTTTAGGGCAGGGGGCTGATACATACCCGGTTTATTTTCCGCAGGATGATTACATAGGAAAGCTGAACGGCATCGGAGACATGTGGATTTTAATAGACAAACCCCACAACCTTTATCTCCAGGTCGGAACTTCAAGCGGAATCATTGCAATGATTGCATTTTTACTTCTTTTTAGTGTTTATTTCATACATAGTATTAAACTGTACATTAATAATAAGCAATTTGATTTTAACATTTCTGCAGGCATTGCCTTTTTTGCTGCATTTTGCGGATATGCCGTAGCAGCCTTTTTCAATGACAGTGTGGTATCGGTGGCGCCTGTTTTCTGGGTGCTTCTGGGACTGGGAATAGCGCTGAATACCAGGCAAGTAAGCCTTGATTAGGGCAGGTTGCCATCTGCCTCAATTGTTAGAACCACAGTAACCGTCCCCCTGGTTCTCCATGGTCACTACCTGGCCGCCGGGAACCACAGTAACCCTCCCCCTGGTCCCTTCCGAAAGCAGAGGAAGACGAGTGAGAAGACACGGATTTCTAAAGAGCAGGAGAGCGGCCGTTGTAATGATCCAAAAATGACTGATACCTCTCCGGGCTGAGCCTTAACTCATAATAACATCTCGAACCATATCTGTCTGCAGCAAAGAAGGACATGCATTTGTTGCAGGTAAATATTCTTTCAATATATTTCCCGCCTTCTTTAGTATCGATTAACTTCCTGTTGTGGAATAAAGTTTTGTATAAAGGCTGCCCGCAAATCGGGCAGGCATAAGCCGATATGATAAAGTGGGATGATATGTAAGGCGGATATTTGCTTATATTTCCGCTAAACTCCTTTATAATTTCATTTTTTCTTATAAAATTGCTGTTTGTGTAACTATCCGCACTATTTGCATAACTATTATTACTACTTGCACAACCATCCTTACTGCTTGTGTTGCCCGCATCAACGTTTATACCGAACAAACCGGAGGTGTATGCCTCTCTGGCAAAGGGTTGACTTTCTACCCATTTATGCCTGCTTTCCACTATTTTGTACCCTTGATTCCATGCTTCCATTGTAATGAAGTTATTTTCCTGTATTAAATTATCCATAAAATTACTGAATTGCAGAGGTCACGTTGCCGCCCCAAGTAAAATTATGCCACAATCCTGACAAAATGAAACAACAAATTGGTGGTATTATTTATATACAATTGGAATTTATTGTGGTAAAATTGTATAAAAACACTTTTTGGGCATGTAAAACCCACCAAATAAAAGGACTAAGGCACTTTTCGCACACACCATCTCATCTTGTGCCTTGTGCAAAGGGAAAGGAATGAATACTTACATGAGCATGAGGAAGTACATATCAGTTGTACTGGTAATTTTACTGCTGCCAGTGGCTTTTTTCACCTATGCATACGCCGGCTTCAATGATATTTCAGAGGATGAGCCGTATGCCGATGTGCTTTTGCGTATGGAAGAGTTCGGAATTATGACCGGTGACAGCGAAGGCAATTTCAGGCCCGATGACGTTTTGACAAGAGAAGAGTTTGCCAAAACCATATTAATACTGTGCAACCTTGAGAGTACAGCAGGTCCGCTTATGGGAATAAGCATATACTCTGACGTTGAGCCTGACCGCTGGTCATGCGGTTATATAAATGCTGCCGTAAACAAAGGCTACATATCTGGAAAACCTGACGGTACTTTCGGCCCGGAAGTTCCTGTAACTTTTGCTGAAGTCTGTACGGCTATGGTCAAGGCCCTTGGTTATAAAGACACCGATTTGAGTGGTGTATGGCCAAAAAACTACATAAATAAAGCCGATGAATTGAAAATTACAGAGGGACTGGAGCTTGACGCAAACGACCCGGTTACCAGAAGAAATTTTGCAATTATGGCGGACCGTTTGCTGGTTACCAATATTAAGTCCGATCCGTCCGCTAAAAAGACCTTTGCATCATCCATAGGACTTTTTACAGAATGTATTATCCTGGGAGACAGTTCATCCATTAAGACCCTTGCTGCCAACCAGGTTGCCACAGACAGGGGTATATACTACCTGCAAGATTCGGATGTGAAGCTTGAAACAGGCAACCAGTACGGACTTGTTTTAGTAGATGATACAATAACAAGGGTATACAGCAAGCTCAGAACCATTGATACAGTAACCGCAACAAAATATTTGGACAAGACCGTCACATATTCCACTGAAGTTGGTCAAAAGGAAATGGTGCTTCCCAAGAAAACCGTTTATTATTACAAGGGGGATAAAATAGCATATCAAAACCTGGACACAATTCTTGGTGTCAATTCAAACATCATATTTGCATGGAATAAAAACAAATCAGGCTATGAGTATGCAGTGATTCTCGACCCTGAGGAAGGTTCCCCGGCACTTTATAACGAATGCATAATCCTGGGGGATTTTACCACGATGGAAAACCTGTCTCAAAATCAGGTCCTCACAGACAAGGGCATCTATTATGTAACGGATCCCGAAATCAGTTTTGAGATCGGAAATACATACGGAATGGCAATTGAAGGCGATACAATAATAATGGTGTACAACCAGATTAAGAACCTTGAAAGAGTAACCGTGCTAAAATACATAGACAATACGGTAACTTATTCAACAGCCTTTGGGGACAGGGAAATGGTATTGCCTGAAAAAACCGTCTATTATTACAACGGAAACAAAATAGCCTATGGCAGCCTTGGGAGTGTGCTGGATGTAAATTCCACGATAATATTTGCCCTCAATAAGAACAACCTGGGCTATGAGTATGCTGTTATTCTGGACCCTGTTTACAGCAGGCCGGAAATAGCTCTAAACTACAACCCCGACAAGATGAAGGCGGGAGGCATTTCTCTATACAATACACTGATTGTAAGAAACGGGGAGCTTGTAGAACCCGCCGGGATAGAGGAACTGGACGTAGTATACAATGTATACGATTTCTATAGAACCACCCGTTATGTAATGGTGGTATCCGACAAGGTTGAGGGGGAACTTCAGGGCATTTACCCAAACTACATTTCACCCAAAACCATACAGGTTGACGGAAAAACCTATGAATTCAGCCGGTATATGAATTTCTCCAAAATTTCCACCGTATCATCGGAATTTAAAAAGGAAGATGAAGTAACCCTGCTTCTTGGACGTGACGGAAAAGTAGTGGACATTTACAAAAAGGAATTTGCATGGCAGGAGACGGAAATAATTATTACCGGAACACCGAAAACCATAGCAACATTATCCGAAAATCAAATTTTCACCGACAAGGGCGTGTTCTATGTTGCCGAGGGGCTTGAATTCACCCTTGGGAACAAGTACATGGTGGAATTTGATGAGGATAAAATCATCAAAATAAAAGAAGAACTTAAGACTCTGACAAACATTACAATAAGTGAAGTATTGGATAACACCATAACATACGGTTTCCCTGAAAACAAGACCATGGTGCTGCCGGAGAAAACCGTATACTACTACAACGGCCAGAGGCTCTCAAATTACAACAGCATCAGGGATCTTCTCAATGTTAATACTTCAATAATTTTTGCGTACAATGATGAAAAAACGGGCTATGAGTATGCAATTTTGCTGGATCCTGTTTACAGCAAGCCGCAGGTTGCCCGGGATTACCAGTCCTGGATGAACAGGGTTGGGGATATCAGCCTGATTGGAGTCCGCATAATCAAGAACGGGGAAATTATCAAAGCTGATGAGATAGAAGACATGGACGTGGTTTACGAAGTCTCCGATTATTTTGGCACAAGCAAATATGTATTGGTTGTTGCCGACCGTGTGGAAGGCGAGATACTTGGTATTCTCCCCAACAAGCTTTCACCCCGCCAGGTTAATCTTGGCGGAAAAATATATAATCTCAGCCCGGATATGAATTTTGACAAAGTTAAGAGCACATCCACCTCCTTTAAGACAGGGGATGAAATCATTGCACTTTTAGGGTATGACGGCAGGGTTGTCGACATGTTGTATGAAGCAGCGGAGGAAGCATCCGACCTTGCTGTAGTGTTGAATTACCATAAGACAATTTCCACAGACCTTGTTGACTACGGAACGGTTATAAATTATGTCAAACTGCTTCTTGCAAACGGTCAGACAGTAACCTGGAAAGTGGACGAGGAGCCATTCTCCCTTAAAGGAACCATGGTGAAATATATAAAGGAAGATCTTGACCCGGACCCGGAAGTTGAGGATATTAAAGTTACCCTAAGCCAGATCAATATTGCAGGAATGCTGAAAGAATATACCATCGACAGGGAAGAAGGCAAGATTGGCGACAGCTATGTAACGGACAATGTACTCATATTCAACCGCATACACAATACAGCCAACATGGATGCCGAGGTTGACATTTTAAGATGGGATGAGATGCCCAACGGAACCCTTAAAGTCGGAAAGATAATCTATGTCAACCAGGCGGGAGAGTTTGGGGACGTTAATCTCATATTTGCCGACGACCTGTTTGACGAGAAATACAAATACGGAGTCGTAACTTCAATAGACTTAGGAACCGTCTGCAGGGTTAACATGCTTATAAACGGAGTGCCATACCAATTCCTGTCACCTGAGCGGGTATCGGGAGAAATCGGAACGGTTGTCAAAGTAGAAGTCATAAACAACAATATAACAAAAATAGTTGAATGGCTGCCTGCTGCAGCACAGTCCACAACAATCCAGGCGGTGGATAAAAAAAGAGTGAAGATTGATGATGTCATCTATCCTTTCACAGACGGCGCAGTCATATACTTCAAGGATTCCGGCGCCAGAATAACCGTACAGGGTATAAAGGACATTGATACCACCAAAACCTACGGCAAAGTATCGGTATATCTAGACAAGCCGCTGGATCAAAAGGGCAAGGTTCAGGCATTGGTGATATATGAATAATATATAATAATTTACAAGAGCTTGGCTGAAAACCCAAAACTTTAGTCATTGGGATGAAGGCTTATCTTAACAAGTGAGGAGCTGTTATGCGAAGAATAATTGACAGGTGCGCATATTCCCTTGCAAAGGGTCTGGCAAACCAACTAAACGAGAACCATCAAAAACGGAGCGTTTATTACTACGGATTCCAGATTGTAATCGGTTCAGCGGCTAAACTAACGCTGCTTGCCGTGATTTCTGCTGTTTTAGGAGTATTTTTCCCCGCAGTTGTCATACTTTTTACCTTTGCCTTGCTTAGAATAATCGCAGGAGGAGTGCATCTGGACACCTTCGGCAAGTGTATAACATCCTCCCTTATCCTGATTATAACAGGAGGGCTGATTTCGAGGTATACGTTTGAATACTGGCCCTTTGAGCTTCTTGCAGCTTTTTTGGCCATAGTCTTCCTGTCAAGCCTGTTTATTATGATAAAATGGGCTCCAGCGGATTCGCCCAATAAGCCGATTACAAAACCTGAAGAAATTAAAAAGTTTAAAACCTGGTCAATTGTCTTTGTTCTGGCCTGGGGAGCCCTGGTATCCCTGCTTGTGGCCTTCAATTTGCACATGTATGCGATAGCAACAGGCTATGGATTGATTATGCAGTCATTCACAGTAACTCCGGCAGGCTACAGGTGGTTTGAAGCATACCAGGACAAGCTGAACGGGGCAAAGACGAAATAACATCCCATTATTTGAACGCTCATCAGTGAACCATGACGGGGATTGCACCTTTAATTCATGAACAACTAGCTCTAATACAGCTTTTACGGCAAGGCATTTTAAACTGATTGTTTTCCTTGACGAAGCCGCACTTACAGCATTAGAGCTGATTGTTCATTACAAGTGCCTGGACACTAACGTTGGAAAACCAGCATTTGCAAAGCCTAAGACACATCTTTACAAATATCGAATAAGGTAATAAAATAGAAGGAAACTATAAATGGGGTCTGAAAATAGTTTTTATTTTATTTTCGCCCATATTGTAAAGGTGTTTTTTATATGGATAAAAAAAATTTGATCAATAAGATAATGGCGTTGAAAAAGGAACATAACGCTGTAATTGTTGCTCACAACTACCAGGTGGATGATGTGCAGGAGCTGGCGGATGTAACAGGCGACTCCTTTGCCCTTAGCAAATATTGCGCTTCCACAAAATATGATGTAGTTGTTTTTTGTGGTGTCCATTTCATGGCAGAAAGCGCCAAGATTCTATCTCCCGATAAAACAGTGCTGCTGCCGGAAATTGACGCAGGCTGTCCCATGGCAAACATGGTAACGGCAGAAACATTGAGAAAAGCCAAAAAGGAGCACCCGAAGGCGGCTGTAGTCTGTTATATAAACTCCTCTGCGGAGGTCAAGGCTGAAAGCGATATCTGCTGCACTTCGTCAAATGCACTCAAGGTGGTAAAATCCCTTGAACAGGAAGAAGTATTATTTGTGCCGGACAAGAACCTGGGACATTATATTTCAAAACAGCTTCCGGAAAAGAAGTTTATCTTTTGGGACGGATTCTGCGTAACACATCACAGGGTTACTCCGGAGCAGGTCATAAAAGCCAGAGAGGCGCAGCCTGATGCTATATTGCTGGTTCATCCCGAATGCCGGCCGGAAGTGGTCGAAATGGCTGATTTTGTTGGAAGTACAAGGCAGATAATTCAATATGCCAATTCATCACCTCATAAAAAATTCATTATCGGAACTGAAATGGGCATAATGTACCAGCTCAGGACGGAAAACCCTGACAAGGAGTTTTACCTTTTGGCCCAGAGTTTCGTATGTCCCAACATGAAGAAGACATCCCTGAACAGTGTATATGAAGCGTTGAGGGATATGAAATACAAGATTGAACTGGATGAAGACATCCGGTTGAAAGCAAAAACAGCCCTTGACAGAATGCTTGCGATTGAATAGGAAAGAAGGCCTATATGTTGAATCAATATAGATATTTGGTAGATTTTAACACAGATGAACTGGAAAAGGAATATTTTGATGCGGTGATTGTCGGAAGCGGTATTGCAGGGGTTTACACAGCTTTGGTCATACCTGACAATTTGCACATAGCAATTTTGACCAAGGAAACTCTTGATATAAGCAATTCTGTTCTTGCCCAGGGAGGCATCGCCGTATCGCTGGATAAAGAAGATTCACCCGAATTGCATTTCAAGGACACTATTTTTGCAGGAGCCGGGCTTTGCAACGAGGATAGTGTGTGGGTGCTTGTAAACGAAGCCGCTGAAAACATAAATAGTTTGTGCAAGTTTGGTGTCAACTTCGATAAAAGCGGCAAAGGCGAGCTGGCCTTGGGGCGTGAAGCTGCCCACAGCAAAAACAGGATAATCCACGTGGGAGATGCCACGGGGAAGGAAGTATGCGACAAGCTGATTCACAATGTACTGAACAAGAAAAATGTTGAAATAAAAGAGAGAACCTTTGCAATTGATATTCTGACTTCGGACGGAAAATGCAATGGTGTCCTGGCTTACGACGAGGACAGCGGTAAGCTCAAGGTATATGCTTCACCCAATGTGGTTTGTGCAACCGGCGGATATGGCCAGCTTTATGAGTACACCACAAATCCGGAGGTGGCCACAGGCGACGGCACATGCATGGCGTACCGGGCAGGGGCTACCCTAATGGATCTTGAATTTGTACAGTTCCATCCAACCGTTCTTTACCATCCTGATAATAAAAGTTTTCTCATATCGGAGGCTGTAAGGGGTGAAGGGGCGAGGCTTATAAATGCCGAGGGCAAACGCTTCATGCAGGAATACCACGAGCTTATGGAGCTTGCTCCAAGGGATGTTGTTGCCAGGTCTATATTTAAGGAAATGAAAAAGACAAACTCCTCCAATGTGTATCTTGACATAACCTTCAAAGACAGCGAATATATAAAAAAGAGGTTCCCCACCATATATAGCACCTGCCTGAAATATGGAATAGACATTACAAAGGATTATATACCTGTAGCGCCTGCCGAGCATTACAGCATGGGGGGCATAAAGACGGATGCTTACGGCAGGACAAATATAGAAGGATTTTTCGCCTGTGGGGAAGCGGGCTGCAACGGTATACACGGTGCCAACAGGCTTGCAAGCAACTCCCTACTGGAAGGCCTTGTTTTCGGACGGCGAATAGGGCAGGAAATAGCCAACAGGCGGATTGACAAGACAGAAGCTGTTTCTGTGAATTACAAAACAGACAGAAAGCTTTTGAGCATCGACAGGGATGCCATAAAGAAGGACATCAAGAGAACAATGACCGAATATGTAGGAATAGAACGCAACGAGCAAGGACTTCTTACGGCGAGGGAAAAAATAAGAAATTACAAGTCGCAGGTTGAGAACTTGAAAAATGAAAGCATAAAGGATTTTGAAATTCAGAACATGCTGACTCTTTCGGAGCTTGTAATCAATTCAGCCCTTGAAAGAAAAGAGAGCCGCGGAGCCCATTATCGTTCCGACTACAGCAAGAGGGACGACGAAAACTGGAAACGGCACATACTGGTGCAGCGGAAAATATAGAGGTACCAGGGGGACGGTTCTTGTGGTTCCTTTCAGGTGGGACAGGGGATGATTCCTGTCCCGGTAAGATAAAAACGGGACAAGGAACCGTCCCCTGTCCCGGGTGAGGAGGCAGAATATGTTAAGTACCACTTTAATAGATAAAATAATAGAAAATGCTCTGATGGAGGATATGCCTTACGGCGATATCACCACCGACAATCTTATCCCTGAAGATTCCGTTTCCGAAGGGTATATTGTTGCGAAAGAACCAGGTGTGATTGCAGGGATTGAGGTTGCGGAAAGGGTATTTCACCTGCTCGACAAAAGCATACAATTAAAGCTCCATGTTAAAGACGGAGATTATGTAAATAAAGGTGATATCATACTTGAAATAAAGGGAAACACAAGAGCCATTTTAAAAGGCGAAAGGACTGCCCTGAACCTGTTCCAGAGGATGTGCGGCATTGCAACCTTAACCTATAGAATAAAGGAGCAAGTCAGGGATTTGCCGGTAAGAATCGTAGACACCAGAAAAACCGTACCCGGGCTTCGCTATCTGGACAAATATTCCGTAAGATGTGGGGGAGGACATAACCACAGGCTGGGTTTGTCCGATGCGGTACTTATCAAGGACAATCATATAAATGCCTCGGGAGGAATCAAAAAGGCTGTGGAAAAAGCCAGGGAAAGCATACCTCACACCATGACAATTGAAGTTGAAACCACAACAATGGAAGAGGTGCAGGAAGCACTGGATGCCGGTGCGGACATTATCATGCTGGACAACATGAACCTGGAGCAAATGAAGCAGGCTGTTGAGCTAATAAACAAAAGGGCACTGGTGGAGGCCTCCGGGAATATTACCATGGAAACTGTGCGAAATGTTGCTTTAACCGGTGTGGATATCATTTCAATAGGAGCCCTGACACATTCAGTGAAGGCAATGGATCTGAGTTTGAAACTTAAATAGTATATTGACAGCATGTAATTACATCATGTGGATAAAACTAATTTTCATCCACAATTTATACACATCAATGTGAAAAAATACTTTGAAAATGCTGAAAAGCCTGATAACATAAGGATTTCGGGATTCCACATATTTTTTGGTTATCCACAGGTTGAGAAATAAAACTCAAAATATTTCCTGAAACCAAGAGGGTTTTAGCCTCCCTGAACTGTTGTGGAAAAGAGTAGACATCCATCATCTCAACTGCTGTGGATAATCAAGCTCGGTATTCAACAGTTCCAGTACTCTGTCAAAAACTGTGGTATTGTTTAGAATTGCTTTGTGGTTCCTGGCTTCAATGGAACCGCTCTTTAAAAGATCCTCCACGGAAAGGGCTTCTCCCCCCAGGTCGAAAATCTCGGTTTTTATCCCCCATTTTGAAAGACTGGCACTTTCCGGAGTTACAACTTCATCATTTTTCCCCAGCAAATTTATTGCCTGGACGGTGTTGTTGAGCCCCTTGTTCACCATTGACGGCAGGATGTTGACCAAAAGGTCGCTGTCGGGCACCATGTCCCGGACACCTTTGTCGTCGAAATACTCCGCCCCAAGGGATGCCCAAACGGAACCCTTGTGGGGAACCGAAACAAAAATAATTTTTCTTGCATCGTTGCGTTTGACATACTCATGGCTGGTTGTGTAATACCGGGCAACAAGGCCCCCCATGCTGTGGGCCACAATGTCAAACCTTGAAACCTGAACACCTTTTGAAAGATAATCCTTCTTTATGGAATCCATAAATAAAGGAAGCTGCTCTGCGGCAGGTATGACTCCGTCTTCGGAGGAGTATTCAAATGTATAGCTCTCGCAACCCCTTGAATCAATATATTCCTTCATATTATTATATATATAGGCAGTCTCCTGATAGCCATGTATGAGTATTACCGGGACAGGCGCAAGAGACAGGCTCAATGTGGAAAGATTTGAAGTGCCTTCAATAGAAGCCTTTATATTGACACCTTTAAAATCAGCGCTATTTTCCGGTTCATCCCCAGGGTTGTTTTCCCCCATATTCCCACTGTCATTTTCCGGCGTATTCTCAGGTTCATTTTCCAGTCTGTCCGGCGGTATGTAGTATGCCAGGCATTCTCCAAAAGCGTTGGTCCTGGTGCTCTTTGGATAAACTTCCCCCGGACCGCCGGTAACTTCAAATGTTATTTTGACGTTTTCCACCGGTAAATCGTAGTTGTCCCGGACTTCCGCCCTTATAAGCAGCCTGTTGGAAGAGTCGGCGGCTACGCTGTCTACCTGAGGATTGACCGTGGACAAATGAATATTAAGAAGGCTGCGTTTTTGAAAGAAATTATTTACATAGCTTTCAATGTCACTATATGAAAATAATATAAATGCCAAAACCAGCAATAACACTATAATTAACTGATGCTTCTTCAATTTGACACTCCTCTGGGTTTAATTTTCATATGCCTGTCTTAAAAAAATCAGATCTTCTTATAATATGATTATAACTTAAAAAGCAAAATGATGTAACTTGGTATGAAATAAATACGGGAAATGTATTATTTGTTATTGTCCGGCCGCTTTCCAGGCAATTCATACACATCCGCCGAAATAATTAATTTTTTTAAAATGGAGAAAATAATTTATGAGCAACTTCATTAATTAATGGAGGGATGTAATTAATATGAAAGTACGAGATATAATGACCAAAAATGTAGCATATATCAACCCAATGGCCAATGTAATTGAAGCCGCACAAATCATGCAAAAGCACAACGTCGGATCAGTTCCTGTATGTGATGAGAACGGTGTGCAGGGAATAGTGACCGACAGGGACATTATTGTAAGAAATATTGCACACGGTAAAAATCCTGCGGAAACCCAGGTTAAAGATGTTATGACCACAAATGTATCGACTGTGACACCTGATACGGATGTTGAAGACGCGGCAAAAATTATGGCGCAGCAGCAGGTAAGAAGACTTCCTGTTGTGGATAACAACATGGTTGTCGGAATGATTTCACTGGGTGACTTTGCTGTAAATTCAAGAACCGATGTTGAGGCTTCGGAAGCACTGTCTGAAATATCAAAACCATCCCAGCCTGTAAACATGTAAGTGAAGTTGCAGCGAGCGTAAGGCTGTTACAGCCTTGCGCACTTTACATATGAAGGATATCATTCCGAAAAAGGAAACTGTTTCAATGGTTTCACAGCCTTGCGCGCTTTACATATGAAGGCATCATCATCATATCCCCCACAAATTGTTGTCATAATAATTTTCTATGTGCGCAAAATAAAAATGGTGCATTATAATGCACCAAACTCTGGTCCCTCAAGGACGAAGGAGAGATAATTGTGGCCAAAAGGCGTAGCATGATGTCAGAAAGCCTCAAAGCTGAAATAGCTAAGGAGCTTGGAGTCTACGACACTGTGTCACGGGAAGGCGGATGGGGTTCCGTATCATCCAGAAACTGTGGTAATATAGTTAAAAAGGCTATAGAAATGGCAGAGAGAACCCACGGTAACGGGAAATAACCCTATAAGCAGCAAAGCCGGCTGATGCCGGCTTTATTATTAACAATCGGAGCATCGCTTAAATCAAGGTTCAGGCAAACCTTTCGAGGGTTTTATCGTTTATTTCAAGTCTATTACAATTTCTTTACACTTAAGGGGCATTTGTTGACTGGCAAAATGCCCGATGATATAATTAGTCACGTGTTAAAGGCAGGAATCTCTTGCCCTGACAAACACACAAGGGGTTAGGTTTGTAACCGGGGGTTTAAGGACGAAACCTGATCCTGTTTAATAATAGTCCGTATCCCCATAAAAATTTTACAAGGAGGAAATCGCATGAAGAATCTCAAAAAGCTAATGGCAGTCGTACTTGCAGTTGCAATGCTCGCAACTTCATTACTTACTGTCACAGCAGCCGGGGATCAATATAAGTATCTG
>DUMO01000011.1 GCA_012839865.1 Clostridiaceae bacterium
AGAGTTAATATACAATTTTATTGAAAACACCACAAACTTAGCAGACTTTAATTTTATGTACGGCACATCCATCATATTTTCTGAATCTTTTATACTTTGAATTTCCTTTTTCAGAAGCTTTTCAACTGCATTATCAGTCAGATACTCTGTCTGTTTCATTATCTTGCGCTTAAGTTCCTTGTTTTCATTAATTGTTTTACTGATACTTTCTTCTATATGGCTGAATATATCTTCTTTTATTATATCCATCGTCTCCTCATGCACCAGCCCAATCAGTCTTGCAATAGGCCTGTTGTGCCTGTAAGCGAAATAAGATGCAAATATTAATACTACTAATAATGAAAGCAGAAGGATAGAAATTATTACACTTCTTATTGACATTAACTTTTCTTCAAATTCTGTCTTTGGTATTATAGATTCAATTTCCCAACCAAGTATTTCAGACTTTGCCTGTGTTCTGATTGCATTTATATTATTTGACTTTGCTGTCATTGGATTATGTGTTAATATAATTTTCTGCTCAGAATTTCTCAGCACAGTTTCAGTTCTTTCAGTGAATTGGTTATTTTGCAGGAAGGCTGAAATAATATCCAAATCCATCTCAATAACAACGGTTGCTTTCCAATTTTTACGACTGCCAACAGGCAAAGAATTAACATAGTAAAGCTTACATAAACTTCCCTCTGTGTCTCTTTCATAAACCAGGTTTCTATGATTGTATTCGCTGATTATACTTTTATGATCAATTTGTGTTTTATTCAAGTCATTAAAGTAAAGTTCATATCCTGCTTTGTATTCATTTGTAATTACTGTTTCATTATTAAAAAAAATATTTATTCCTTTTACAAACTTATTACTATATACATATGTATTCAGGTCCTTTATAACTTCATAAGCATTATAGCTTTCAGCATTCGGCTTCACATTTTGTGACATATTAAGATAACTCACAACTCTTGGATTTGAGTTGACCAGGCTTATCAGTTGATTCATGTTTGCAAACTCTTTTTCTATCGAGCTTAAAGTATTTTGCAGCAGTACATTGTTGACATTTATAATCTGATTTTTTAAAGATTGGGTTAGCAATCCATATATAAGGCCCGTCCCAATGCATAGTATTAATATGATTATAATATAAGTTTTTAAATACTCGAAAAGAGCTGAGTATTTAGATTTTGACCTGAGCACTAATTTTTCTTTGAAAAAATTTATCATACTGAGGCCTGCCTTTCAATCATTATCTATATTAGGAAATGTCTGTGTCCGTATCCTTGCATTTTTAAGTGAGTTGGAAATTAATACCAATATATATGCTATAACTTTATTTATATATATTTAAATTATATAGGAAATTATGTTACTAAACAATCATTTAATATGAATTGAATTCTGAGAGTCTTTTCAGAACGTTATAAGTGTTTTATGAACAATCAGCTTTAATAATACAATATAATAGCATTAATAAAGAAATCAAAAACCCGGGGGAACTCTTCTCCGGGTGCTTTCAGTTGGATTTGTTTTGCAAAATAGCCTGAGCGGCATACTCCCGCCGCCTAAAAGGCGGGAGACTTCTTGCTCCTATATGTTAAATATTTTTTCCGTGAACTCTTTTATACTATAATTCTCTTGTCTTTCTTGTTTTCGTACATCAGCCTGTCGATATGGCTTAAGAACTGCTGCCAGGTAGTGCCCTGTTCGGGATTGTATATGTCATAACCCATACTGAAATTTATTAAATATGGAGCCTTGTTAGCCTTTTGAAATTTCTTTATATTCGCTTTAATCCTGTCGACTGCCTCAATCAGTTCTGAAACATCCGTAATTTCAAATATGATTACAAACTCGTCTCCCCCGTACCTTGCAATCAGGTCATCCTTGCCAAAGCTCATCTTCAGGATTTCTCCCGCATCCACCAGAGCCTGGTCTCCTACCGCATGCCCCCATATATCGTTAATATTTTTAAAGAAGTCCAGGTCAATCATTATGCCGCCTATTAATTTACCATCACTTTTCTTGCTCTTTCTCCTGGAATACTCCTTCAGGTACCGGTCAAGCTGCCTTCTGTTGCTAAGGCCGGTAAGGTGGTCGATATAAAGCTGGTTGTTTTGCAGGTGCATCGAGATTATCAGTACCGAAACCGTCATGCTGGTCCACACAAGTTTAATTCCGTAGAAGAAAATTTGCAGCACTCCGGCCAATATCGGAACAAGGGCAAATGCAAAAAGCGGTATGAAATATTTTCTGGTAATAAGCTTGCGTTTTGCAATTATAAAAATCTGTATGCCAACCATATATGATACGCATATCAGGGAATAAAACCCGAACAAAGGACCCCTGTGGTAAACATTGTATTCATCGAACCAGAAAAAGTATCCTTTAATGGGGCTTAGAACAGTAAGTACAAAATTGATGAACACCGGTATCAACAGGACCGGCACTATCCGGTTTGCTTTTCCGGCATCCCTGTATACCTGGTATCTTACATACAAGCACCAGAAAAAGAATGTAAAAGGCGTAAATATGTATTCTATCACATCAAAGGTTATGTTGAGAATCCTCATAAACCTGCCCGGGGCACCGTCAATTATAAACAATGCCGTACTCAAAGTGACCTGTACGGCATTAAGGATAAGAAGGCACAAAAAAGTTCTTTGTTCATATGTATACCGATGCACCTTATAACTGCTGCTCAAAAAAACCACAAGCAGTATTATCAGTGCAAATATATTCATTTCAGCATAAACCGCTTTTACCATTTCCATTTCCAATTATCTAATCACCCACCTTTCCACCCAAACCCGGTTTGACAAATTAGAAATCCCAATGGCAGAAAAATTAAATATGATATAATAATAATTCTACATTAGATTCAAAAATCCTCCAGAAAATATGTTAATACTTTTCGTTCATATAGCAATCTGTTTAAAACCAATACAATAAAAAAATGCCCTGACATCCTGATAATTTCCATACCATTCCCCACAATGGAGGTGTGTGAAATTACTTGATAACAAGGCATTTCAATTTGCTTATTTCTCATCCGGAACCAGGGGGACGGTTCCTGTGGTCTCCTGCCCGGCCTTCTGGCGGCTGCGCGGTTTACTTTGGGGACCAGGGGGACGTTTATTGTGGCCCCATACCCGGTTTTCTTGCCGGTAGCGGGGTTTCTACCAGGTGTCCGGTTTCCTTGCCGGTAGCCGGCTTCATATATAGCAACAGGCATCCTATCCGCTGCCTGGCCCCCTAAATATTTTGCAGCGTCTTTAGCACCTCGCTGCCTATGCCCAATTTATAACCGGCAGAAATATACCTTATCTTTCCACCCCGGTCAATCACAAATACAAGGGGATAATCA
Source organism: Clostridiaceae bacterium (assembly GCA_012839865.1). Lineage (GTDB taxonomy): Bacteria > Bacillota > Clostridia > CAYPLH01 > DUMO01 > DUMO01. The sequence goes on from DUMO01000011.1 coordinate 3,356, forward strand.
ACCTTATGCGGTTTATCCATGCCAGACAATAATGCATTAAGACATGCGTTCTTCTTATCCTGGCTAAAAAGCGTCTTTTGGGGAAGATTTTCAAAAACATCGGCACAGAATGCCGAAGCGGGCTTGTCTCCATTGATGCTCAGTATTATATTACCTCCCCACAGTTCGTATTCCTTCGAAAGCTCACGCAACTCCCGCAGCAAATGCCTTGAAGGCTCCCTTTCAGGCTCAATCCATGCCACCACAAGATTATTTCGGGCCAGTGCCTCATTAAGGGGCAGCAAATAGCCTTTGGCCTGCTTCGTACATTGATCCTGTGCCCCGTCGTTACCGGAAAAACCTGCCTTCAAACCGGTTTCCTCCTGTTGCGAAGTACCTGAAGCTGCCGGAGTTTTACTTTCCTCATGCAACGAACTTCCTTTTGCACTAATTATGTCGAAAGTGCATTCAAAAGACGCAGTCCCAAGGACAGGTGCAATACCTTCCTCTTTTCTGAAGAAAAGCTCAACTTCTGTTGTTTTTCCGGGTTCAACTTCGAAAATTGTCATTCGGACAAGAGTTGTCCCGAAAGAAGTTCTTGTTCCGGTAACAAGCCTGTAATACCCGGGCAGCACTTCCATGGCTTTCTCCGGTTTATCCCAGTCAAGGTCTTCATAATCAAGACTTTTGAATACACTCTCATCAAAACGGGCAATGGAGAAATCCGTAAAATACTTCACCTTTCTATCGCATCCCGGCTCCCTGACAATCCTAATCCTCCCCGGCCGGTTGTCGGCCGTATCCATTGGGCTTGTGCCTGCTTCCATAATCTGATGAAAACCTGAACCATTGGACAATTTTTCGCTTACGCAGCCGCTTTGGGTAACACCGAGAATAGCATCCTTCCAAACCCCGCTCATAAAATACTGGGGTCTTTTATCCGCCGGGTGCAGGCGGGCTGGTATTCCAAAACTCCGTGCCATTGCCACAAAAGTAATCGCCTTTGACAGCCTGTCGGCTTTTTTCAATTCATAGGAACCCCTTGGCGTAGCTGAGCCATTGTAGCAGGTATAGCCCTCAGTCAATTGTATATTGTCCCTTACCCACATAACCAGAAGTTCAGGGTCTCTTTGAAAGCGCTCCACCTCATCCTTTGAAAATTCCTTCATAAAAAATTCCCTGAAGCAGCCAATCATCTCCCAGACCACCCTTGGACAGAGAATATAGTTTATGTATATTTCCTCGTCGAACTTTCCCTGATAAATTGACGCATTATAAAGGTGATCCCTGAGTACAGGCCGGAATGTATCCGTAAGGTCTTTGTCAGCCAGGCTTTCCAGCAGTTTCAAAGCCAGTTCCCCGTATTTTGGAGTCTCTTCCAGGAGAAATTCTGCAATTTCGCAGCTGTTGCCCCTGGCTTTTTCCAGTACACTTTGTATACGCTCCTGTGGCAGTGACAATTTTGAAGCAACTTTATTGACAAGGTCCCCCGCCAGAAATGTCGCTTCATACTCCGCCCTTATTCCAGCCTCTTCCTTAACCCTTTCTTCATGCCTCTGCTTTTCTTCAATTGACGGCTCCTCCAGCGGAATATGGGTTTCCTTGGGAGGAATCATGTCAAGCTCAAATATTCCGCAAACCGGTGCTTCTTTTGAAAGGGTGATTTCAAAATAATCTTCTTCTGTAACGCTTATCTTTTTGTATCCCCAGCCTTTTTCCCCGGCTGCATGGACCATCAGGTCCCCAAGTCCGGTTGTCAGGGTGACTTTCCCGTTTTTGTCCGAGGTCAGCCCGGCTATATTGGAAAATTCGCCTGAATTAAACACCTGAAAATAAACTTTTGTGTCAGGAACCGGGCAGCCGTTTGAATCAATCAGTTTAACCGTGATTTTTCTAATAGGCGCATAATTTTTAAGCAGGTTCAGTTCGGTATACCATTCATTTGCGATGGTAATCTCCTCCGGGCCAGGGTAATTGCCAGGGACACGGGTATGTATAAGCATTGCTCTTGTTGCGGGGTCTCTGAACCAACCGTTGTTAAGAATCAAATCAGGTTCGCAAGCGCCAAAATAATACCACTCACCGTCAGCCCAGGCTTCCACCCACGCATGGTTCGAATCGCAATGGGCCCATCTGGGGGTATAGACCTGGCGAGCCGGTATGCAAAGGCTCCTTAAGGCGGACACTGCCAGGGTCGATTCCTCCCCGCAGCGGCCTATGGCCCTCCGGATAACCGATAATGGTGATGATGTGCGGGGGTCACAGGCAATATATCCTGCCTTCTCATGGCACCAATGGTTAACCTCCAAAATTGCATCCTTCATGGATAAATTCTTGACCCTGTCAAAAATCTGTTCAAATAGAATACCACGGCAGTTTTCAATATTTTCGTTGTTTACCCGGTAAGGCAAAACAAAATGCAAGAATATTGAATCAGGGATTTTATCACCCCAGGGAACCAGCCTGCGTATGTGGTAGGTCTCCCTTACATGCTGCAAAAAGATGCTTCCGTCATAGTCTGCAAGGTCATTTAGGGACATGTAGGCATAAAGAAATTTTAAAGCCAATACTTCATCCTCTGCCAAATCCCCGTCGAATATTCCAAACAGGGCTTTTTCCCTTTCTTTGGCAAGTTCCCTCTTTTGCTGAAATTTCTTCTCTATGATTGCAAGATAGTTGCTGTCGATATTAAATACAGAGCCACCCATTTTATAGATTCCTCTCTTTCATAGGATTAGTTTGAAATTCTGCCAGCTGATCACAAAGCCTCCACCACCGGGACTATTTCCCGCTGATGTTTATTTTCCACATTGTCACTTTCGCTTATAGCACCATCATCGGAACCAACGGCCCCGCTAACGCTTATTTTCAATTCAAACCAAACTCCGATTACAAAAACTTTGCTTCCACTCGATAGCCTTTCCCTTCAGGCAGTGTCAAAGATCGCTCCTCCGGGTCAAAATCCTGCCATGGCCGGCCGTTTACCTTCACTTCCGTCAGCCTTACCGACGGGTCGTCAAACAAGGAAATGTAAAACTTCTTTGAAGGCTCATCAGAATCAAGCTTGAAATAAAGCACCGCAGGCTGCTTGTGGAGATATGCACTCAAATAAAGATAGTTCAAAAGAGAATGCTCCATTTCATGATAACTTGTGCGCCACGGCCTGGCTTTTCTGTCATCGCTGTCGGGTTCACCCCCGGGCGATACGGCAGCAAATATCCCTCCATACTCCGTATCCCTTATGTAACGGTGCCAGAATTCTTCACTTTTTATGAAACGGTCAAGATACTCTGTATTGTTTGTCAGATGGTACAGGTGAAGCTGAAGAAAGCACCCATAATTCTGAATCCAATTTTGTACAAGGGTAAAGGGTGCATGACGATGGGGAGGTTTTTTTTCAACCATTTCAATCCAACCGCCCCCGGTTGCATCCCAGCCGGTTTTATTGGTCTTTTCGGCAAGTTTCAATGCTTCCTCAAAATATGTTTTTTTGCCGGTTTGCTGATATAACCTTATAAAAGAAAGGGCTGCAGTAAGCTGCGCTCCGATATGTATGTATTCGTTATTGTCTAATATATAAGGGCTGAATTCCCACCGGTGGTCCAGGGAGTTCATATACCCGTTAATCCAGCCGTTTTCTTTATCTTTCATGCGCTCCAGGGTAATATCGGTAAGCTCGCATTCCCAATCCAGTATTTTGTCCTTTCGGGTCGCGAGCCATAAATTCAAAAGCAGCGAACCTACGTAACCATAATGGGCGTGTTTGTTTTTTGATGAATCAAGGACGCTGAGATCCCGGTTCAAGGCCTGGTAATAGCCGCCAAACTCCTCATCATGGCCAAAGGTTTTTTGAATACCTATGGATTTGCATATATAGGGCAGTACCCTTGAATCACCGGTTGTGAAATAATACATGGTAAGACCGACATTGGTATAAAGTTGGAGAGGTATGCTTTTTGTCGTTTCCAGAGGTTTTCCGTCCCGCTGGAGCAGGTCAAACCAGCCGCCGTATAAGTTATCCCAGGCATGCTCCAATAAAAAGTCTACACCCTCCCGGGCTATATCAATGTACTTGTCTTCCCCTGAAAGAAGATATGCAACCGAGAATCCAAATACATGCCGGCTTATCATGGCCGGATATTTGCTCCAGGGCTCAAGAGGCTCCCATATGCGGGACAAATTTGTGTAAAAGCCGCCATACTCCTTATCAGGCGCATTTTTGTACCAGTAAGGTATAAGTTCATTAAGGGCCAGATGCCTCCAAAATTCAGGATTCAAGAATGCACTATCCATATTCTCAATACTCCCTTTGCCAAAATAAACTGATGCGTTACCTTTTTAGCTTACCGCCTTTTAGCCGGGTCCTGCCTCCCTTTGCTGAAGTTGACCGGCACCGCACCTTCCAATGCAATGGGTATTATATAGCAGCATATGGATAGGTTCAATGTATTAAATTAAGACATTGATGTTAGTTTTGTCTTAGAATTTTCTCAGAACGTAGTATTTTGAATTTTCTTCAAATAAATATAAACACAAAGTTTAACCTCTGGTCTTTCCACCTGCTACATTTATAGTAACTCCATGAATATAACTTGCATGGTCGCTTATTAGAAAAGCTACTACATTTGCCACTTCTGCCAACTTACCGATGCGTCCTAACGGGATAGTGCTTGTTTTTTCATAGCTTAAACGCAGTTCTTCTACTGTAATATTTCGTGCGTAGGCAAGAGCTGCCTCATAATCCGGTGTCCTGAGGTTAGTGGATTCCAGGACTCCCGGAGCTACACCGACAACACGTATTCCCTTTCTCCCAAGTTCTTTTGCCCAACTGCGGGTTAGAGAGTTGACAGCATTCTTGCTTGCTGCATACGCGCTTTGTCCCTCACTTCCTTCCAGACCGCTCTCAGAGGACATGTTGAGGATAACTCCATAGCCTTGCCTTACCATTTGTTTTGCAACAGCTTGCGATACAAAAAACACACCCTTAAGATTTACATTCATGACTTTATCCCAGGCAGTTTCGTCCATTTCGTATAAATTGTTCTCGTCCACCAGCAAACGCGGTATACTGATACCTGCATTATTCACAACTGCATCAATTGTTCCGTAGCGCTTTAATACTGCTTGAACCATAGCTTCTACACTGTTGCGGTTTGATACATCTGCCTGAACATAGAAGACCTTGTCTGCCAATTCAGGTGATTCCGGATACAGGTCACATACTGCTACATTTGCACCATCTTCCAAAAGCTCCCTGACTATGGCATATCCAAGACCTTTAGCTCCTCCGGTTACAATAACATTTTTATTTTCCAAATTGAGCCATGAGCTGTTCATAATTGTGATTAGCATGATACAGCAACTGCTTTATCACACGTTCCTCCTTCTTAAAATAGTACTTTTATAAATTGCTTCTGCTTTTCATACTATAGCTTTTTTTTGGTTGTGCAACAAAGATTGATACCTTTTCAAAAACAAACCACCTTATTTTTTCTTCACGTTCATGTTATAATTATTTTATGGCGTATACTTTTTGATAAAATCAATTTTATGGCGTATTCTTAACAGCTTATGCTTTAGTGGAGTATTTTTGTCATTCAGATATATAGGCAAACAAATCGAATGATTCCGGAATATCCTTTCGAGTCAGCTAAATCAAAGTTCTAAGGAGGCTTAATAAGTGGATATTATCGTACTAATCAAACAAGTTCCTGAAACAAGCAATGTAAAAATGGATCCGAACACCGGAACAATGGTAAGGGACGGCGTTGAAAGCATTATCAACCCCCTGGATTTATATGCTATTGAAGTCGGATTGCAGTTAAAAGAAGAGCATGGCGGCAAGGTTACTGCCGTCACCATGGGACCTCCTTCGGCTTCAAAGGCTTTAAAAGAAGCAATCGCCATGGGGTGTGATGAGGGTGTGCTGATTACCGACAGAAAATTTGCAGGTTCGGATACCTGGTCTACTGCCTATATTTTATCGGCAGCAATCAAAAAAATAGGCAACTACGATATTGTTTTAGCCGGAGAAAGAGCAACAGACGGCGATACGGGACAAGTCGGCCCAAATATTGCAGCCTGTCTGGATCTTCCCCTGGGAACCTACATAAGCAGGATTGACAAAACCGACTGCGACAAGATTATCGTAGAAAGACTGCTGGAAGAAGGTTATGAGAAACTTGAAATGCCCCTTCCAGCCCTGTTAACAGTAGTAAAGGAAATCAGTTTCCCAAGGCTGCCCACCCTGCGGGGCAAACAGAGAGCCAAGAAAACAGAACTTATTGTGTTTTCAGCTGAAAATTTGGAGCTTGATGAAAATCTGACAGGCTTGAGGGGTTCGCCCACAAGGGTTGTTAAAATTGAATCCCCAAAGGTCATGAGAAACGGCATAATGCTTTCTGCAAAGGACGAGGACCAGTTGGAGGACGCAGTAAACAAACTTGTTGAGTTCTTGAAAACCAAGGAAATTATTTAGGAGGTAAACATGGATTATAGAAATATATGGACTATGGCTGAAGCCCAAAACGGGAAGCTGAAAGAAGTATCTTTTGAACTCCTCTCAAGAGGAAGAGCTTTGGCGGACAAGTTAAATGAATCCCTGGTGTCGGTTGTAATCGGAAACAATATAGATAAAGAGCAGCTTGACCAGTTGATTTTCAGGGGTGCCGACGAAGTTCTGGTTGTAGAAGACGAAAGTCTTGATGACTTTATTGTTGAAACTTACAGCAATGTACTGGTTGACATGATAAAAGAAATGAAGCCGAATATTATCCTGGCTGCAGCCACGGTAAACGGAAGAACCCTGATGCCCCATGTTGCAATGAGGATTCACACGGGACTCACGGCAGACTGCACCGACCTTGATATTGAAAAGGATACTAAAAATCTGCTTCAGACAAGACCGGCAATCGGGGGGAACATATTGGCCACCATCAAAACTCCACAGCATCGCCCTCAAATGGCAACTGTAAGGCCAAAATCTTCAAAACCCCTGGAATTGGACCCAAACAGGACCGGAAAAATCAGGTATATAGAATTTGACAGGAGCTTATTGGACAACCGGGTCAGAAAACTTGAAGCAAGACACGACCAGGACAGGAACATAAACATACAGGAATCCGACGTTGTTGTGGCAGGCGGCAAGGGCATGAAAAAGGCTGAAAACTTTGCCATGCTGCAGGAGTTGGCAGACAGGCTGGGAGGAGTGGTCGGAGCCTCAAGGGATGCTGTTGACAGGGGTTGGGCTGTGTATCCCCAGCAGGTCGGATTGAGCGGTAAAACCGTTACGCCAAAACTTTATATGGCAGTAGGCATTTCAGGCGCGATTCAGCACCTGGCGGGTATGAAAACCTCCGAGATAATTGTAGCAATAAATAGCGATCCGGATGCAGCCATTTTCAAAGTATCAGATTTTGGCATAACCGGAGATTTGTTCGATGTACTGCCTTTGCTGATCAAAAAGCTGAATGAGGAGGTAAAAGCATGAAATACAATACTTTAAATGCTGAAATTATAAAAGAACTGGAGAATATTTTGGGCAGCAAAAATATAATGCTGGACGAAGAAAAGATTGAAAACTATTCCCATGACGAAACTCCGAAAGAATTTGCCCATATGCCTGAAGTGGTTGTCACTCCCACAGATGCAAAGCAAGTGTCAGAAATAATGAAGCTGGCCAACAAACATCTTATCCCTGTCACCCCAAGAGCTGCAGGGAGCGGACTTTCCGGCGGCGCCATCCCGATATACGGCGGTATCTTGCTTTCAATGGAAAAATTGAATAAAGTGATAGAAACAGACTATGAGAACATGATGATTGTCGTTGAGCCGGGCCTGGTGACAAATGAAATCAACAGGCTGGTTGAAGACAAAGGGTTGTTCTTTGCCGGGTATCCAATGAGTCTGTTATCCTGCTGTATCGGCGGCAATATAGCTGAAAACGCCGGTGGCGGCAAAGCTATAAAGTACGGTGTTACCGGCCAGTATGTAATGGGCCTGGAAGTTGTCCTTCCCACCGGTGAAATCGTGGAATTGGGCGGGAAAAACGTCAAGGATGTCACAGGCTATGACCTTAAAAGCCTTATAATAGGTTCGGAGGGTACATTGGGAGTCGTAACAAAGGCAATCATCAAGCTTTCCCCAAAGCCAAAATACGCAACTGATCTATTGGTGCTGTTTGAAGATGTCAATTCCGCAATAAAAATAGTTCCCATTATTATTTCAAAGGGCGGCATTGTCCCCACATCCATAGAATTTATGGACAAATTGTCGGTACATACCACATGCGATTATTTGAATGAGCACCTGCCTTACCAGAAAGCCGGAGCAATGCTGCTGATAGAAGTGGACGGAACCAGAGAGGATATTGTTGAAGCAGATGCGGAAACCATAGGGGAGTTGTGCCTTGAGAATGGGGCAATAGAAGTCTATGTGGCTGACAACCATACAACCCAGGAGAGGGTGTGGAATGTAAGAAGAAACATTGCAGAGGCCTTCATGGTATACAGCCCGGAGCAAAGTCTTGAAGACATAGTTGTTCCAATAGCAAACATACCGCTCCTGATGCCCGAAATTGAAAAGATATCAGCCAAATACGGGATTAAAATGCCCACCTACGGGCATGCAGGCGACGGAAATCTTCATACTACATTGGTTAAGAACCCTGACATGACCATGGAGGAATGGTTTGAAACCGAGGACAAAGTGCTAAAGGAACTGTATGAAGTCGTTTACAGCCTTGGAGGCAAGTTGAGCGGTGAGCATGGCATTGGAATAAAACGCAGGGATTATCTGAAAAATCATGTTAGTGAAACAGAGCTGATGCTCATGAAGAAAATCAAAAGGGCCTTCGACCCCAACAATATAATGAACCCGGGGAAGATTTTCTCCCTGTAGGAAGTGGGACAGAGGTGCAAAAAATAAGACAGGGTAAGACAGGGGACGGTTCTGTGTCTTATATGGGACAGGTCCCTTGTCCCACTTCCCACTACCAAGCGGATTCGGGACTTACACCCGTTGGAGCATGAGCTCACCGGACGCATCACAGAAAAAAAGCGGGTTGCAATACCCGCTTTTTTATTTTTGATGGCTGCTATAAAAGAAGCCTTTGATTAGTTTTTGTACTATTAAGACATCCATGACATTTGCCTGACACACATGAATGTATGAAAACAATCCGCGGAGAAGTAATCTGTTTCACATTAACCATCCTCATGACACAAAAGTATGTCAAAAGAACCGTCCCTATGACAACTTAACCGTTCCCATGGCACTGTAAAGAAACAGAAGAAGGCAAAGGGAGCAGCCAACCCCCTGGTTCAGCCTTCCTCTGTTTTATCGTAGAGGGCGATTATATATGGGTGGTCCGGGTTGTACTTTGTCAGCTTTTTTGGATTATTAACCCGGCCTGCTTTACGTATATTTTTCCCGGCAGTGTTTGTGGCGGAATCCCCCAAATCCTGCCTGCACTCATTTGCCAAAGCCGTTAATTTATTAACCACATCAGGGAAACCATCATACACATTCCTCGTTTCCCCGGGATCCTCCTCCAAATTGTACAATGCCTTAAATGGTTCACCATTCTTACAAAAATGCAATTTCCAATTATTGAATCTGACCGCTTCCAGCGAGTCCGTGTAATAATAGAAGAAGCATTCTCGCTTCTTCTCGGGTTCATTGTACAGCACCGGGCTAATATCAATTCCGTCAACCTTGCCGTCATCAATATTTACACCCGCAAATTTTGCAAAGGTGGGCAGAAAGTCCATGTTTGTCACGATATTGCTGCATACCTGCCCCGGTTTAATCCTTTTTTTCCAGGTTATAATGCACGGAACACGCTGTCCGCCTTCCCATGTTGTGCCCTTTCTTCCCCTCAGGGGATGGTTGCTTGCATTATGGTCCCCTCTTGAACCATTATCGGAAGTGAAGATCACAACGGTATCATCATAAATTCCCCTCATTTTAAGTTCATTTACTATCACACTGACCGCCCAGTCAACACATTCAACACATGCCCCATAATCACCATTGATGGATTCATTTACAAACCTGTCAGGGGCATACAGCGGCAGGTGAACTTGCAGTGGTGCGAAATAAAGAAAAAAGGGATTATTGCTGCTGTTTCTTATAAACCTTATCGCCTGCTCCACATACCGCTCAATCAGGGCTTTTTGATCAGGCTGTTCCTGAATTATTTCATTGTCTGATATAAGTGGAAGGGGCGGAAATTTTTCATCCAGTTCTTCCATTGGGGTATCGTATGCTCTGCGTTGCCGCCCCATATCATTGCTGTATGGCAAACCATAGAAATGGTCAAACCCGTGGTTCGTCGGGAAAAATTCTGGCTGGTCTCCGCAATGCCATTTCCCGATAATCATTGTTCTATATCCTCCGGCCTTAAGCACCTTTCCTATCGTAAGCTCTTCCGGATTCAACCCTATGCCCTGTCCCGGTTTTAATACAATTTCATTGTCAAACTTTGCAAACCCGATACGGGGAGGATAACACCCGGTCATTAATGCCCCTCTTGAAGGCGAGCATAAAGGTGATGCCGCATAAAAGTCTGTAAATCTGATACCTTCTTTGGCAAGCTTGTCAATTGCAGGTGTTCTGTTTGCCAAAGAGCCATAACACCCTAAATCTCCATAGCCAAGATCATCACAGTTGAAAAGTATAATGTTTGGCTTCTGCATAATCAAAATCTCCTTGTCCTGCATTGGTGTGAAACCCGCCGGCCTCCCTTTCTTTTGGATTGTGAAGGCGGAAGGATGCCTTATTACACCTGTATGGTTTATGGCGTATACTTTTACAGGCGTTTATTTACTGGCGTTTCAACACTCTCTTGTAGTTTTCACCAAGCCTGTCCCAAAGCTTCAATGCATCAGGCGCTGCCAATACGGTACCGTAGCCGCCCCGGTATGTCCAGGCAGCAATTCTGTCCACTCCCATCGAATCATACAAATCTATTATCTTATCCATCATGCTGAAATCTTCCGGCTGTTTATAATAATTCATTATCCACCGCTCGGATTGCTTGCCATATCTTTGGGCTGTTTCCACAGTACGGCGGGTAATTTCCTTAAAAAAGGTAAGGGGGAGTTCCCAATTGAGGATGGTCGTTGAAAACACGTCAAAATACGGTGATGCAGCTACCATATCCCATTTGTCGTAACCCCTCAGCTCGGTTACATAATATGTATTTATGGTGGCATGCACACACATGGTGATTTCATACCGTTTGTCAATTTCTTTTATCTTTCTTGAGGTATCCTCCAGCAGGAACAAGGCTTCCCTCCAGCGGAAGTTCTTAACGTCGTCATTCATCATTTTGGGCATTTCATACCCATAGTAGTCAAAAAACTTTTTCTTGCATACATCGCACCTGCATGTCCAGTCTTCCCCGGCACCACCGGTAATGGACGCATAGGATTTCGGAAGTGCATAGTGGGGTTCATCCCAAAAGAACCCGTCCGCTTCCGTATCCCGGGCAAGCTTCAGGCAGAAATCCTGAAAATAATCTCTGAAGGAATTGGTATTGAAGCAGGCGGCAGGCAGTTTTTCCCCGGTCATTGCCGACACTTGCCTGTTATTTATGTTATTCTGCAAAAACAAGCTGACCTGCTCACCACCAAAATATTTACCTATTCCCCAGGGGTCCAGCAATACTTTGAGTCCCATTTCCTTTGCCTTTTTGACTATTTGGGGTATGGAGGGATACCAGAAATTCATGTCAAATTCCGTTATCGCCAGAATTACAGTATTGCAGCCGTGCTCCAGCATCTCCTGAAAATCTTTTTCTGCATGTTCTACATAGTTCAATCCGTAGTAACTTATTCCGGTTTGCCTGATTGCCATTTAATCGCCTCCTTTTCAGTTGCTTGTTGCAATTCACAATGCAAATAATGTTGTTTCACCCACCGGCAACTTCACCGTTACTCTACCGGTAATGCAACGCGCAAGGTTGCAAGCCTATTTTCCAAAGAAGACCGGTTGCTCCTCCAGAATAGATCTGTAACAATTCTGCATTGCCTCAATGGTGCCCCTATGCCACTCCAGGTTTATTTTCGGCTGCTTTCCTTCGACAATGCAGGAATAGAATTCATCCATCATGCCAATCCACTCATCGAAATAGGTGTATTGAACGGTATACCTGTTATTAGGTCCGCCGTTGAAATATACGTTTGGTCCGAAGGCATCAGCCATTAAAACACCCTTTGTGCCTATAATGACAAAATTTACTTCCATTCTTTTCGGGTAAACCTCCCAGCCTGGTCCGGGAATCTTCAGGCGTTCCTCCAGCCTGCTCCAGGAAGGGTCGAGTATGAATTTGGTGCCGTTATTCATTTCACCAATTACATATACCAGATCCTCTTCACATAAATCCGTTCGTATGTTGTGTCCGGCTTCAGCATAAACATATCTGTATTCGGAGCTCGTTGCCCACCTGACCAGGTCAAAAATATGCGGGTGGTCTGACAAAGCGCCTCCCCTGAAGCGGTTGTCGTTTTCCTTCAGTTTCATCTTTTTGCCGTAGGACAGCTCCGGTTTTCCCTGCCATGGAAAAGCCCAGACAGGAGACAGGGTTATATTGGTGGCATTAAAGGATACAATTTCACCGACAGCCCCCTCCTGGATTAGCTTCATCATTCGGCTGACAACCGGGTTGTAATGCAGCTCCAGCTCAACCTGGCAAATTATACCGGCACGGTTAACAAGCTCTATCATTCTGTCATATTCATCGAGGTCGAAGGACGGAATTTTCATGGAAAGTATGTGTTTACCGTATTTGCAGCAGGTCTTAAACTCCTCCAGATGCTTGCTGTTATCCGATGCACATACAACTGCATCAATTTCCGGGTGGGTCTTGAGCATTTCATCCAGTGTTTTGTATACCGGCACATTATAGCCAAGGGTCTTGAAATGATTCGATATATTCTCATCTTCACAAGATACTGCAACCCAATTGATTTTCGGGTTGGTAAAAAGCGTACTGTAATATTTTCTGACATGGGCATGTGTAAGAGAAGATATGGCAACATTAATTCTACGCATTTTTATTCCCTCCCTCGCTGAAAGTTACTTTTACTTTTTCTTCATGCTCTCCTGAATTGATAATCGCAATGACAACATCATTAATGTAACTTTTGTCTTTTTGGAGGGCTTCAAAAGAATCTTTCCCGGAGCAAACCGACATTATGAACCGGACACAGTCGATTTCCGGCTGTGATAACCCGAACAATTCAAAGTCGGTATCTGTGTAAGTTTTGACATTGCCATCCCCGGAAACGTAAATTGAATGCTGGCTGACCTGGGCGTCTACCGGCAGGTTGGTGACTACCCCGTTTCTCCCGATAATTTCAAACATGAAGGACGGAATGCTGCCTTGCGGTATTTCACCAATTTCAGCACTTATTCTGATTCCCTTTTCGGTACAGAATATGGCATTCAAATAATTATTGTCCATTTTCGTTGAAAATACCGTGACAATTTTTTCATCAAAGAAAAATTTAACCAGGTCCACTACCATAACAATCAAGCGGTCCACATTCCAGAATCCATCCCTGGGTGTTATGGCCCTGGCTCTCATTCCTACAACATCCTTCACATTGCCGGTCAACAGCACATTCTTCATTTCATTCAGTCTTCGGTTTGCCCGCCAGAAATACAGGGGCACCGGGGTTCCTTCCGGTTTGTTCGGAAAATTCCGGTCACATAAGGAAAATATGAATTTTTTGCCCTTGTGCTCAATAATCAGGCTGCCTTCATTTCCACCTATAATTTTTGTTTCAGGAATTTCATATTTATTCAGCATGTTTTCAAGCGCTGTGCTTATTTTATTAATATCCATACGCATTACTCCCTCTCTGCTGTTTTCCATTGTGGTTTTTATTGTTTAAAGCATTTTAATCCTTGGATAATACTTCTCAATAAATTTTTGGTTGTACGCATCCCCACCGGGAATATTTGCGCTGCGCCAAACAGGAGGTTCATACCCTTTTTCCAGGCATTGTTTCACTGTTTCGATTTCGAGACGGTGGGCAATATAGAAATGCACAATGTTCGATATCGGAGCAATAGGAGTATCAAACCCGGGTAGTTTAACGGCAGCATCTCCAACCGGATTGTAATCATTTATTTTTACATCCACCAGGTCAAACAAATTCTTTTTGGAGGAATGCCGCAGTTTGTAATCCATGGGAATGCTTTCCTGCCAGTATGAGCTTGATACTGCAATTATCTTGACACCATTTTTTTTGGCTTCAATTGCTGCATCTATCGTGGCTGCATTTATGCCGATATTGTGGAAAATCAGCAAAACATCGTCTTTTTGAAGTCTATAGTATCTTAAAATCGAATCCCCGTAGTTTTCAGCCCTTTCAAGCTCAAGATATTTAAGAGCCTGATTGAAGACCGACAACCCCGTTTCCATAATGGGATTGATATTGCATAATCCTCCGGCTCTGAAAAACATCTCTCCCATTACCAGTGTTGTATGCCCGCCGCCTCCATATACGCTGATAAGCCTGTCGGCTATGATGGCGTCAGACATGAGTTCCGCAGCTTTCCTGATGTTTTCGTACTGCTCTTGTTCTACTTTTTTCAGATTATCGATTACTGCGGATAAGTAGCCAAAGCTTCTGTCTTCCATAATTCATGCCCCCTTTTTATAAAATAATAGGATGTTTTTGTTGCACTGCTTGATATGGCTTTTTTAAGCTTTAAGCTTCATATGAATTTATCTCCCACCAACTGCCATAAAACCAATTTACGAAACATCAGCTGATCCGCCTGCAACCAGAAGTTTTTTTAATTTGCCGGTATCAATATCGCCTACCTTTTTCCGGCTGTCCAGAGCCAGATAAGACGCCGTTCCTGCAGCTTCTCCCAACTGGTTCAGGCTTATCATGATGCGAACCGCACCGAAGGATTCTGTATCACAGTCCAGCATTCTTCCACACAGCATTACATTTCCGAATTTGTCCTCATCGGGAACAATTGCTTCAAAAGGTACGCTCCAGTAAAGAGGAAGCTCCGTATCGGTGTTTCTCCATTTTGTTACAATATTTGGTTTCCCCCATTGCTTGTAGACTTCTGTTCCGTTAAGGTACCTGAAAGTAATGCCCGGCCTGTCTGCACTGTGTATATCTATAGGATAGCAGCCATGGGCCACCGGGGTTTTGCAGGGCCTGCCGTAAGAGATGTCCTCACCGTTAATCCTGTACCTGCAAATGAAATGGCGGGTCTCTCTGACTCCCAAAGCCGAGCCTATAGCCACAAGAGCTGCCTCCCGGCCACCGTTGCAATACTTTTTCATAATATCAAGATATCCTCTGATTTGCCTTCGTCCTTCCATTTCAGCAAAGGTCAGGTCATCGGCTTTTGAACAGTCTGCGCCGAAGATATGCATATAGCAATAATACTTTATATCCGGCATGCCGGGTATGATATCCCGCCAGCCCCAATCTTCCGGAAGGCCATATTCTTCCCTGTGGAGCACGATATTGTTTATAAGTTCCTTTTCATCCGGGGCGCCCTTGTAGATTTTTGCGCAGGCGGTGGGAGGCTGGATATTTGGCCTGGTGTAGCTCCTGAAGCTTAAATCATGGCACAGGTCTCCGTCACCCGTTGCATCAATAAACTGCTTTGCAAGAATCACACCCCGTCCGTCCTTGTTTTCTACAAATACACCTTCCAAAACCCCATCCTTTACATATGGCGCGCAATAAAAGGTGTGGAGGTAAGGTTTTATGTTGTTTTCCCTGATCAGTTCATCAAGTTCTATTTTAAGTTCTTCCGTGTTCAAAACATGATAGTTCTTGCTGTCTGCACCCTCGTCATTGGGTTTTATTGCGCCGCCCCTTTTTTTCAGCCGCTGGATGACTTCCCAGGTAAGACCGGCAACGATCTGTTTCTTGCCGGCATCGTCAAGAAGGCTGTGCCATATATTAACCATGGCCTGTGTTGCCATTCCGCCGAAAGAGTTTTGTTTTTCAACGATGACAACCTTTGCACCAAGCCGTGCAGCCCGCACAGCGGCAAACACTCCGGTGCAGCTGCCTCCGAGGACGCAAATATCGGCATCATAAATTACGGGAACACTTTTTGCAGACTCAATAATATTCATATCTGAACCTCCACATGCGATAAAATTGATCATATTTTTCTATACAGGGGGTTGAATAATTTTCATATTCAACCCCGGCACGAACTTATCTTTCATTAAGCTGCCAAATACTTTTGGCATTATAATTCAAATGAATTTTTCTCTATAAGTGTTATAGTGTCAACAGCCTATTGTATAGCTGCGGCAATATAACTTAAGAGAGTTTACCGTTACAGTTTCAAATAGTCCCTGAGCACAGCCGCACACTCGCTGTAATCATGGGAGCCTCTTCCGTCTTTGACTCCTGTACGGAGGAGATCCAGAATCCCGTCCAGGACAAAGGCCGGAACATTGTACTCTTCGTACAATTTTTTGATATATCCAAAATCCTTGAGGGCAAGCTCAAGAGCAAAATCAAGCCTGTACTCACGGTTTGCTATCTTGGGTCCGTAGAATCTGAATACCCTGCAGTCCATGTTGCTGGAAGCAATCAAATCAAACATGTAACTTGGATTGATACCGTACTTTTCTCCCAGGGTGAATACCTGGGCGTATATTGCGGTATATCCCAGCCCCACGAAATTCATGGCGAGCTTGGCAAAATGACCGGAGCCTGAGCCGCCTACATAATCATATTTTCTGCAATAACATTTAAACAGTTCTTCACATTCGTCAAAGTCCTTCTTGTCTCCCCCAATCAAGGCAAACAATGTTCCATTGACTGCATCGGCAGGACCGCCAAGAAGCGGCGCATCCAATACATGTCCACCTTTTTCCTTAAACTCGGCATATATTTTTTTGGTTGATATCGGTAAACTTGTGGAAGCATCAATCAAAAACTTTCCGCCGACACCTGCTTTCAGGAATTTGGCCGTCAGTTCTTCAACTTCTTTTGAAGAAGGCAATGAAAGGAATGTAACATCGCTTTGCCTAAAGACTTCAACAGGGTCTTCCAAAGGTGTCGCTTCATCCTTGAACCTTTCCATTGCCTCACGGCTCAAATCATAAACCCTCATCTCATATCCGTTTTTGATAAGATTTCTGCACATGCCCGAACCCATTTTCCCGAGTCCGATAAATCCAATCTTTTTCATACCAGATGTCCTCCTGTTAAATAGAAATTTTAAAGTTTATACTTTGACAGCGCTGATTGTATATACAGGGATTTTTATAATTCAGCCTTTTACAGCACCAATCGTAATACCTTTGGTGAAATACTTCTGGAACGCAATGAACAAAACCAGCATTGGAACAACCGAGACAACCGAGCCTGCCAGTCTCAAACCATAGTCAGGGTTGATAATCTGAAGCAGAGATGCAATTCCGATAGGCAGTGTCTTAATGCTTTCCTTGGTGGTCAGTATCAGTTGCCACAGATAATCGTTCCAGGTACTTATAAATGTCATGATTGCAAGAGCTGCCAACCCGGCTTTCCCTAAGGGCATAATTATTTTTATGAATATGGTGACTTCTTTGGCCCCGTCTATCTTGGCGGATTCCCGAAGTTCATCCGGGAGGGACTGATAAAACTGCCTCATCAGGAAAACGCCCAAAGGGAATGCCGTATTTGGGAGTATCATGCTTGAATATGTACCAATCAAGCCCAAAGCCCGTGTTGTCTGAAACAAGGGTATGAAAATAATTTCTTTAGGAATCATTAGAGTTGAAATCAGTATTAAAAACAAGGTGTTTCTCCCAAAGAACTTAAGCTTTGCAAATCCGTAGGCTGATAAAGAACTCATAATCACAACAAGAAAAGTTGTGGTGGCCGCAACAAACAGGCTGTTGAAGGTCCATTTCAATGCATTCGTACCCTCAAACAGGTTGGTAAAATTATGGATGGTAGGCCGTATCGGGAACAACTCCGGAGGTACTTTTACAATCGTATATGTATATTGAAATGAATTTGCGAATGTCCAATACAGGATGAATACGTTGCTCAGCGCAAAAATTACAATAAAGAAATTAAGGATTAAATCTATCTTGTCTGCTTTTTTCAGCTTTTCCCACATTGAGCCAACACCCTCTTCTTATATATTCTCGGATAAAGCCTTAAACCGGGTTATTGAAGCGATAAAAACCACAAGAAACATTACAACACCTACGGCTGCACCATATCCGATTCTTCCAAATTTAAATGAATACTCATAGCATAAATACATCATATTGATAGTTTTGTAATTCGGACCGCCGCCGGTCATAAGGTGAATTACAGCAAAAGCACGCATAACGTTAATAAGTGTCGAAACTATAATATACAGTGTTACAGGCCGGACAAGAGGAATAAGTATCCTGCGCAGGATTACTCCCCTGCTTGCCCCGTCAATTTTTGCCGACTCAAGTATACTTGGGTCGATACTCAACATTGCGGCAACATATAATATAACTGCCTGGCCTATTTGAAACATCCAGATCATAAAAATTACCGTCGGTATGACAAACCTTTCATCACTAAGAAAATTGACCCTTTTGATTCCAAGTATTGTTTCCATGATATACGGCACAAGCCCGACGGCGTTGTTCAAAATCCATGACCAAACTATACTCATGACAACCATGGAAAGTATTACAGGCAAATAAAGTGAACCGCGAATAAATGCCATATACCGTTCACTCTTGTCGAAAATGGCGCTTGAGATTATAAATCCAAAAACAACCGTAAACAAAGTTACAAAAAACATATAAATAATTGTATTTGTCAATGCGCTGAAAAAGATCTTGTCCTGCATCAACGCCCTGTAATTATCCAGCCCGATGAACCTGTTGGATACAAAATCAAGATCATAAAAACTTAGTCTTATACCCTCAAAAATCGGATACACCATGAAAACTAAAAAAGCCAACATTTGCGGAAAAATAAACGCATAACCTGTAAGATTCTCCTTAATGGCATTTCTCCTTTTATAATTTAGAATTCTTACCGGTTTCATGGTATCATTCATTTATAATCCCCTCTCGAAAACAAATTTTGAAGCTTTATACAATTACGCATTGACATTTTTTAAATTATCTTGTATATATCTTAAATAGTTGCATTAATAAAACCAGGGTTTGGATTCTATATGGCATCAATATAAACCCTGTATGCAATGGCAATCGCCCAGGAACGCTTTATATTTATTTGTTTTAATAATTGCCTTGCAACCGGCATGTTGCATTGCAATTAATATATAGAATCCAAACCTGGTCAGGCAAATTATTTATACAATACAAACATTTATAAATAGATATAATTGATGCTTAAAAACCGCAAAAATAAACAATAAAAACTGGGGTAAAATTTTATGCCGGAAAAACCTTTAATTACAGTAGTAGGCTTGGGTGGGTACTCTATTTTC
>DUMO01000069.1 GCA_012839865.1 Clostridiaceae bacterium
GTGCAGAAAATAACACTGCTGTAAAGGGTTCGGTAGTATAGAGAATGGGGAGGTAAAAGGTGCAATGAATGTCTTCCTGTTTTGCTTTACCAGGCAGGAGCAATTCGCAATATGTAAACTATATAAAAAATAGTTTACACACTTAAGGCAAAATATGTTAACATAAGATTAATGCAAATAATGTTATTTTACCTCAAAAGTTTGATAAACAAACCAAAATTAATTTAGGAGGCAATTCCCATGAAAAAAGTATTTTTATCTTTTATAATTGCAGTTCTTGTAATCAGCATGTTACCTTTTGCAGTATCAGCCGAAGAAGGCACAGCAGATTATGGCACAGATCTCGCAATGGAACAGGAAGACGCTCCCTTTACTCTGGAAACTCCCCGAAACTTGAAAGCCGAGCTTAAGTATGATGAGGACGGGTTGCCATATTTTGCTTTAACACTTGTCATACCCGAAAGTGTAAGGGAAATTAACCAAAATATAATTGAGAACGAAGAGCCCTATGAAGGGATTAACTGCGATGAAATCAGCATACAGTTTGATTACAAGGTTAATGATTATGACTGGAATGAGGGGCCTTCAATGTATTGGAACACATCCATGTCACTTGCTGAATATTTGGGAGGCGGGTACTATGAATACCGTCCATATGAAGAGTATGAAGATGACGGTTCATTTAAGATAGAGGAGCAGAATTATCAATTTCGTGCATATTTTTATACAACATGGGGATATGTCGATGATTGGATGGACAAGGAAATAGTTTCTGATTTCTCTAATTTAGTAACCATTGGAAATGCTTTTTACTACGAAGGTGCCTCCGAATGGGCAAAGCCCGAGCTTGACATGGCTGCCGGATATGGCTTGATTCCTGAATCCATCAGGAATAAAATGAGTGAACCCATTACCCGGGAAGAGTTTGCAGAGGTTGCAGTCCTCCTGTATGAAAAAATGACCGGGAAAAAGGCCGAACCAGTGTCGCCAAATCCTTTTACCGATACGAACAACCCCGAAGTTTTGAAGGCCAATAAACTTGGCATTATCCAGGGTATAGGAAACAATAAATTCGATCCTAAATCCCTAACCAACCGCGAGCAGGTTGCAACCATGCTTGGCAGGGCCCTTCGCGTAATGGTTCCCGATGCTGACTTTTCAACAGAAGGCGCACCCACCTTTACCGATGAAGAGTACATATCTTCCTGGGCGCTGGAACATGTAAAATATATGAGCAAGCTTGGCATTATAAAGGGATCAGAAGGTAAGTTCATGCCAAAGGCTGTAACCCCTGCGGAAGTAGCTGCAGGGTATGCAACAACCACATGCGAGCAGGCGGTTATAATGTCAACCAGGATATATAAGGCATTTAAATCTGAATGAAGGTTTGCAGGATAATTAAGTATAAAACGGCATGGTCATTTATATGATTATGCCGTTTTTATTGCATAAAAATCAGAACTTCCAGTTGATTTTCGCCGGGTTTGGTTCATCAGCAACCGATACGGCACGAAGTGCTTCCAGCATACGGCCACACTCTATTGCAGCACATTGCTCCAACTGTTCCCACGGGGCACCGGCTCCCAGAGTGTCATACGCAACCGCCAACGCCCCGTATAACGCAAGCCCGATGCAGTGCCTTGCTGAATGAATGGTGGATGCGCTCTGGCCAACCGCTCTTGCAGCCGCCTGCGCTGCAGGATTCTTTTCCGCTTCCCGGGCGGCGGCATGGCATTCCAGAATTGCCGTTCTTGCCACAGGAAGTTTAATTGCTCCGGCCAGCCACTCCCTGGCGGCGTTTATTGCATTTTGCGGCCTCTGGTCTTCAGGATAAAATTTTCTCCATATCTTCAATATATTCTGTTCTGCATAATCAACTGCCCAATTTGCCAGAGTTGACTTGCTCTGTGTACCAATCAATTTCACAAGCGGCTGGATATATGGAGCCTTCAAGTCATTTAACGCCTTTCGGTACTTTGCCATGTTTGCCTCCTGTTGACATAGATTTTCAGAAAACCCGGCGGGAGTCCTCCACTTTTCAATATGAAGTTGAAAGCCAGGTTTCGGTGCGGGAATTCACACTGCAGCATTTCACAATTAATATATCAGCTTCAATAATCATTAGAAATACTGCATAGTTTATTTATATTATAAAAAGTTCATAACATTTGGTATAGTCATTATCCCTGGAAACAGCCACCACCGGGCCTTTGATAAACTTACTCTCATTCCTGTCAAATACACAGAGGAATCTTTTGTGCAACACCATATTATCATACCTTACCATGTTCATTGGGTCATAACCGCAAATCATAAATTCACCTTTTGATCTTTTCGCATTTTCATTAAGCATAACTTTATCCACACTGATTTTTATATTTGCAATGTATTTTTCAAACAGCTGCTTAAGCACGCAATCATTGAAAAATGGGTTTTCTTCTTCATCTGGCAACGAAATTTTATCAGACAGTCTGCCTTCATCATGAAACGAACCATGCAATTTATCCTTGAGCCATTGATTAGCGACTTTGTCATATAGATATACCTTAGCCTTGCCTATCTCGTCAAAAATATCAAGTCCCAATTGCTCTGCTATGAGACAGATTAAGGCACCGGTAAAATATGACGGCCTTCTTGTGTCAAAGACCCCGTCCTCTGTTTTGCAAAGGTTATTGCACATAAAATTTATTTTTTCCTCAAAATCTTTAACGGACAATACTTTCAAGGCCTTCAGGGCCATGTATTCCGCGCAGCCTTCAAAGGTTTCTATTGCTTTTTCATAGTTGATACAGTCATTTATTATCTTTTCCCTTTTACGTCTTAATGAAATAAATTTGTCAAAAAGGGAGCCTTTTTTGTTTAGATCAGCTTCTACAGCCATTTTTGCAATCAGCAGCCGTTCAGCATATCTCAATTTATAATTTTCAAAGTCATATGGATACTTTAGGCCCTCCAGATCATTAAAGATTCTCTTTTCCTCTAGCGTGCGCTGGTGGGCATGATACATTTCATGGACAATGTTTGCTGCTAAAACATCCAAGTTTTTTATATCATCATCGCTTATACTCCATATTGCTATGTACTTGCCGTCATACTCAATGCTGGTGTTTCCCAGAAACCTGTTATCCACCGGGATGGTTATATCACTGAAATAGACGTTTTTATCATCATATAGCGCATAATCATACCTGACAAATCCCTTCCACAGCTTGTCAAAGTTAATCGAATCCAACCTCTTGTCAATTTCCCTCAGCAAATTATTCATAACATTGTCCCCCTATCTACTTCATCAAAAAATGACAATACATTCATCGAATGTTCTTTGCTGGCTTCCTGGCTCGCACCATGCCCAACACCCGGTATTATTATTTGTTTGGCATTTGGTATTAAGCTTGCCATCTCGTTTTGAAGTTCCAGGTTTGTTACTTCATCAGCATCTCCGCCTATTACAAGAGCCGGGCATATGATTTTATTCAAATAAGGCCTGTTGTCCATATTTATAAGTCCCTCCAGAAGTCTTATCATTCTGTCCGGATTTTCAGGTTTGGGCATAAAACGGGCCATGGGAAAAAGCCATTTGAATTTATTATAGTATTTTTGCGTATAGGCTTTAATAAAACTGTCCACATGAAGTTTATGCCACTGACCTTCTTTGCTCCATTCCAGCCATTGAATCAGAATCCTTTTCAAGCTGTCATCCACATGAGCCATTGTTGCCCCTAATACGAGGCTCCTTACTCTGTCTGGAGAATCAATTGCCATCCACTGCCCCACCGGGCCTCCTCCTGAATTTGTTTCAATGTGTGCCATATCAATTTCAAGTTCATCCATAACCCGGATATAATCCTTTGCAAAATCTCTTACCGTAAAACCTTCCGGAATAGGCTCCCTTCTGCTGATAATTGTGACGCTGTGTTTATCTGTATATCTTTTGTACATTCTTGCAAGGACATATGGGTATGGAAATTTCCCGACGGTATTGAGGCCGTCTCCCGCACCGGGTATAAGGATTATCGGCGTGCCGTCTCCTTTTATATGTACAAATTCAATGACAGCGTTATCTTCTGTTTTTAGTTTTAATACTTCATACTTTGGTCCCATAAAATCACATCCATTATTTTCTTCGTTTATTAGTCCAGTTTATGAGAATATATTATATCAAAACCACTTTCATTTACTATAGAAAGCTCCAACCTGACAATCTTTCCGCTGAATTGTACAAATCTTTTTGCCATTTCCCCAAGTACCTTCCCCATATCTATTATTTCGCTATAAAAAAGTGAAATATGAGGCAGCCACAATCCACTTTCAGCTTTTGTCCAAACATTGCAATATGAATCAAATTCCCGGTGGTATTCCTCATAATATTCAAGCAATTTCCCTGAAGTGGAAGGTATGCAGGCTATGCAATTGGTTGAAAGATAACCTAAAGCGTTGCAATTGATGTGGAAGGAACTCTTCCCCGCTGCAAACCTCCTGGTATATTCCAGAATTTCATCCACATCAACATCCAAAAAATGCGCAAACGTAATATGTCCATAGACAGGACCGGGTTCTATGCCAAATATATACAAAACTTTTCTTATTTCGTTTAATTTTTGATTGGTTGCATCATCCAATACCCAAACAGCACTTACTTCTTTGCCCACTCGCACCTCTCCCCCATAAGGTTGGCTCGTTACTCAACCGTGAATTTCCGGCAACCATTATTATGTTTATCCTGAAATTCTCAAAATTACTGTCAGCGGTTCATTGTCCAATGCATTTCATATATTCACCGGATTGAAAAACAATGATAAATCTGCAAGTGTGAATGAAATGACAGGGGAAGCGTTTAACTACTTCACAACTCCTATTGCCATTCCATCATGTTCCTTTTCTCCAACCATCTGAAGAATTGTAAAATCAGCTTCTTTACACTCTTTCAAATAATCGTTAAATTTTTGCACGCCAATAACTTTAGGATCAGATGAATCAACCTCTAAAATCTTACCATTGCGAATGACATTATCCAGTACAATAATTGAACCTTTCCTGGCAAGTTTGATTGCCCACTTTAAGTACTCTACGTATGGAGGTTTATCTGCATCAATAAAAATAAAATCAAAGGGATATAAATGATTCTTTTCTATTTTGGGCAATACATCCAATGCCTTGCCCCTGATTATTGTGACTATATCATTATAACCTGCTTCTTCTATATTCCTGCAGGCAATATTATAGTTTGTCTCTTCATATTCAACGGTAATAATTTTGCCGCTTTTCGGCAAGGCTCTGGCCAGCCATATCGTGCTGTAGCCGACAAGTGTACCAAGCTCCAGGATGTTTTTTGCGCAGCAGGATTTGGCAAGGATGTAAAGTAATTTTCCCTGATTTGCAGAAATATCTGCACCGGGCATGGTGGAATATTGACTTGATTCTCTGGTTTTTATCAGTATTTGGTCCTCTATTCCAACCCTTTCCTTGATATAGTCATCAACAGCTTTAAATTTCTCCTGCAACACACATATACCTCCCGGCAAAATTTTATAATTACGCATATTTTTAAGTCAGTTTTTTTGCATTTCAATCACAAACTCACAAGGTCTTTTCTCAATGGCTGTTTTTTTTAGCCCAAGATTGACTTTCTGTGAAAAAGTTTGAGCAAAGTATTTTTCTGCTTAAATTATCTATAACAAATACACCATTATAGACGATTAAGGGCATGGCTGCGTTTAATCCTTCTGTAACCTTTTCTGCGGTAACAATGGAACGAGCAGTGGCATATGTGAATTTCATTCCTTTTTCAACGAGAGAGTTGATGACAGAGCAACTGTAGCCGGATATCCTCTGGTCACTTCTCAGCAAAGTTCCGTCAAGATCGGAAACATATAGTGTTTTACTTCTTTTATTACCCATCTTTTCCTACCGCCCAATTCATATAGCTCATCTAATATAATTCTTTTTCAAAAGTGCACATCTTCAGCTTCCAGGCCATACAAGTGTTGGCTTGTCAAATGGACTGTATCCTTTCTTTATCCAAAAAGGGTTGTAACTCCATATGTGCTTTAATATGTCTTTAGCGTCAAGCCCTTCTTCTTTAATTTTTCTTTCAAGATACTCCCTGGCAGCCCGATCTTTTTCACGCTCTTTCCATAATGGATTAAGATATTTTACAATATTCCTGAATCCATATTCAAAGCACAAACCGGAAGTATAAACCTTTATATCGTAAAAACTCCGTGGTTCCTTGTCCAGCCAATCATAAGGAAAATATACTGTTCCCTGGTCGCCGATATGTCTCCACATTGCAACAGTCCCGTCTATATCAAGCGGGTTGAAAGCTGCATGCTGCTCACCTTTTAGTATCTTCAGCATGTTAAAATCGCTGATAAATTCAGTATGATAGCCCCTGTTTTTATATTCAGGCATCAGTTGGTCCAGAACCTGCATCATATTTTCAACAAAGCAGTCCAGGTCCCCATGTTCTCTTAAAAACATACCTTCAAAGATATCTATTGTAAACCCGCCCCAGATATATGTTTTTACGTTGCAGGCAGCAGACACTTCAAATATATCCTTCATAAACTCCAGGTAGCTTAAGTTTCTTTGGGACATACTCATTCCTTTTGCAAACTTTTCTGACATTTGACACCCCCACTTTTGCATTCACAATTCCAGAGTCTGTTTTACAGTAACCTGCACAGGAATATCAATCGTTTTGGGTATTTTAAAGAACTTTCGGAACTGCGGCGCTAATCTTTTTATAACAACATATGCTTGAGATCCTTTAGACTGACGAATGCAACGACTTAGCTTGAACCAATTTTTTGTTACTAATACATTATATAATATCTGAAAAAAACTAACAATATTTTTTCGAACATTTGTTTTAACTTGAACCAGTTAATTAACCCTTAATGGACTACATGGTCTTTATGAGTAAGCGTGTATTTCAAACATATTTGATATTTACCGGGGATGGAATCTGCAAAGCTTTTCGCAGAAAATCTTCTCAATTTTTCAGGATAAGATGCTGCATACAGAAAGCCATCAATATCAATATATTTGAAGCATTCTTAAACCACTTCCCATGAAGTATATTGAAAATGCCATCATAAATACACCCAGGGAAAAGGCAACCCAGTGATATACCCTGTCGCTTATCAGCTTTTTCCCCCTGGAAAGGGCTATGGAGACTGCGGAATACCATACAAAGTCTGATAAAATATGTCCAACGAAAAAGCATAATACGCCAACCCGGCCCAAAGCGTATGACTGGCGAACTGATTCCATCCCGGCTGATGTCCACCATAGTATAAAGTAAGGATTTGTGGCGCTCACAAGTGCCCCCGCTAAAGCCGGATTCTTCATCCCTGTTCTGTTTTTCGCTCCCTGGCTATCCAATGAAATGGACTTGTTAATGCCTGCCCTTACCATTCCATATCCCATCCACGCCAGAAAAGCTCCGCCAAATAAACCAATAAATCCTGAAACCGTCGCATTGGAAAAGAAATCTTTAAGCCCGAGTGTCATGGCAACAACCAATATAAGTTCCAGAATTCCATGGCCCAATACTATCAGAGGACCTGTTGTCCATCCTTTTTTAATGCTGCCGTCAATGGCGACCCCCAATAGCGGCCCGGGCATCATCGCTCCTGAAAATCCTATCATAAAAGCGCTGATGAAAACTCCCCACAAAGTCATACAAATTATCCCTCTCGTGTAAATTACGCAAATTAACTTTAAGTATATCATAAATAGATAATAATATGAAAATAATTGCAGTACAGCATCATCATACCTTTCGGACTGTAACAGCATCATACATTGTCCGGGAAATATATTAGATTATACTTGAAAACAATTCAGGGACGACCAGATGTTTCGCTTCTGGTACCGGTTCATCCCGAACAATATGAGCAGTATAGCCACGGGTCTGGCCGATATTGTATATGACAAATCAATAGCGCCACAGCTGCCAGATTACATGGGACAAGCTTTTGAACAGATTTGCATTCAATATCTTTTGAGAGAAAACAGCAAGCTCTCTTTACCCTTTGTATTTGGGAGAATCGGGAGATGGTGGGGAAATAATCCAAATAAGAAAAGGCAGGAGGAAATTGACATCCTCGCAATTGGTGAAGATAACGCAATTTTCGGCGAATGCAAGTGGAAAAATGAGCCGGCCGGCATAAGTGTCTTCAATGAGCTTGTCGAAAAAACTCTGCTTTTTAAGAGGTTTAAGAACAAGTATTATTTCCTGTTCTCAAAAAACGGATTCACCAGGGAACTGGAAGATACTGCTGCAGGTATGGATAATTTAGTACTGGTGGATTTAAAGAAGCTCTATAAAGGATAGTAAATGTATATCAATTAGGCCACTTACCGGTTGAAGATTTGCTATATAATACTTCAACCAGAAAAGATGCCATTGTTTTTACACCGAACGCCAGGCAGTCTTCTTCAATATCAAACCCAGGTGTATGATTCCATGCTTTTATCCCTTTTTCCAAATTCGCTGAACCCAAAAAGAAAAACAATCCGGAAAGCTCGTTTTGAAAGCAGGCAAAATCATCTATCCCATGGGGAGGTACTTCCTCCAGGATAGGGATTACATTGTCGCCAATCAGTTCCCTCAATATCAGTTCTGCTTCTTTGCATTCGGTTTCATCATTGTATACCGGCGGAATTGATTTTACATAATTGACCGTTACATCAGACTTTGATTGTTTTATATACTCATCAATAATTCCCGCCAGTTCATTTCTGATTTCATCCCGGTATTCCTGCATGGCATATCTGAACTGGGCTTGAATCCTAATTTCACCGGTCTCATCGTTTCCCTCTTTTTTCAGGATTTTAAAATCGATTATTTTATGGATATCCCTTTCAGCTTGTTTTATATTATAATTGTTAATTCTGCTGATCTTGTATATGAAACGCTCCTGTTCCGCCCAGGAGTTGAACTTTGGTTTTACAGCCTTAATATTGATATCCAATCTGTCAAGTCCAAAGAGAGCAGTCCCATAATGTATGTTTACCGCACCGGACTCCATATAGCTCTGATCAGCCCCCAGGCTGCCCTGGTGCAGGCCATAAATTGCAATTGGGCGGGGGTTTTCCAAAACACCGTCTTTAATCATTCTCATGGCACCTTCCGTGCCCTCTTCAAAGGGCTGGAAGATAAACTTGACAGTGCCGCATAAATCATCTTTAACTGACGACAGAGTCTCAGCCATGCCTAATGCAATTGCTGTATGGGCATCGTGTCCGCATGCATGCATCACACCTTTAATTCGCGATTTATATGGTTTGTCATTTTCTTCCTGTATGGCACAAGCATCCATATCGGCACGCCATGCTATTGTTGCTCCCAGCTTTCCACCTTTTAATATCCCGACAACCCCATAGCCACCTATATTGGTCCGGACATCCAGCCCCAACGCCTCAAGCCTTTCTGCCACAAGGCGGCTGGTTTCCTTTTCCTCGCCCGGCAACTCGGGATACATATGAAGATGCCTGCGGGTGTTTATAACATCATCTTTAATTTCTTCCACTTTTTCAGCTATTGCCATATGGATATTTTTGTTCATGCCGTACACCGCCAAAAACAGATTTTGAAAATCCCTGGAGCAAAATATATAAAATTCCTTAGATTTCAATTGTTTTAATTATATAACTTGCAAATACTTTTATAAATACTTAAAATCCAATTTGCTGTTAACATAAGGTACAATCTCATTCACATCAACAATTATTTGCTCCATGGTATCCCTGTCCCTTATTGTGACTGTATTTTTTTCAAGAGTGTTATCATCAATCGTGACTGCAAAGGGTGTTCCGATAGCATCTCCCCTTCTGTACCTTCTCCCTATACTGCCTGACTCATCATATGAAACCATTCAATTTTTACTTCAATTTATCACTAAACTACCAGATCACCATTAATATTTAGTTTCATGATTAGCTGTGGAATATAATTTCTTCCTTTTGGAATTGTATTGAATTTTATTCCGTAATGGTGTATTATTTGATTGTACAATTACCAGTTTATGTTCATTAATCGAACTAACTGCAATCTCAGGAGGCTATATTATGTTTGCAAATCCATACGAAAGCTTGAAGCACAAAAACGAAGAATGGTTGAGAGCAAATTTCCACACCCACGCCGGTACCGGACCGAACACTTGCGGTGCCAATGAAATTGATGATGTGATTTCCGCTTACAAAGATGCCAAATACGATGTTCTGACAATATCAAACCATGATATCTATACCGATGTCAGCGAATATCAGGAAAAGTACGACATGATCCTCATAAACGGCTACGAATACAGCAACCATCCCCACATGCTCTGTATTGGAAATAAAACCGCAGTGGAAGGCGCTCACAAGTTTGCAGTGAACGAATGCCTGAAAGAGGGCGGTTTCGTCATTCTTTGCCATCCAAACTGGCAGAGAAAAGAATACTGGCCCTGGAAAGACCTTTTAGCTATGAAGGGTTACACAGGAATTGAAATATTTAATGGAGTAATTTTCAGATTAAACGGTTCCGGACTTGCGACAGATACATGGGACTTTTTGCTTTCCCAGGGGAAACTTGTTTGGGGATTTGGAAGCGATGATTTTCACAGGTGGCATGACCTGGCCAGATCATGGAACATGATATATGCAGAAAAGAAACATGAAAGCGTAAGAAAATCCATTGATGCAGGAAGCTTTTATGTATCCACAGGACTAATCTTGCATGAATTCGCATTCAAAAACGGTACTATACGAATGTCTGCCACATCCAAGGACAACTATGTCAAGGAAAACAAATATTTATTCATAGGCAAAGACGGTAAAATTCTTAAGGAAGTGACCGGTGAATTCGGAGAATACAAATTGGAAGGCAATGAGTTGTATGTAAGGGCACAGGTAATCAGCGAGCATGGCGCAATGCTCTGGACACAGCCCGTATACGATGAATCAAAATTTAAAAGACCATAGGTGGTTATATGGAAAAAAACAGTCTGTTGATAATGAGAAGCCTTTACCCATCCATGCATGAATCTGAAAGAAAAATTGCAGATTTTATCATGAAGCAGCCTGAGTTGGCGGTTAATATGACCGTTGCCCAGTTGTCCGGAAAAGCCGGTGTAGCCGATTCAAGCATCATAAGGTTTTGCCGGAAGCTTGGCTTCAACGGGTTTACCGAGCTAAAGATTAATATTGCAAAGAACCTGAAAAAGCCGGAAGAATTAATTCTTGAAAACATAAGCAGAGAGGACAGCTATCCGGCAATTGCATCAAAAGTTTTTGCATTAAGCATTCAGGCCCTTGAAGACAGCCTTAAGGTTCTTGACCCAAATGAATTGTCAAAGGCTGTTGAACTTTTATTAAATGCCAGGAGGATTGAGTTTTATGGCGTAGGAACTTCAGCAACCCTGGCCATGGATGCGTACTATCGTTTTATGCGAATAGGGCTGAACACCTATGCTGCAACCGACCCTCATATCTGCAGGATTTCTGCAAGCAAGCTGGATTCAGGATGCGTTGCTGTAGGAATTTCTCATACCGGCCGTACCAGGGATACGGTAAGAGCAATTGAAATTGCAAAGGAGAGAGAAGCAAAAACAATATGCATAACAAGCTATCTGGAAAGCCCCATTGCTAAACTGGCTGACAGCCTCCTATTGACCTCCACCTCGGAAGCCCGGTTCATGAAAGAGGCTGTATCAGCCCGTATCGCGCAGATAGCGCTTTTGGACAGCCTTTATACTTGTGTGGCTGTACGAAGGTATGATTCCGTTGTGGAAAACATAGAACAGATGACAGAAATACTTAATGAAACGAGGCTCTGACAAATGACTGAATTTAAGGACCTGGCTTATCTAATCGATATGGATGGTACTATTTACCGCGGTTCTGTACCGATACCCCATGCAAGAGAATTCATCCGGTATCTTCAGCAAAACCGGCGTAAATTCCTTCTTGTGACAAACTGCCCCGGGAATTCCACCAATGCTCTTGTTGAGAAAGTACGCAATATGGGGATTCACATAGGTTGCAACGATATCATAAGCTCCGGGGATGCCACAGCAGAATTCCTTTGCACAAGTCCCTATAAAAGAATCTACCTTATTGGCAGCGACGCTTTGAAGGATAAATTGGTCAAAAAAGGAATCAATGTTGTAACCGAGGATGCGGATTGTGTAGTAGTAGGCTATGACCTTTCATTCAATTATAAAAAAATGAAGGAGGCTGCACAGTTCATCTTAAACGGAGCCGGTTTTGTCTGTACAAACTATGATTTAACCATACCTGACGGGGACAGGGTGGTTCCCCATACCGGTTCAATAGCAGCCAGCATTGAAGCCGCAACAGGAGTAAAACCTGTATATATGGGCAAGCCCGAGTATTACTTGCTGGAGGCGGTAATAAAAAGGCTCAACTGCAGCAGGGACAAGTGCTGCACCGTCGGAGACAGGCTGGATACCGACATTTATTTTGGAATCAGGCAGAATATCAAATCTTTTCTCGTACTGACAGGAGTTACAACCCGGGAGATGCTCAGGCACAGCAAAATCCAGCCCACAAGAGCTTTTGAAAATTTGCTTGATATCTTATCCTATTACTCCCTTTTTTCTATATATATTCGCTGCTGCATACCTGCCCCCTGCTTCTCATTTTGTCTTGAAACAAAAACAAACCTACTCAATCATTATTGTCTCCCCATAGATTTTGAATAAACAAATATGTCATCCCTTTTAGTCCAAACAAATAATATATTTTATGTCAGGATAAGCTTTCATACTTTGCTTTTTATTCAACGTTATACTATACCCAATACCCTGGCCAACTCTTTGCGGTTGATATTTTTGCCTATTGCAATGCCAATATCAAGTATCCTCTCCCTTGCCTCTTCACAGCTTAGGCCGGTATTATTCTGCATCCATTCCCGGGGAGCCCAGTTTTCTACTTTATCGTATACATTTGAAGCCCAACCGTAAGGTTTGCCATATTTATCAGTTTTTCGCCTGTTTCCTGCAACAGTAATATAAAAATGCTTCTGCAGCTCCTGAATGGCTTTGTCGACTTTACTGCCGCCTTTTTTTAATGTGACTCCCATCTCTCTTCTTATTTCACTGGTATTCAGCATGGTTTTTCTTTCAAAAAGCTGCCATAATTGCCAGACAGTCTGGCTTACGCATCCAGACTCCCTTCTTTCCTCCATAGATTCCTCCGGGTGAAACGCCGTAAAAAAAATTGAGTACATCCGTGGCGATATAAACCCCTTATGTCCTCCAAGTATGCATCCAAACGCCAGCTGTTTTTCCTCTGCAACTCTATCCTTCCAGCACCAGGGGTCAGTTTCAGGGTCACCGGAATGCCAGCAGCCCTTGGGTGTCTCACCTGAAAGAGATGGAAAACCGGTAAGAATATCTGACAATGCCATAAATCCAAGCTCATTGACCCTATTTACAAAATCCTCGTATTTTCTCAATTGAATCATTGATTTCATCCTTTCAAAGTCAATTTTTCAGCCGATAGGACTTACATAAGCCGGTCCAGGTAAGCAATTCCCACATGTCAATTTAATACCGTGATTGTCAGTTCCACATTTGCCATGGTTTCGGCCTCTATTCTTTTAAAGACTGTAATGTTTCTTTTCTTATTTCTATCATTACATTATCTTATAAAATCAAAACAAAAACAACATTAACCTTCAAAAATCTGTATACAAACACTTAGTTCAAGTGGAGTGCTAAATCAAAAATACTATCAATTCCATTACACCCGGAAAACCCTTGAATAAATTATTTCATGTTAGGTAACCATAGATATTGCATTAGAAAAGCAATTTATGTAACTTCACTGTATCTGCCTGCTGAATATATATTGCGAAAAACACAGCTAACTGCTGATAAATTCACCTTTGAAGCTAATATGAAGATATAAACACAATTACGATAGGAGAAATCATATAGATGAAGTCCGGTAGTTTTAAAAATAACAGTAAACAGAATTATAATGAAGAAGTTGACTTTACGGATAAAGAAGTATCTACTGAAAATATTAAGAGCATATTATCCGACTGCAGCGATATTATTTATCAGGAGCATTATATAAATGGCTGTCCCAATCTACCGGTTACTGTTGTCTTTGTCGACGGTTTGGTAAATACAAAGATAGTTAATGACGATGTTCTAAAGCCTTTGTCCCAGGAAAAAGTACTGGAAGAGGCCAGGGATTTCAACAGTATTATAGACCTTATAGAGCATGGTACGGTATATCACGCCACACGCAAACTCCGGACAAATCTGGGAGATACACTTTCAGACATATTATCAGGCTCAGTTGCTTTAATATTTGACAGTGTGAAAAAAGCAATCACATTTGATATTAAAGAGTTTGAAAAAAGAACTATCAGCGAACCGCAAACCGAGAGTGCCCTGAAGGGAGCGAAGGATTCTTTTATTGAAGTCCTCCGGGTAAATACGTCATTGGTGCGCCGAAAAATACATACACCTTATTTACGCATAAAGGAAACCTTTGTCGGGTATCAAACAAAAACACCTATTGCAGTTATCTATATAGAAAACCTGACAAATAAAAAAATTGTGGAAGAAGTTTTTAAGCGTCTGGACAGCATAAAAATTGACGGAGCAACAACTGCCGGAAGCATAGAAGAATATCTAATAGACAATAAGCTCACTATATTCCCTTTAGTTTTGAACACTGAAAGAACCGACAAATTTTGTCATAACATCCTGGAAGGAAGAGTAGGATTGCTGATTGACGGTCTGCCCACAGCTTATATAATTCCGGCAACTCTGAACATGTTTTTTCAGGCTCCGGAAGACTATGCCCAGAACTTTATTATAAGCTCCTTTCTCAGGTCTTTACGGTTTGTAAATGCAATGGTTACATTGATTTTCCCTGCATTTTACATATCAATAACGACATTCCACCAGGAAATGATACCTACTGTACTAGCCATATCCATAATCAGGAGTAAGGAGGAGGTGCCTTTCCCCACATCCACTTCCATATTTTTTATGTTGCTGGCATTTGAAGTATTGGTTGAAGCTGGATTTCGACTGCCAAAAACAATCGGACAGACCATTTCAATCATAGGAGCTTTGGTAGTGGGGCAGGCTGCTGTACAGGCTAAAATTATATCACCTACTGCAGTAGTCGTTATTGCTATTTCAGGTATGGCGGGTTTTACCATGCCGAATCAGGATTTTTCAAATGCTCTTCGGATTTTCAGACTGCTGTTTTTAGTTTTCGCAACCATTGCCGGCCTGTATGGACTATCTTTAGGTGTATTGCTGCTTATACATCATCTAAGCTCACTGGAAACTTACGGCGTGCCATATTTTACTCCCTTTGCAGCTAATGAAGGACAGGATATAGCACATGATACCATCATCCGGGTACCGTTGCACTATATGAGAAAACGACCGTCAAGTCTCAAGACATTAAATAAAAAACGTCAGCAATAGGTGATGATATGAGAAAAACAATCTTTGGTGCAATACTTATCCTTTTACTTGTGAATTTTACAGCATGTAAAAAAAGCTTCCTGCCTGAAAGGAAAGAAATAAATGAATTGCAGTTGGTTCAAGTTATTGGAATTGATAAAGTGGCAGATGGCCCTAATGACTGTATGGTAACTGTAGCAAGCAAGAATCTTGAAGCAGGAAAAGGGCAGGATAACTCAGAAAGCATGGGAGTTAACACTGGCAGCCAAAAAGCACAGGCTTTGGTTTTATCTGCGAGAGGGGAAACCCTTTTCGATGCTGCCAGAAATATTCAAACCCACAGCAACAAATCAATTTTTTGGGGCCATACCGAATATTTCCTTATAGGAGAGGAAGCTGCAAGAGATAATATCTCTAAATATATTGACTTTTTCACACGGGATCATGAAATGCGCATTGAGTCCAAAATATATGTAGTAAAAGGCTCAACTGCCAAAGATTTAATCGAGCAGTTCAATCAATCAAGCTACTATATTCTTGATAAACTGGATAGCCTGGGTAATAATCTCAGACTGCTGAGTAACTCTCAGGAAATGAAAATTCATGAATTAATCCGGTTTATTGATATACATCATGCATCTGCCCGTGTCCCCTGCATATATTTAACAGATCGTGAGGGTGATAACGGAAAGAAAGTAAAGGATATAGAAAGTTGCGGTTATGCAATATTCAGCGAACTTAAACTGGCAGGTTATTTAAACCCGGACATATCACGGGGTTTAAATCTTATCACCAATACCATCTGGTCATCTATTGTCAACGTTAAAGACTTAACAGGCCAGGATGCATCTCTTGAAATTATCGAGTGCAATACTGAAATTATACCATACTTTAACGGTGATAATCTTGAAAGAGTTCTCCTGAAAACAAAAGTTAAAAGCAATTTAGGCGAAATACAGTCCCAGACAGATTTTACAGATAAGGAAACTATTTCATATATGGAATCCCAACAATCAGAGATACTGAAAAAAGAGATGGAAGCCGTTCTTGAAAAAGTCCTGGAGTCCAAATCCGATTGTCTTGGGATTTGTGATGGAATAAGACTCAAAAAACCTCTAAAATGGCGCAAAATTGAAGATCAATGGATGGAAGTCTTTCCTAAAATCAAGTTTGACATACAGGTTGATTCAAGAATTCAGAGAACTTATGAGATGAGACAACCCAGTGGATATAAAAGGCAGGATTAAGCATGATTTACCTGGTATTAGTTATCGTAATAGTAAGTATAAGTGATATTAAATATTTGATATCCAAGAACAAGAAGAGGGATTTATTTGTATATGTGGCCATTATGTTACTGGTTGGCGCATTAGGCATCTTTTACTTTTCAAACCCGGAACGGGATTCCTTTGCAAAAATAGTGCTTTCATTAATAGGAAAGGAAGGCTGATTTAATTGTTGTCTTCAAGAGAGAAAATTTCTGTTCGCCAGGTTACCATACTTTTTCTTCTGTTTGTATACTCCATATCAATACGAATATTTCCCACATATGCGGCAAAAACTGCGGAACGGGCCGGGTGGCTGACACCTGTCGTTGCCATGTTGCCATTTATCTGCCTTATATATACCAATCAGGCATTATTTAAGATTAAAAAAAATGTAAACCTCTCAGATATAATTATCAAGGTCTTTGGTAAAATCATCGGAACAATAATTTTAACAGTGTATCTTATATGGACGTTGCTTTTGCTGGGAATAGTTTTGAGGTATTTTTCAGAAAGATTTTTGTCATCAATACTTCCAAACACGCCGATGAACTTCCTTTCCGTGACTATCATGGCAGCTGTTTTCTATACTTTGCGACATGGAATTGTATACATTGTCAGAACTGCAGAATTCTTTTTTTTAATCATTGTGGTTGTATATATAAGTGTTTTTTTATTTATTATACCAAATATCGAAGTTATAAACCTGTTTCCTGTAACTCATTATGATGTTTGGCCATTAATGAAAGCATCCGTTTCTATTTTAGGCGTATGGAGCATGTTTACACTTTTTTTCTTCTTTGGAGACAAAATAAATGACAAAGAGCATATCAAAAGGTTTGGAATGCATTGCACATTATACCTGGTAATTGCGTCACTGATGCTGCTGATAGAAACAATCGGTGTATACGGCTATTCGGTTATGGAACGTGTTTCCCTACCATACATCTTTGCAATAAAAAGCATATCCATATTGGAAACTATTGAACGCATAGAATCTGTCGCCCTGGCATTCTGGGTTATTGCAGACTATTTAACAATATCTGCTCTGGTATATGTTGCTATAAGCATAATAAAATCACTTTTCTCTGTTTCAGAGGAAAAGCCATTTATAAGTTCTGTTTCAATATTTGCATTTGTTTTTTCAAACTTTGTTGCACATAACAGATTTGAACTTGAAAATTTCACAAACAATATCAGTCTTCCAGGAAATATAATCCTTGGATTTATTTTCCCGCTTGTAATTTTGATTGTTGGGAAGGTAAGAAAGAAGGTATAATAAATTGGTTTCTTGAATTTAGAAACCATCCTGCTTTGGCAAGCACTGCTACTCCTTCGCGCCTTCTTCCACCATAAATCCCCATTGCACTCCGAACTTATCAATAAATTGGACATTCAGCAGGCTGTACGGCAGGGTTTCCAAAGGATCTACCGTAATGCTTCCTTCTTTCATTATTTCATAGCAGGAAAGGAAATCAATATGCGATAAATACTTAACAGTAAATAAATGATATAATATTATTGTTGCTAATAATTTGAAAGCTGAAAGGAGTTGCTGCAGATGTCATTCATAGATCTTGCCAGGAAGAGATATTCAGTAAGAAACTATAAAGATAAACCTGTTGAAAAGGAGAAGATTCTACAGGTGATTGAGGCAGCCCGGTATTCCCCGTCAGCTGTCAATTACCAGCCCCGTCACTTTATCGTTGTCACAACCGAGGAGATGAAAAACAGGATTTCAGAAACCTATCCTAGAGACTGGTTCAGAAAAGCACCGGCCATAATCGTTGTGTGCGGAGACCATTCCACCTCCTGGAAGAGGAAGGATGGCAAGGATCATTGTGATATTGACGCGGCTATTGCAATAGATCATTTGACCCTTGCTGCCGCTGATATTGGTCTTGGAACATGCTGGGTATGCGCCTTTGATGCGGCAAAATGCCATCAGGTTCTGGGTCTGCCGGATCACCTTGAAGTTGTAGCATTGCTGCCCATAGGCTATACTGCTGATGACGAAATCCCGCAGAAGAAAAGGAAAAGTCTGGATGAGATTGTCAGTTGGGAAGGGTATGCAAAATAAGGAAGACACCATTAATATGTTATAAAGTACATGCTTTTAATAATTAAAGCAAAAAACGAAGCAGAAATCCAAAATAAAAAACGGAGTGTATACAATGAATAAAAACATACTTGTTCTTTTGCCAGTTGACGAAAAACACAGAAAAATTCTGGAGGAAAAAGCTCCATCCGCAAATTTTACTTATTTTAAGAAAGACCAGCTTGACACAGTGCAGATTCAGAATGCAGATATTATTATCGGAAATCCCCCCGTGCACATGCTTAGGGATGTAAAAAACCTTGAATGGCTGCAACTCCAGAGTGCAGGCGCAGGTGAATATACCGCCAGGGGGGTGCTTCCTGACAATGTGGTGCTGACCAACGCTTCCGGAGCATATGGCCTTGCAATATCCGAGTATATGCTTGGAGTTTTGCTTGAACTTTATAAAAAACTCCATCTGTACAGGGATAATCAGGCTGAATCCAAATGGCTGCACAGGGGACCTGTGAAATCAATTTATGGTTCCACGGTGCTTATTCTTGGAGCAGGAGATATCGGAGGCGAATTTGCCCGGCGGGTAAAAGCCCTCGGTGCGTACACAATAGGTATAAGACGCAAAGATACCAACAAGCCAGAGTATCTGGACGAGCTATATCTTATGGATAAGCTGGAAGAGCTGCTGCCCAGGGCGGATATTGTCACAATGAGTCTGCCGGGAACCGATCAGACATACAAAATAATCAACCGGGACACATTGAAGCTGATGAAGCGGGATGCAGTGCTGATTAATGTCGGACGGGGAAATGCAATTGATACGGATGCCCTGTGTGATGCTCTGGAGAGCGGGCATCTGCTCGGTGCCGCCCTTGATGTGACTGATCCTGAACCTTTGCCGGAAGACCACAGGCTGTGGAAAATCAAAAATGCAGTCATTACGCCCCATGTCTCAGGCGGTTTCAGCCTGCAGGAAACTTATGAGCGTATAGTAAGGATATGCGCAGACAACCTTGAAGCCTTCATGAACGGCAGAAGCCTTAAAAATGTGGTAGACCGTACCGCAGGGTATTGATGAGACATTGATGAGGTATTGATGCAAGTCATCATAAACCGTGGATTTTGTACTTATTGCTGTAAAATACCAGAACCTTGCTTTTCCTTCGGCTTTTTGCAAAGTTAAAGTAAAAGCAGGGTTCATGAATTTAGCAGCTTTTTGATAGAATGAACTCATGTAGAGCATCTCAGTTCAAACACGTCTGAATAAGAAGTTAAGGATTTACAGGCACTTTATATCAATTGGCACCAAAAATAAATCCAAACATACAAAATTAAATATTTGTAACCTAAAGTAGTGATACTATTTATGAAAAACGAAAAAGGAGGTAGGAAAATGGATTATTCAAAGCTGTTTACCCCATTCAAAATCGGCAAGATGGAAGTGAAAAACAGGATAGTAATGTCTCCCATGGGGCTCAATGCTGCACATCCTGACGGAAGAATTGATGATGATGAAATTCATTATTTTGAAGAGCGTGCCCGGGGCGGTGTCGGACTTATTATCATGGGCTGTCAATTCTTAACCGAAGAGCTTGCGCAAGGTTCCCTTGAAGGCTACCTTGACAGGACACATGTAATTCCTCAGCTGACTAATCTTTGTGAAGCAGTTCAAAAATATGGCACAAAGATTTCCGCCCAGTTAAGTTGCGGAACCGGAAAGAACGCATTCAGCAATATGCTGGATGATGTTCCGGTATCAGCTTCGCCCATCCCGTCAATGTTTAATCCTGATTTATTGTGTCGTGCTTTAACAGTCGAAGAAATACAAGAAATTATGAAGCAATTTTATTTCTCCGCAAAATTGCTGAAGGATGCAGGATTTGATGCTATTGAAGTTCACGCCCATGCCGGATATTTAGTGGATCAATTCATGTCTGCCGTATGGAACAAAAGAACCGACGAATATGGCGGCACTCCGGAAAAGCGGATGAGATTTGCCATTGAGATAGTTCAATCGATACGAAAAGCAGTCGGTCCAGACTTCCCCATTTTATTCAGGATTGCATGCAAGCATCATTTTGAAGGCGGACGCACTATTGAGGAAACGGTTCCATTGCTTAAAATGCTTGAGGATGCCGGAGTTGATGCCCTTGATATTGACAGCGGAAGCTATGAAAACATCGAATATATTTTCCCGCCGGCATATTTGGGGGATGCATGCATGGAAGATGTCTGTGAACCTGTCCGGAAAGCAGTAAGTATTCCGATACTGAACTCAGGCAATCACACACCGGAAACAGCAGTAAGGCTTATAGAATCAGGAAATGCCGATTTTGTAATGTTCGGGCGGCCTCTGATAGCAGACCCTGAAATTCCCAAAAAGCTTCTTAAAGGAAAAAGAAATGAAATACGCCCATGCATACGCTGCAACGATGACTGTATAGGCAGAATAATAAACAGGCTCACCAAAATAAGTTGTTCAGTAAATCCAAGGGCAGGATTTGAAGGACGTATGAACGAAATTAAAGCTCCCGAAAGTAAAAAAGTGGTTGTAATCGGGGGAGGCCCGGGAGGAATGGAAGCAGCACGAAGCGCAGCTATCGCAGGCCACAAAGTGATACTGTTTGAAAAGGGCAATGCTCTGGGCGGTCAGCTAAAAAGCGCTGCAACTCCTGACTTTAAGTCTCAGCTGCGGGAATTGGTTGAATGGTATAAGCATCAGATGGAAATTCATAATGTGGATGTAAGACTAAATACAGAGGTAACGGAAGATTCTCCTGAGCTTGCGGAAGCTGATGCAATCATAGTGGCTTCCGGTGCCACACCCCTGATGCCGGGAATAAAAGGCATAGAAAACGCTGTTGATATAATTTCTGCTCACACAAATCCGGACAAGCTTAAGGGAGAAAAAATAATTTACTGCGGTGGAGGTTTATCAGCTTGTGACAGCGCTCTGGAAACCGCAATGAAAGGAAAGAAAGTGGCTATCATAGAGATGCTGGACGAAGTTGCCATTGAAGATCATTTTATTAATAAAGCAGCTCTCATTCCAATGCTGAAACAACATGGTGTTGAGATATATACAGGACATAAAGTAGTTGAAATAGCACCTAACGGCGTCAAAGCTTCAACAAAAGACGGCAAGGAAGTATTCATTGAAGGGGATACCATTGTTGCAGCCCTTGGAATGAAGCCTGACAATGCAATTGCTGAAAAAATAGCTTCGAAGTACCACATTAAGACCCGTATAATCGGCGACTGCAGAAAGGTTGGAAAAGTAGGCAACGCTGTTCGGGAAGGCTTCTATGCAGGCCGGTATATAGAATAATTATTACATGACGTACTCCCGCGGTCTAAGCGTCGGGAGTACGTCACTTATGCAATAAATATAGAATAAAAAACCTGCAAAAGGGGATTCCAGCTTTTTCAGGAAACGTTCCCCTTTGCAGGCAGAGTATAAAACGGTCAAGTGTGATGTTATTCAAGCTTTCCAAACATAATCCGTTCCTTGCGGCTTGCTGATGTATCACCCTGGGTAACGGCAAGATATATTGTTCCCTTGTACTGCAAAAACTTTGGGTATTGAAATGACTTGACTGTTTCAAATCTGTATTTGCGTTCCCAATTAATACAGTCAGTTGAAATATCTATATTGAATATCGAACGGCGTATTCCGTCTAATCTTTCTGCATCCTGCCATCCAAGATAATAGATGCTGTTAAACTTGTCAAAGTTTGGCTTTGAATTATCACCATTGTAAACAGGATTACGATATTCATGGGCTGACCATTCCCTGCCGTTCTTGCTGCAAGAAAATGCATAATTCAAATTACCGTTTTCCTGTCTTGAAATTGCAAGCCAGCTTCCATCTGGCAGACGGTTAATTGAAGATTCGGTCAGTTTCATCTCATAAGGTTCGTTATAATGGCCTATTACTTCAAATGTATCTATATCTTCATTAAGAATAGCAAGTGCATTCTGCCCGATTTTAAAATTGTTCAAAACTGCATATACCTTATTATCAAACTCTCTAAATGAGTCAACAATATACATACCGTAATCAAATTGTATTCCTTTAAAACCCTGTGATACAGCATCCATGTATAAATACCGGGGCTGCATATCAAATGTTCCAAGGGATATTTTTAGTTTTGCTTTATAAATGTTATAAATAAAATCATTTTCATCCAAATCAAAATCAATATACCAGGTTTGAGACTCACGAACCCCTGGATTTTCGCTTGCAAAGAAACAGCGAAGTGTTTTGTCATTTTTCTGTATAATGCGTGGAACAAAGCACGCACCTGCCGGTAATTTTGCATTCCTGAAATCCATCTCAGAGGATGCAAATCTAATGACCTTTTCGACAGCGTTAGTATTCAGATTCACAATTGACATAACACAATATATAAAAGGCCATGTGGGATTTTCACCCGGTTGAATATCATTAGCCTCATACACTATATATGCCCTGTCATTAACTATTACAAAATCAGCATCATGGGCTCCCTTTACAGATGGTTCGCAAACATTGATCAATCCTTCCAATATATTTGCAGCTGCCTGTTTCGGATCCCAGCAAGCACTCAGCAAGTGTTTATTCGAAGACACCGGACTTGCAATATCCATTATAACACCTCCGCTAAACTAATTTATTGAGAAAATGGCACTTTAAAGCGCCATTTTCTCAAAGATACATATATAGCTAATCCATATTTACAATTTCTTATGGTCATTTACTCATGACAGACAATGATGTTAACATGGATTTTCAGTTTGACCAAAGTATTTCTCATTTAGTCTTACAACCTGTTTCTTGCAACTGTTAGTTGCTATTCCAGCGTTCATAAGCATCTGTATAAACTTTTATCAATTTATCCAGTCCACGATCTTTACACCCTTTTACAAAATTATCAAACTCATTTATTGATACCTCACCTGTAATGAATTTGGCTGTCATTTGACTGATATAGGATTTCACATCTGTTTCAGCTACTGATATTTCGTCTAATTCTTCAACAGTAAGCATTACATCCGGATAAGCAGTTTTGTAATAAGGGAGATAATTATTACGTACATGTTCAGAATATTTTGCCTGCCCTGGGTCTACGACCTCCATATACTGGGTAGAAGGATACGGTGGGTCAAAATTTACAAAGGGCAGCACCATCGGAGTAATAGTCAAATTGCGGAAATCATTGAAATTTTTATAACCTTCTGGTATTATAAGTTCAACGGCTTTTTCGCCATTATCTAACTGGGTCCATTGCCAGCCGCCTTCGCCGCCTTCCCATTTTCCATTTTCAACTCCGGCTCTCATGGTAAGAGTTCCTTCCTGGGTATACACCCAGTTCATAAAAGCTACAAGTGCCTCGGGCTTTTTACATTTTGAAGTGATAACCAATGCATTATTTAGTTTACCATCATTTGATGGCCAAATTTGTTTGTCGTTCACTTCACTGGTAAGAGGTGGTATTGCATCAAACTGTTTATGTATCTCCGGATCTGTAATAAACGTATAGAAAACTTCACTGAAAGCACCATACAGGTTCATGGCACCTTTTGCCTTGTATTGGTCATCCGATTGCGAAAAACACTCCTTATCAATCAATCCTTCACTGTAAAGTTTATTTAAGTATGCTAAGAAAGACTTGTACCTTATATCAGTTGCACCATAAAAAACATTGCCGTTATCATCAACGTTCTGATATGCGCCAAGCAAGCCAAACGGTTGAAGCAGCGCTTTGAATGTTTTATCGTTCACCGCAAACTTCCATGCCTGCGGGATCTCATCATTTTCTCCGTTCCCATTGAGATCATTATTCTTTATGCCAAGCAGGAACTGATAAAAATCATCTGTCGTCTTTGGTATATCCATATTTAATTTATTGAGCCAGTTCATGTTAATATAACGATGTGTCTCTGTTCTTCCACGAAAGGTAACTTCTGCTCCAAAAATACCATACATTTTCCCATCGGGAGTTAACATCATTTTTTTGATATTGGGATATTCATTGATCATGGTGATAATGTTAGGTGCATATTTTTCTACCATGTCTCCTACATCAATTATAAGTCCCTGACTGCCATAAGT
Organism: Clostridiaceae bacterium; assembly: GCA_012839865.1. Classification (GTDB taxonomy): domain Bacteria; phylum Bacillota; class Clostridia; order CAYPLH01; family DUMO01; genus DUMO01. The sequence continues at coordinate 24,868 of DUMO01000069.1, forward strand.
TAGCAGATCAGTTTTAGTTATACCGGTTAAGAAGCAATCAGGAATATCTCCTGTCGCAAATGCCAAATTCTTCTTTTCGTCCCAGGCTTCTTTATTAACATTAGTAATTTCAAACTTAATATTAAATCTTCTTTCTATTTCTTTGAAAATCCAGAGGCTATTCCATTCTCCTTCACTTGGTTTTCGTGGTGCCAATACTGTATAAACAGTTTTTTCCTTTAAAATAGGATAGCCTTCAGCATTCATATAATCAGGAAACCCATTGGGATTCGTATTATCCGTAGCATTGGTTGCAGCTGTTGTTTGTGTGCCGGAAGTTACGTCAGCAGTCTTGTTCAGCTGACATCCTGATAAAATAGTTGCAATGATTAAAACAGCAACCATAATACTAATATCCAATAAAAACATATGGATAACTCAAAATGGATTTGTACCCGTTAATATTAAAGCCTTTAGGAATAAACAATACTTGTCCCATACTGACTGCATCCGGGTCGCTGAAAGACGCAATAATAACAAACCAGATTGGGTAAAAAGCAATGATTAATACTACGAATAATAAAGAGTAATTAACAACATTAAAAATTCTGTCTGAAAAAGCTTCTTTAACTGTATGTCTATCCATAACTGCATCCTCCGGTTAAGTACTGATTAACACTAGAAAATCCCTATTTCAGTTACCTTCTTGGAAATATGATTTACGATAACCAGTAAAATAAAATTGATAACTGAATTGAAAAGGTCTATGGCTGTAGTAAAAGAATACTTTGCACGCAGCAAGCCAATTTTGTAAACATAAGTTGATATTACCTCAGAAACCTCAAGATTCAGCGAATTCTGCATAAGATAAATTTTCTCAAATCCAACATTCATAATTTCTCCGGTCCTCAATATCAGAAGTATTACAATCGTCGGAAGAATACTTGGAATATTGATATGCCAAATACATTTTAACCGGGAAGCTCCATCAATTTTAGCTGCTTCATACATCTGCATATCAATACTGGATAACGCAGACAGATATATTATGGATGACCATCCGGCGCTTTTCCAAATACCTGAAAAAATATATATTGTCCTGAAATATTCAGGTTTTTGCATAAATTCAATTGTTTCTCCACCAAGAATTTTTATGAACTTATTAACAAATCCGTATGTTGGAGAAAGACATTCAATAATCATGCCTACAAGCACTACTGTTGAAATAAAATGAGGAATATATGTCACATTCTGCACCAACTTTTTATACCCGGTATGATTTACTTCATTAAGCATTAAAGCCAGTATAATTGGAACAGGGAACCCCCATAAAAGGTTATAAACATTAATCAGTACAGTGTTTCTTATCATTGTCCAAAACACAGGCATTGTAAATATCTCTCTGAAATTTTTCAACCCAACCCAGGGACTCCCTGTAATTCCATTAACAGCAGTATAGTTACGGAAGGCAATTTGAACTCCATACATAGGCAAATATTTTATTAGAATGAAGTATAATGTCGCAGGCAATAGCAGGACATACAATTGCCAACTTTGAAAGATGGATTTGCTAAGTTTTTTCAGAATATTGTTTTTCTTGTGCTGAGTTTTTTGAATGCCTTTTCTGTTTGCTAATTTAACAATAGTCATTTAATTACCCAACTCCAATTTAATCATTTATGTACAGCAACATCGCAGATACATTTATATTACAACATGACAATAAACTCAATTTGCAGTTATTAAACTGTATTGTGCAAAAATTTCAAGCATTGAATAATAAAAAAACCTGAACAATGCATGAAATAAGCATCACTCAGGTTTGCAGAAATTTATCATTCAATTATGGAAAAAAACGCACATTACAATAGGTGATTTATAATTAGAAGTTTTAATTATAAGCTTGAACCATCCTGTTTTTCCTTCCTGTACTTTCCAGGGCTGATACCCATAATAGTAGTAAATTTTCGTGTAAAACTGGTCAGGTCCTGGTAGCCTACCTTTTTCATAACATCATATATTTTCATGTCAGTGCAGCTCAATAAGCGGCATGCCTCAGAAATTCGTTTGCTGGTGAGATAATCAATAAAGTTTACACCTGCATATTCCTTAAACAGCTTGCTCAGAGTTGACGTTGATGTTGAAAAAGTATTTGCAATATTATATAAGCTAATATTTTCATCCATATAATGCTCGTCGATATACCTGATCATTTGCACAAACATATTATTTTTCTCTGAATAATCCCGGTTTACAGTCTTTTTAGCAATTTCATGGCATCTCGTTTTAAGCCTTTCAATATATTCCTCAACAGTGCTGAATTCAATAAGATCTTTTATATCACTGTTCAATGTTTCAATCTTCATTTCATCAATTAATTGCAATAAAGAAATAGATATGGAAGAAGCAATAAAATGCATATAAGTCGGATTTTCATCGTAAATTTCACTTAACACAACAGATAATTCCTTAAGCGAATCATTAATAAGGAAAAAATCTCCCTGTCTGACAGCTTGCACTAATCGGAGTTGTGCTTCACTGGGTCTCCAAACATCAGGATACCTGGAACTGTACGTTTTGATATTTTCAAAAAGATATACACCGGGTTTTGCCGTATCAGACATGTTTATAGCTGCGATACTTTCTGAAAGTGACCGATTCAACAGCGACAGTTTACCATAAGCAATACCTACTCCTACAACAGGAGAAACCTGCAGAATTTCTTCAGCCATACGATATATATCTTCAGCAATTTTTTTCCGGTCTTTGGAGTCCTGTACATTTATAAAGACTGCAAAGTATCCCCCTGATATTATACCCATACCATAATATAACCCATTACCTATATTCCGTACTGATGAAACCAATTCATCAGATTCATTAGGCAGCAGACCCCGTGAAATTTTCAATGAAATGATAGCATATTGCGGTCCGGCAATCGAGATACCTGCATCTGCCAAACGCTTTTTTAACTCTTCTTCATAATCCCTGTTATTATGGCTTGTTTCCGATAAATCATTACCAGTATAAACAACATTTCTCAATACAGATTGATCTATCCAAAGTTTGCTCATATCCAACTTTTTAAGAAGCATCTCTCTGTCATAAATCATCTTTTTCGTAGTATTGTATATGGACTGCAACTCATCCTGACGTGCAGAATTATCCTGGCCCAATATTTGAGTCAGCCTGTAAATTGGCATATAGTTCTTAAAAGCAAAATATAAACCTATTAATGTACATACAATAAATACAATGGTACCTACGAACAATATCTTTAAATTTGATTTAAAAAAATAAAATGTAAATTGGTCATGAGGAAATAAAGTAATATATTTCCATTGATTTATTTTGGAAGAATACATAATTACGGAATAGTAAGTCTTATTGTATTTTAGTACCATTTTTCCGTCAGGAATCCCCGAAAATTCATATGAGGACAATTCGTCAAGTCCGCCTGGGTGTCCATTGGCTTTAAATATCTGAAAAATCAATTCATCCTTAGGTATCGATGCACCATTTTCATTGGAAAACAGTGTTTGAAAATCCGAATCAAGTATATAAGAAGCTCCTGATATATCGGTACAAACATCAGATAGCTTTTTAATAAAATAATCCTTCTTTACAAGTCCGATAACCGATCCAAGACTGTAGACAGTATTCCTGCGCCAGGGATAAAAAAGCATTATAAATTGAGTTCCGCTCCGGTCTATAAGGTATGAACCCGGAGGAGTATTGGTATATATCTCAGGATTCTTCATCAGTGACTCAAGATTTGATGCATCCCAATTCTCAGAAAATGTAAATTTGTAATTGGTAAATGTGTCATAAGAAAACTCACCCTGGTTGGAATATAAATTACTTTGAGAAAAAAAATGAATAATTAAAGTATCAATGAACTCAATCCTGGATTTATGGCTTGCTATACGGTCTATAAGCTCCCTCTTGTTTTCTTTTTGAGAAAACTCAAAGGGAGTCAAATAGTTGTCATAAATCATTGAATTGGCTATTGCTCCAAATTCCGAAATTCTTAAGTCAATTGTTTCCATGGCCTGTTCCAGCTTAAAGCTTTGGGTTCTCTCCATTTCAGCAATAAATTGATTTGTAAGGAATACATAATAAACAACAAGCAAAATTAACACACATATTGCAATCAGGCAAATATAGTAACCCACGTAACGCTTTAACACACTGGATTTGAAAAGGGAAGCAATCATATTTATGTGCCTTTCTAAACATTATGGCTTATTTAAATTATACATTTCTGTGGTGTTACATTCAAGCATATACAATCAGTTCATAAAGAGCCTCCCTAATGCTGTAAAGTATACCCCATGCTTCACATCCTGCTCTTCACAGTATTCAAAATGGTGTGTTGCTCTACCACCACGTTTAAAGCTAATCCAGCCCAAATCCAGTATGGGTATCAAAGCCAAAGGTCCCCCTCATTTTAAATCTCTTATTTTTTTGCTGCTCTCGAAAATATAATCTCCATAACTCTTGCATGGCAGCAGGCTTTTATATCGTTTATGGTTTGCTGAAACAATTCCGCCAACTTTTCATCCGTGTTAATAACAACTTTCTCAATCTCTGCCTTCATTGACAAAGCGTTTTCGGTTTTATATTTTCTTGCTTCAAAGATACTTTCCTTCAACTTTTCACCAAAACGGATTATTTCATTATCAACAGTTGCTTCAGCTTCCCAGCACAACTTGTGCAATGAAATTATTTTCTCATGCTGCCTGAAAAAAAGCTGGTAAATGTATTCTGTTATGTGGGGTACATAAATGGCATACAGCTTCAGCACATTAAGCATGCAATAATACAATGCATGCTGGGCCGACCGGCGCTGTCTTGCCCCATGAATCTCGGGCTTATACAAGCGTTCTTTGACAATTTCAAGATAATAATCACAAAAATCCTTCCAGAAAAAATCATCTATTTTATGCCGAGCCAGTCCTATTTCATATTGATTAAGCAAGCTGCGGGCATCAGCAACAGTCTGCCTGCAACGTTCAATTATCCATCGGTCTGCAGGCATTAATTCGATATCCTCATCTGTTTCAAAATCCTGCAAGTGATCCAGCACAAACCTGGATGCATTCCATAACTTTGTTATAAATCTTTTGGATGTATCCAGCTCATCAATCGAGAAGAATGTGTCCGTCCCGAGCCTTGCATTGGCAGCCCAATACCTTAAAGCATCAGCAGAATGGTTCTCTATAAGTGCCTTGGGCGATAACTCGGAATTCCCCTTCGACTTGCTGAATTTCTCCCCTTTTTTTGCAAGAACAAAACCGCAAACCATTATATCCTTCCAGGGTATTTGGCCTGTATGATACAGGCTTTTAACTATTGTATAAAAGGCCCAGGTGCGTATAATCTCATGAGCCTGCGTCCTTAAGCTCATTGGCAAAAGCCTGTCTGATAAGTCATTTTCCTCGCCCCATTTCACATTTATCAGAGGTGTGACTGAAGATGTAGCCCATGTGTCTAATACCGAACTCTCAGGTACAAATTCATTACATCCACAGGAGCAAGGTTCCCCGGGCATTGTCTCAAGGGGGTTTACAGGCAGCTTGTTCTCAGACGCAGTTATAACCTTCCCGCATTTCCTGCAATACCATACCGGAAAAGGAACGCCAAAAAAGCGCTGGCGGGATATGCACCAATCCCATTTAAGATTTTCAACCCATGATACATACCGGTTTTTCATGCTTTCCGGATACCAATTGATTTTATCGGCTGCTTTTAAAAACATCTCTTTATTGGAAAGAATATCTATATACCATTGCCTTGAAGGTATTATCTCAATCTCCCTGCCGCAGCGTTCATGCACTGCAACGGTATGCGTTATGGTTTTGGCTTCCTGCAAAAGTCCATTTTCATATAGCAGTTTGATTATCAGTCTCCTGGCTTCTGTAACCTTCAATCCTCCAATCAGCGGAACATTTTTATCTATCATACCATCGGGCAGAATGACTTTTCTGTAAGGCAGTTTATATGTGTTATACCATTCAGCATCGGTGCTGTCACCAAAGGTTGCGCACATAACAACTCCTGTTCCTTTGGTGATATCAACTTTGCTGTCTGTTAATATGGGTATTTTATAATTGTACAAAGGAACTGCGGCACTCTTGCCGATATAATACCTGTACCTGTCATCTTCCGGATTAACAAAAAGGCAAACACAGCCATAAAGCAGTTCGGGTCTTGTTGTAGCAACAATTAATTCTTCTTCGCCTGTTTTAAACCTGATATAATTGAAAGTCGTTTCTTTTCCAATTAATTCCAAATCCGCCTGGGCTATTGAAGTCTGGCATTCGGTACACCACAAAACAGGTGAATCCTTCATGTATGCTTTCCCATCCTTATACAACCTGATAAAGGACTTTTGCGAAATTCTTTGTACCGTTGGGCTGATGGTCTCATATTGAAGAGACCAGTCAACCGAGAAGCCCAAAGACTGCCATAAATCTTTAAATTCCTTTTCGTATTTTGCGACAGTTGCAATACATTTCCTGCTGAACTCGCTTCTCTTTAGGTCTTTGGCATTGATACCCTCTTCCTTTTCTACAAGTCTTTCTGTAGGCAAACCATTATCGTCGAAGCCAAAGGGATAAAAAACATTATATCCTTGCATGCGTCTAAAGCGGGCGATTATTTCTGCCTGTGTATAGGAAAATACATGCCCGATGTGCAGGCTGCCGCTGACAGTCGGTGGCGGTGTGTCAATAGGATAGATTTCGCTTTTGTTCTCCGGATCAAAGCGATAAATGGAATTGTCTTTCCAAAACCTTTGCATCTCTTTTTCTACTTGCTTAGAGTCATACTTTTTCTGCATGGCAATACCTCCTTGATTTTTCGAACACAAAACAAAAAGGTCCGTCCCAAGCTTTCCTGTAAATGCTTAGGACGAACCGAAACGTTCCGCGGTACCACCTAAATTCAGATATGACTATCTGCACTTTGCCAATACGGGATAAAGCTATAAGTTATCCGATATTGCTTTCCTTTTAACGGTGGAAATTTCCGTTGAAGCCTACTTGGATACAGCCCTTTCGGTTCACAGCTCAAAGGCTACTTCCATACTCCCTTCACGAAGATTTTCACCATCCATCTTCTCTCTATGCTTCAGGCGAGCATGTACTCCTCCTTGTCAACGCCATTTTGCTTGTGTTCGTAATGTTTTCTTTATACTAATTCATTATACTCAAAAAGTCAACATTTATGTTCCGGATTTTGGGTAAGCTGCCTTACCGGCCTTGCTTCAAGCATTCTGGACATTTTGGGCTTGTATATTGTGGATTAACATCAGATATAATTTTGAATATTTCTTCCACTGTTTCTGACACAGTCAAACTTGTCACTACCTGTTCTCGGGCAAAAACTTACCTTAAAATTTGCCATTAATATATTTATATATGCATATTTTACTTGTTCTCATAATGTTAATTATACCATTATATGCAAAAATGCAAACCTTAAGGGTTGACAAATTACATCAATTTCATTGACTCGATCTACATGGAGGTGTATAGTGAAGGTGTTAAGGGTTTTGCAAAGGAGTAACCATGCGTAATAGTCTAGGAATCACTATCGATTTTGCAGTACTTGCTATATTATATGCAACTGTTTTTTTCAATAAATGGAAAACAAGCAATAAAGCCAAGTTTGTTGTTAATACACTCATGTACATCTATATATCCTTAGTTTTATTCGTAACATTAATGCCGATAGTCGTCTCACTACCATTTATTTTTAATCATCCGTATCATTCGGTGAATCTGATACCTTTTGATGATTATTTTTCAGGCAGGGGTGATGCAGTTCGTCAGATTATACTTAATGTGATCATGATGATGCCATTTGGGTTTTTGCTACCTTTGGTAAAAAAGCAGAACTTACTGTCTTGCTTATTTTGGACATCTTTATTTAGTTTGGGAATTGAACTAACCCAACCTCTGATTAATGGTTTTCGTGCAGCAGATATTACAGATCTTATCACAAATGTTACAGGGGGGCTTTTGGGATATTTATTATATATAGTATTTAAACCGTTAATTAAAAAAATCATTTCACACTTTGAATAAAGCCGTACGCCTGCCGAACCTTTTCTTCGGCCTGTTACTCATTTTCCGCCTCGATTTCAACTGTCATGCAAAGGGTTTCCTTGATTTTCACTTGAAACCAGCAAGAAACTGTGATGAATAAGGCGGTCTATGATGGCGCTGGTCATCTTTTTATCGATAAGGTTTTCTTTGTTTTGGATAAACTCCACTGCCTTAAGGCTTCTAATTTCTTAGAAGATAATCTGCATCCATTGTTGGCCCTGAAGCAAACCCACTGATTGAATATAACAGATAACCGCCTTTAAGTATAACTTTGTCTTTAAAAGCACTTACTGAAAGCCTTCGTATAACTCCTCCTGGCAAAATAAATATAAAAGCTGTTGTTAATGGAATGTTCTGACAATATCTTCGGTTTGTTCTTTATTTAACAAACGGTAGAAGACATAATTGTACACTTTACTGAAGTACATTTCATAGATCATTTCCAGGTTAGTAAAACCAGAAGCTTCGTTCATGTATCTACCACCCCATATAATTTGCCGATCGCCCATAAAAAGAACGACAAATATACATCTGGCAATGATTCTAGTAAATATGGCCAATAATGCATATTGCACTTTGGTACAATAGACAGACTTTTCCGACATAAAACAACCTGAAGATGTGTTTTCGAATTTAGTCCAGTTCTGCATTCATAGTTTTCCAAATTGCCATTGGATGCTGTTTTATATTCTCCAATATA
>DUMO01000070.1 GCA_012839865.1 Clostridiaceae bacterium
ATCTATTTTCCGGTGATGGCGTTTATTCTGCTTTGGTTGTTTTTTTTGCAAAACAAATAAAAAAAGCACTCCTGGTGCCCGGGTGCTTTAATATTGATTCAAAACTTTTCTCTTCTCATTCTGCAGAGTGGCGTATTACTGCAACTTTGCGAGGTACCACCAAATCAGCGGTCTTTAGCTCATCTTCTTCGGAAATACGGTATTTTACATCCATAATCTCAATAAATTCATCCGTGTATTCCTTCAAGACTCCGGTGTATTCAACAACCACATCTGATTTTGTCATTTCAAATATTACCAGTTTGCCTATATGATGTTCAAGGAGAGGATCATAGGAAGTACCTACGAATCCTGTGAGTTCTTTTTGCACCTTGCTTACATATGCGTCATTTGATTGGAGAAGTGTCCCTATATAAGGGCTTTTCTTTACCTGAGCAGTAATAAGGTTCAGCAAATCCAGCAGGGAATCCCTTACCGTCTTAAATATATTTATAGTTTTTCTTTTCAATCTTCTTAAAAAGTTCGGATGGTAGGTTCTTTTAAGTTCCCATTCTCTTTTCAGTTTTGCCAGGCCGTCCAACTCATCATGGAATCTTATCAGTGCCTGGATGTTTACATATTCATTCTTATAAAGCAGATAACTGTGTTTTTGATGAACCCCTTTTTCAGACGAGATATCATCAAAAATAAACTCCATTCCGCTTATTTCAACTCTTGCTTTGCCATGTATTGTATTTTTATCTATAAGTTCCAAAATAACTTTATATCCGTCAAAATCGCTCAGGCACTTATCCCGCATTCTTCCTTTAATAAAGGCCAGCAGGAAAGCAAAGAATACTATTATTGCAACAGTAGTGCCAAAACCCAAGTTTTGCATTCAATTGTCCCCCATCACCAAACTGTTTGAAAAATTTACTCTCCAAAGGATTATACAAACCAATTTCATATGGAAATTTGATTGTTTTTATTCTACAATACAAGTTCCCATGCAGAATATACCTCAAGCAAAATATTTCTCAGTAAAATTTTACCGTTACAATACATTATATGCAAAGTTAATTAATGAGCGGAGTAAAAAAATCACTCCGCCCATTTTCAGCTAACAAGCCACTGTTTTCATGCTGCATGCCTATGCAGCAACCTGGCATACCCATGCAACAATCTGTCATTTATATCACTTCCGCAAACTGTCAAATTACTCTCCGGATGCAAGCTTCTTGTAAGTTTCATACCTTTCCTTTGCATCCCTTTCTGCTGCCTGGAACAGCTCATCGGCAACATCCGGGAATGTCTTCTTCAGGGATGAGTAGCGTACTTCGTCCTTGATGAAGTCCTGGAAGCTCTTTGTCGGTTCCTTGGAGTCAAGAATGAAGGGGTTCTTGCCCTGCTGCTTAAGCTCAGGAACATACCGCCACAGATGCCAGTAACCTGATTCAACAGCAAGTTTCTCTCTTGAAGGAGTCCTGGTCATGCCACCCTTGATACCATGGTTGATACATGGAGCATATGCAATTATCAAAGACGGTCCCTTATGAGCTTCAGCTTCCTGGATGGCTTTGACAAACTGATTCATATTTGCTCCGATAGCAACCTGTGCAACATATACATATCCATAGGTTGCTGCAATCAAACCAAGGTCCTTCTTCTTTATGCGTTTGCCGGAAGCAGCAAACTTGGCCACAGCTGCTGTAGGAGTACTCTTTGATGCCTGGCCGCCGGTATTGGAATATACTTCTGTATCAAATACAAGAATATTGACGTCCTCTCCCGATGCAAGAACATGGTCTAGTCCACCGTAACCGATATCATATGCCCAACCGTCACCGCCGAGAATCCACTGGGATTTCTTTACAAAATAATCGCGGTTCATGTTGAGGTTGTCAATAATCCTTGCACATTCGTCACAGCAGGGCTTATAACTGTCTACTGCATCACAAAGAGCTTTGGAGGCTTTCTTTGAACCTTCTCCGTCATCCTTGCTGGCAATCCATTCCTCTGCAGCCGCTCTGAGGTTTTCAGGAATATCGAGAGTCAGCAAATTCTTAAGCTGCATCTCAATATTGTCGCGAATTTGCTTAACACCCAGGTACATACCCAAACCGTATTCGGCATTGTCTTCGAAAAGTGAGTTTGCCCAGGCAGGTCCTTTGCCTTCCCTGTTGGTACAATATACTGTTGCAGGAGCAGAGCCGCCCCAGATTGATGAACAACCGGTAGCATTTGCTATCATCATGCGGTCTCCAAAAAGCTGTGTAACAGCTTTGATGTAAGGAGTTTCACCGCAGCCTGCGCATGCTCCTGAGAATTCAATCAAAGGTTGAGCAAACTGGCTGTTCTTAACATTGTTCTTCGGTGCAAGATAATCCTTGTAGGTTACGTTCTTTTCAGCGTATTTCCAGTTTTCAGCTTCTGCCATCTGGCTGTCAAGAGGTTTCATAACCAAAGCTTTTTCTTTAGCCGGGCAAACATCTATACAGTTGTTGCAGCCATAGCAGTCCAGAACGGAAACCTGTATTCTGAATTCATGACCTTTAAAGGCAGGTCCGATGGCCGGTATCGTCTTGAAGCCCTCAGGTGCATTCTTCTTTTCATTTTCATCCAGCAGGAACGGACGAATTGCAGCATGAGGACATACAAAGGAACACTGATTGCACTGTATGCAATTTTCCGGCTGCCATTCAGGTACTGTAACAGCAATGCCGCGTTTTTCATAAGCAGAAGTACCGCTGGGGAATGTACCGTCCTCAATGCCTTTGAAAGCACTTACCGGAAGTTTGTCTCCCATCTGGGCATTCATGGGTTCCATTACCTTCCTTATAAATTCAGGCTTGCTCATATCCTCCTCAACCGGAGTATCCTGTGCATTTTTCCAGCTTTCCGGAACATTAACCTTCACCAGTGAATCTATTCCTCTGTCAACAGCGGCAAAGTTCATATCCAGAACTGCCTGTCCTTTTTTCCCATATGCATGTACAATTGAGTCTTTCAGATATTTGACCGCTTCATCTATGGGGATAACTTTTGCAATCTTGAAGAATGCAGCCTGCATAATCATGTTGATGTGGCTTCCCAAGCCGATTTCACGGGCAATATCCGTAGCATTTATAATATAGAAATTTATATTGTCATTGGCAATTTTTCTCTTAAGGTCTCCGGGAAGCACTGCATCCAGTGCTTTTTCATCCCACTGGCAGTTAAGTACAAAATCTCCACCCTTTTTGAGTCCTTCCAAAAGATCATATTTGCCTACATAAGCCTGGTTGTGGCATGCAATATAATCTGCTTCATCAATTAAATAAGTAGACCTGATTTTCTCTTTACCAAAACGAAGGTGTGATACTGTAACACCGCCGGATTTTTTGGAATCGTAGGAGAAATACCCTTGAGCATACAAACCGGTATTGTCACCAATAATTTTGATGGCACTCTTGTTGGCACCAACAGTTCCGTCAGAGCCAAATCCCCAGAATTTGCAGCGAATGGTGTTCTCATCCTCGGTGTTGATGCTTTCCCCTACAGGCAGTGAACTGTTGGATACATCATCAACAATACCGATTGTGAAACGATCCTTCGGCTGTTCCTTCTTAAGGTTTTCAAATACAGCCACAATCTGATTCGGTTTTGTATCTTTTGAACCCAAACCATAGCGTCCGCCAACAATAACAGGTTTGTTTTCACATCCATAATAGAGAGATTTTACATCAAGATACAACGGTTCTCCTGCTGAACCCGGTTCCTTGGTCCTGTCAAGAACTGCAATCTTCTTAACGGATTTGGGCATAACCTCAAAGAAGTATTTTGAAGAGAAAGGTCTGTATAGGTGCACTTTCAAAAGTCCGACCTTTTCACCCTTCTTGCGCAGGTAATCAACAACCTCTTCGCAGGTTTCAGTTACAGAACCCATTGCAACTACAACATACTCGGCTTCAGGATCGCCATAGTAAACGAAGGGTTTATAGTTGCGTCCCGTCAAAGCTGAAATCTTCTTCATATAGTCAGCTACGATATCAGGAATTGCTTCATAGTATGGGTTGCAGGCCTCCCTTGCCTGGAAGAAAATATCCGGGTTTTGTGCAGTACCACGGGTAACCGGATGCTCCGGATTCAGCGCACGCTTTTTGAATGCTTTAACTGCTTCCCAATCCAGCAATTTGGCAAATTCCTCATAATCGATAACCTCAATTTTCTGAACCTCATGTGACGTTCTGAACCCATCAAAGAAATTCAAAAAAGGAATCCGTCCCTTAATAGCTGATAGATGTGCTACACCCGACAAATCCGCTACTTCCTGAACACTTCCTTCAGCAAGCAACGCAAAACCTGTCTGGCGGGCAGCCATTACATCCGAATGGTCGCCAAAAATGGAAAGAGCATGAGACGCCAGAGCACGGGCAGAAACCTGAAATACTCCCGGGAGCAATTCTCCTGCAATTTTGTACATGTTCGGGATCATGAGAAGAAGTCCCTGAGATGCTGTATAAGTGGTTGTAAGGGCTCCAGCCTGCAAAGAACCGTGTACGGCTCCTGCTGCACCGGCTTCAGACTGCATCTCAACAATCTTTACTGGTTGACCGAAAATATTCTTCTGGCCATTGGCAGCCCATTCGTCGGTTAGCTCAGCCATAGGTGAAGACGGTGTTATGGGGTAAATAGCCGCGACCTCGGTAAAGGCATATGAGACATATGCCGCAGCGGTATTACCATCCATAGTTTTCATTTTTTTAGCCATATTTTTCACTCCTTGTTTTTATACGATAATGTACTTTGTATACATTATGGCGTGTACCAAACACTATTTATTAAACGAGTTCATTATATCATACTTTCGACAAGTAACAAAGCAAAAAATAAGAAGTCATGTTCAAATAATTAAAACTCATTACGCAACTGAGGAGCTAAATTCAATGAACAATAGCCTTTAGAGATGTAACAAAATTTTTTCAAATTCATATTATGTATACTAAAAAAGCAATTAGGGGGAGTACCATGAAAAAAATACTTGCCGGTTTTTTAATCGCATTCATTCTCATCTTTATCAGCGGAATGGCACTGGCTGCAAGTGTAACACCGCAGTTGATTGATGGTAATGATATTGACAAAGCAGATGAAATAACACCTGAAGGATGTATATTCTACTCCTTTGGCAATAATGAAGACCCTGGAACTTATACGGTCAGATTTGATTGTGAAGGCAATGTGGATCCGAACGGGAGTCTGATTTTTTCAATAACAATCGGCACACGGCCTGGAGATTCATTTACTTCGGTTCTGTCCTGGGAAAGCAACTTCGAGGTCTATGCCGTTACTGTCAAGGGTGGACCCAATTCAACCTCTATGTATATGATACCGCAACCAATGACACATACCTGGTTGCACCTGATGTAGCCAGCGGAAGGCCTGCTGATGTAAGCCATACTTCATTGATATTCTGTCCGGGCCAATGCCCGACACCGACACCTACTCCGACGCCCACGCCGACGCTGACGCCTACGCCGACACCTACGCCAACACCTACACACACGCCGACACCGACGCCCACACCGACACCGACACCTACACCTACGCCGACACCAACAATACCGCCGCCGACACCTACGCCAAAACCTCCGAAACCGGATTGTCCGGTAATATGCCTGTGCATTTTATTTGCGATAATTACATTCATTCTTGGACTTTTAATCGGGCTTTTAATATGCAAGCTCCTGAAGAAAAAGCACAAGCCTTGCGATGGTGATAATAATCATGGCAAGAAAGACAAGGGCAAGAAAAAGGGCGATCACGGCAAGAAAAAAGATGACGGCAATATAAATATTATATTCTAGCAAGAAGGTTTATCTCCGGAATACCGGAATTTCCCCTCCTGCAAACATTTAAAAAACTTAAGCAGTCTTCCGCTGGAAGACTGCTTAAGTCCTTTTTATTTTTTAACATGAAATTTTTTGCTGCAATAACCAATAGGAGTCTACTTATCTCCTTTTTCATAATCACACTTGATGCATTGGATTACAGGTCTCTTTTTTACAAACTTCTTAACCATAAAGCTGCCGCATTTCGGGCAATTCTCCCCTGCCGGCAAGTCCCATGACATGAAATCACATTTGGGGTTGTTTTCGCACCCGATATACTTTCTGCCTTTTTTGGTCTTCTTTATAATAACCTTACCACCGCATTTGGGACAATCCACTCCGGCTTCTTCAAGAATAGGCTTTGCATTCCTGCATTCAGGGAATCCGGGACATGCCAGGAACTTTCCAAACCTGCCCATTTTGATTACCATGTTGCGCCCGCACTTTTCACACTTGATATCAGTCTCTTCAACAGGAAGTTCAACCTTTTCAAGCTTGGATTCAGCTTCCTTGAGCACATCCTCAAAAGCAGGATAAAATTCCCTCATCATTTGCACCCAGTCTTTATGGCCTTCCTCCACGTCGTCCAGGTCCTTCTCCATTCTGGCAGTAAAATCAACGTCAACAATGTCCTTGAAATACTCTTTCATAATATCTGTCACGATTTTACCAAGTTCTGTGGGATAGAGTATCTTTTTGTCTTTTTCCACATATCCCCTTGATATAATTGTTGTTATTACAGGCGCATATGTGCTTGGCCTCCCTATTCCTTTTTCCTCCAGGGCCTTAACAAGGCTTGCTTCTGTATATCTCGGAGGGGGTTGGGTAAAATGCTGCTGGGGAGAAATTTCTTTAAGATCCAGTACTTCTCCTTCTTTTAAATCAGGTATGTTTGTGTTTTCATCTTCCGAAGCATTTTTGTTTGCATAATCCGCTTCCTCGTCCCTGCCTTCAATATATATAGACATAAAACCCGGGAATTTCAGCTTCGAGCCGTTGGACTTGAAAATATAACCATTTGCTTCAATATCCACGCTTACCGTATCATAAACCGCCGAAGCCATCTGGCTGGCTATAAACCTTTCCCATATCAGTTTGTACAGCTTGTATTGGTCTCTGTTAAGAGAATCCTTCAGGGAATCGGGCTCCAGGTTTACATAAGTTGGTCTGATTGCTTCGTGGGCATCCTGAGCAGCCGACTTATTGGTATAAACATTGGGTTTGGCTGGCAAATTCTCCTGGCCGTATCTTTTCTTTATTAAATCAAGTGCTTCCTTCTGAGCTTCATTGGACACTCTGACAGAGTCGGTACGTATATATGTCACAAGACCTACGGTGCCCTTTTCTTTTACATCAACGCCTTCATACAACTGCTGTGCCACCATCATGGTTTTGCGGGTTGGAAAACCAAGTTTTCTTGAGGCTTCCTGCTGAAGGGTGCTGGTGGTAAACGGTGGTGAAGGCGATTTTTTCTTTTCGCTTTTTTTGATGTTCTTAACAATATATTTTGCATTCTCAAGTGCTCTAAGAATTTCATCAACCTGTCCCTTGTTCTCAAGTTCTATTTTTGACTTATCCCTGCCATAAAACTTTGATTCAAATGTATGCCTGGATTTTACCTTGGATAAAATGGCATTAATGCTCCAATACTCTTCAGGGATAAACTTCTCAATTTCCTCCTCCCTGTCCACTATGAGCCTGGTGGCTACAGACTGAACCCTGCCGGCGCTCAAACCTTTTCTTACCTTTTTCCACAAAAGGGGGCTTATTTTGTATCCGACAATTCTGTCCAGAACCCTTCGGGCTTGCTGTGCATCAACCAGGTCCAAATTAATTTCTCTCGGATTATTTATAGCGTTTTTTACTGCATTTTGCGTAATCTCGTTGAAAGTTATCCTGCACTTTTCCTTGTCATCAATACCAAGCAGTTGGGCAAGGTGCCATGAAATAGCTTCCCCTTCACGGTCAGGGTCAGTTGCAAGATATATTTTGTCTGAGTTTTTTGCTTCTTTTTTCAGTTTGCTTATAAGGTCTCCCTTACCTCGAATTGTAATGTATTTAGGTTCAAAGTTATTTTCTATGTCTACACCAATCTGGCTTTTCGGAAGGTCCCGTATATGCCCGTTTGATGCTTCTATCTTGTATCCCCGGCCCAAAAACCTGCCAATAGTCTTCGCCTTGGCCGGTGATTCCACAATTACCAAATTATTTGCCATTTTTATCCCTCCGCAAGAAGTTTGCTTTATATATGTATATGGCTTGCCCTTATTATGTTATGGTGCAAGTTACTGAAATATTAATTGCATGATTAATACCCGGTGAGCTCACCGGTTAAACTTGCAAAAACAAGTTGCAGATGTCGATTCTGCAGTATATACTGCCCGCTAAGCTGCTTCAACCAATTCCTTGCGTAGCATTACATGCAATACTGTTAAAAAATTTAACAACAATTATATTAACACAAAAAAAAATAAAATACAGCCAGAATTATTTTTTTAACCTGTATATATTCCCCGGCATCTGTTCCACCAAGCCTTTCAACTCCATCATGATTACCAGCGAATTGAGGGTGTTTATGCTTATTCCCGTCAATTCTGAAATATCATCGATATGGAGTTCTTCGTATTTTAAAATATCTAAAATTTTTCTTTCATCCTTTCCGATATTGCTGATGATATTACTCTTCCCTGAAATATTAATTTTTCTTTTAATATTTTCAATATAAGAAATTTCCTCAAGAATGTCATCAGCGCATGTGACCATTTTTGCTCCTTCCTTGATTAAATTGTTGGTTCCCTTGCTGTTCCATCTGTTTATATTCCCCGGAACAGCAAACACTTCCCTGCCTTGCTCGAGGGCATAATCTGCCGTAATCAGGGAACCGCTTTTTTCTCCGGCTTCGATTACCGCTACCCCCAATGAAAGGCCGCTGATAATCCTGTTTCGTGCCGGAAAGTTGTAGTTTAGGGGCTGGGTTCCTACGGTATATTCTGAAATAACAGCACCGCTTTTTATTATTTGCTCCATCAGGTTGGAATTTTCTTTTGGATAAACCGTGTCAAGACCGCAGCCAAAAACTGCAATGGTTCTTCCTCCGGCTTTTATCGCCCCGTAATGGGCATGGGAATCAATCCCCCTGGCCATTCCACTTACAACTGTGATACCTGCCTGGGCAAGCTCAAAAGCAATGTTTTCAGCCATCTCCAGCCCATAACAGGTGGCCCGTCTTGAGCCCACAATTCCAATGCAATGTTCATCCGGTATCAGCTTGCCCCTCACATACAATACCACCGGTGGGTCGTATGTGTTTTTAAGGCACTCAGGGTATATCTCGCTTTTGAAGGTAATTATTTCAATTTTGTTATATAAAGTCGCTTTGTAAACCACTCCTGCTTCTTCACGGTTTTCCGGTGAAATTATCTGCTTTATGTTATTGCCTGTCAAAAAAGGAGCCAGCTTAAGTTCAGGTATAGTGGCATTCCATACGTTTTCCGCATCTTTAAAAAAATCTATCAGCATTTTGCGTTTAACCGGAGAAACCCCCGGAAGCATGCTCAGCCACACCCATGGTAATAAATTATTTTTCATTTTTTTACTCCTTGCCATTTAGCATGGAAATCGTTTTTACAAATTTTGATACCCGCCATATGATTCACAATCCGGAAGCAGCTGTCAGACTCGTTTAATAATACTGTTTCAAACACTATGCTGTCCGTCACAATCCTGCAGCTCTTCGATTCCTGTCAAGGCTTCTGTATTGTATTGCTTCTGCAACATGTCTTTCACAAATCTGTTCACTTTTATCCATGTCTGCTATTGTCCTTGCCACCTTAAGTATTCGGCTGTGGGCTCTGGCACTCAAACCCAGTTTTGTAAAGGCTCTCTCCAGCAGTTTCTTGCCTTTGGAGTCAGGCCGGCAGAACATCTCAATGTGTGAAGGCTTAAGCTGGGAATTGGAATATATATTAAGGTTTTTATACCTTTCAAGCTGTATTTTCCGGGCTTCGTTCACTCTTTTTCTTATATCGGAGGATTTTTCTCCACTTTTGGTGCTTTGCAATTCTTTATAGTTAACAGGAGGAACTTCAATTTGAATGTCGATCCTGTCGAGGAGAGGCCCGCTCAGCCTTCCCAGGTATTTTTCAATATCATTTTGAGTACAGGTGCATTGCTTTGCAGGATCCAGATAATAGCCGCACTTGCAGGGATTCATTGCAGCCAGTAGAAGAAAGTTTGAAGGATAAGTAAGGGTGGCATTTACCCTGGATATTGTCACATAGCCATCCTCGAGGGGTTGACGCATTACTTCCAGTGCAGACTTGCTGAATTCCGGCAGCTCATCCACAAAGAGAACTCCAAAATGAGCCAGGCTTATTTCCCCGGGTTTTGGGATTTTCCCCCCACCAGTCAAACTAATGTCGGAAATGGTATGATGGGGGCTTCTGAAAGGCCTTTTGGTAACAAGGGACACTCCCTCTGGCAAAACCCCTGCAACACTGTGTATCTTTGTAACCTCAATCGATTCCTCCAGCACCATGTCCGGCAAGATACCCGGCATTCTCCTGGCAAGCATTGTTTTACCACAGCCGGGGGAACCTATAAGAAGACAATTATGGCCGCCGGAGGCAGCAATCTCCAGGGCTCGTTTCACATTTGCATGACCTTTCACATCTGAAAAATCCTCATATTCCTCCAGGCTATGTTGAAACAGGGCTTCAACATCAATTTCATGGGCGGTAATTTTTTTCCTGCCGGCAATATGGTTACATATCTCTTTTATGTTTTTTACAGGAAGAATATCAATGCCCTTTATGACTGCAGCTTCATTTGCATTAACAGAGGGTAAAAACAGGCTTTTAGTTCCTGTGCCCAGAGCGCAGGATGCCACATTCAATGCGCCATTTATACCTTTTATGTCTCCGTTGAGGGAAAGTTCGCCGATAAACATGCAATCATTGTATTCCCGGGAAGGCAGCTGTCCGGTTGCCGCCAGAATCCCCAGGGCTATGGGCAGATCATATGAAGAACCTTCTTTTCTTAAGTCCGCCGGGGCAAGATTCACGGTAATTCTTCCTATAGGAAACTCAAAGCCCGAATTTTTTATGGCGGCCCTTACCCTTTCTTTTGACTCCTTGACGGCAGTCCCGCCCAAACCGACTATATCAAAAGAAGGCAGGCCATTGCTTATGTCGGTTTCAACTTCCACTTTGAATCCATCAATTCCAACAATTCCGCAACTGGTTATTTTGGAAATCATAATATTTTGTGCCTCACATATGTATATTTTTGTATTTGTTGCACTCTGTCAACCATTATACATATGTAGCTGCCAAAATTCAACATGTTTTTTCTTAAATCCATGTCAATTAAGAAATGGTTCCCCTTCAGTGGAAATGTTAAAAAAAATCTCCCTGATACAAAAATATGGCATTAGCCATAAATTTATCAGAGAGATTTTAAACTTTCCAAAGTCATTACAGTTTGCCGCTTTGCAAAATACACCTCTTAAACCGTCTATCTTATGAATTGATACCACAGCTTTTATCTTCAGTGGCGGAAGCCTTTGGAGCTTCTGCTATACCGAGATAACCTGAGAAGGGTACAAAACTTAAACAATGCACAAAAATCAGTGTTGCCGTCAGGGTAGCGAGAAATAGTGCAGTAATCCCTCCCGGCACACTCCACAAATTAGTGAATCCTACAATTCCCGGATATGCCCTGAGGAGTTTTAAAAATATAATATGACTTAAGTATATTCCGAAGGAGTGATTGGAAAACCACAATACCTGTTCATATATCCTGAGCATGAATACATTGCTCAACAGTGAATAAAAGAACACAAAACTAATTACTCCGTAGAACAAAACAGTAGGCTTGACTGAAGACTCATAGGTGTTGCTCAGCCTTAACCAAACCTGGCAGACAACACCTGGCTTATATCATTCTTTGCATCATAAATCAGATATATCAATGTCCATAAAATAAACGGAACAACAATTTTGACAAACCTTTTTCGCACAAAAACCATATAGTTTATCCTGCCCTTTTCATAATGCGAGTAGAAGATTGCTGCTCCCGACAAAATGAAAAAAACCGGAATTGCAAACCTCATGCTTTGGTTTATTATATATGCAATATCATTGGATAACGTATATGTACTGGAAACATGAATTGCTATAACCGCCAGTGTGGCTATCACCCTTATATAATCCAGGGCTTTTATTCTTGCCGGCATGACATACTTCCTCTTTTTTGGTTCATGCATCAACTGTTTCAGCCGTCTGTCATTATAAAGATACCGGCAAGGTTATTGCCGGTATCTTTTGAATAATGTCCCTATTCAATTCCAAAAAGATATTTTGCAAAGGGGCTGTCGGAATCAATTACAATTGTTGTATTCCCACTGAGAGTCTTTTTGTATGCCTCAAGGGTTCTCCAGAACTCGTAAAATTCAGGGTCTTTGTTGTATGCTTCTGCATAAATGGCGAGGGCTTCAGCATCACCTTCACCTCTGATTCTTTCTGCCTGCTCGTATGCCTGGGCTTCAATTATGGTACACTGTTTATCAGCATTGGAGCGTATTTTTTGTGCCTCCTCCTGGCCTTCAGACCGGTATGTCCGGGCAGCCCTTTCCCTTTCGGTTCTCATCCTGTTGAATATGTTGTTGTAGGTTTCCTGGGGCAGGTCTGTTCTTTTGATTCTTATGTCAACCACCCTTACCCCAAACTCCTGCATATGTTCATTTGATTCCACCACGGTTCTTTTAAGCATATCCTCCACATATTGTTTATCGCCAATAACAACATGGGCGTTTACTTTTCCGATTTCTTCATTGAGCTTGGAGTACAAAATGTCCTCAATCCTCGATTGAGCGCTTATCTGGTTAAGGTCCGCGGCAGCAAACAATGCGGGATTGTCGATTTCCCAAATTACATAGTTGTCAAGAACCAACTGTTTTTTGTCCAGTGTGGTGACCTCCCGGGCATCCGTATCGTAAACAAGCTTCAAATCGGTATAATATTTAACCTTTTGTATAAAAGGTATTTTGAAAAAGATACCTTTTCCGGTTATTACATCAATGCCCTTAACTTCTTCTTTCAGCTTTGCGTCGCCTTCGCCGACAACTATCCTGATGATTTTGTTAAACTGGGTTACAACTGCCTGCTCCCTCTCATCAACTGAAAAAAAGCAAAGGTTGAACAATATGGAAAGCAAAATCACACAGCCTATAACAATTGCTGCGACCTTGAAAACTCCCTTGTACTTGTTCATATCAAAGTTTTTGTAGTTCACGGTATTGTCAATATTCATTCTCGTCCCCTCCTTTACTGGTTTTTCAGAGATTCAAGCGGCAGGAACTTGATTGTGCCGCTGTCACCATCGACTATATACTTGTTAAGACCCGGAAGTATTTTTTCCATCATCTCAAGGTACATACGGGTTCTTGTTACTTCTTCACCCATCTTATAGCGCTCAAGTATCTGCACAAAGTTGGCAACATCACCTCTTGCCTCGGCTATTCTCTTTTCCTTGTATGCTTCAGCTTCGTTGATTATCTGGGCCGCATTACCCCTGGCCTTTGGCAGGACTTCATTGGCATAGCTTTCTGCTTCGTTTATATAACTGTTTTTATCTTCCCTTGCATTTGTAACATCCTTAAATGCATCGTCCACTTCTTCAGGAGCACTTACATCCTGAAACTGAACTGCAGTAATTGTAATACCCATATTGTAACTGTCGCAGATTTCCTGAAGGTCAGCTTTTATTTCGCTCTGAATTCCTGATTTGTTGTCTGTCAGAACTTCATCCAAAATATGGTTTGCCACAACCCTTCTGATGGCCGACTCAGCAGCTGCCAAAAGAGTTTTGTTCTGATCACGTACATTAAAAAGATAATCCTTAATATCCTTTATTCTATACTGAACTACAGTTTCTACATCCACCAGGTTTTCATCCCCTGTAATCATCATTGACTGTTGCGGGTTGTCTTTATACGACGGGCTCCTGTTAAAACCACCCTCATCAACGGTTATAAACCCGATTTCTATTCTTCTGGGCTCAACCACATTAAGTATCTCAACCTGGTCAATTGGATAAGGCATATGCCAGTTAAGACCAGCTTCAGTTATAGTGTCAATGTACTTCCCAAATCTCAAAACAACAGCCTGCTCACCGGACTGAACTGTGTAAAACCCGGATGCAAACCATATTCCGGCAATAACCAAAGCGACAAGAAGCGCAACTGCACCTGTAATTTTCTTCATACATGACCCCACTTTCTCTTTTTTTTTTATTGCAGAGTGCTGAAGCCAAATGAAAAAAGCTTGTTTAAATAACAGCATCCTGCAATTTTTCATATAAATTATAACAAAATGGCAGAAGTTAACTCAATGGTTTTTGCAAATAAATACGGGGACCAGGGGGACGGTTCCCTCTTGGTCCCCTTCCCCCTGGTCCTCATCCCTGTCTTACAAACAATTGTAACAGTTTTTTAACACCTGAATATTATAGATACGTAGGCAATTTGTTAAAGGGAGGTTTTGCTATGCCGGACGGATTAAGCAGCATTCCGGTTTATGATGACCGGGGCAAAAACGTAGGAGGAATTTTTGGGGACAACGCAGAAATCCTGTTTTTCATCCTTGTATTTCTGTTCTTGTTTTTTAATGGTTTTAACAAGAAATGTTAATGTGACCTAAAACTTTTCAAAGTTCGGGAGCCTGCAGAAGTTTAATTTTTTGAATAATAAAAAAATAAATCCAGACCAAATCTACTTAATCAGGCTCCCTTGTTTTTTACTTTTCCTTTATCAGTTTTTTGACTTCATCCATAAAAGTGTTTATATCCTTGAACTGTCTGTACACTGAAGCAAAGCGCACATAAGCAACCTCATCAAGATCCTTCAGTTTTTCCATTATCATCTCACCTATTTCGTGGGTTGAAATTTCTCTTTTTTGCGAAGAATATACATAACTCTCGATTTCATCAGCTACCCTTTCCAGGTCGCTTATGGAAACAGGTCTTTTTTCGCAGGCTTTAATCATACCCTTAAGAATTTTGTCCCTGTTGAAGACTTCTCTGGACTTGTCTTTTTTCACAACCATAACTGCTATGTTTTCAATTTTTTCGTATGTAGTGTATCTTCTATTGCATTTTAAGCATTCTCTTCTTCTCCGGATTGCAGAACCCTCATCAGTTGGCCTGGAGTCAATTACTTTATCCTCCATATGCCCGCAATATGGACATTTCATCCTATGTGCCCCCCAATATCGTATTCCAATTAAATATTATTGGTATATAAAGTTCCTATATTATCTTATCGTCCATAATTTTAAAAAAATAAAGCGGCTGTTTGTGTTGTTGTCCATATTATAACATATAAAAACTCAAGACCGCAACAAAGGCTATGCCGACGGCATTCTCCCCCACCGGCCGGTTGCAAAGTGCTAGTCAAAGTACTTTCGCAGGAAGCGTTCGTCCACATCCACCAGAATAATATCTTCGCCTATTTTCCTGATTTTTTCCCATGGAATCAAAATTTCGTTTTCGCTTCCTATAATACCGAAAATTTTGTTGCTGGTAGGAATAACTATAGCTTCAACTCTACCATCAATAAAGTTGATTTCCACATCACTGACAAACCCCAGCCTTCTTCCGTCGCTTAAATTTATTACTTCCTTGTTCCTGAACTCCGAAGAACGATTCAGCATAACACACCACCCATTCCTTTCAGGTTGGCATTTAAGCACAGTCATAATAATATATATGCCGGCACAGGTGGAATATGGCTGAACCTTTGGAAAAAAAGAAACTATCGGCAGGTGTATCGTCTTTATAAGTTACACATATGGTTTGAAAGGTATATCGAATAAAGGAGGTAAAATCCGTATTTATAATTATATATACTTGCGCATATGGGCCAGTGCAGTCTTTTCCAGCCTGGAAACCTGGGCCTGGGAAATTCCTATTTCTTCAGCTACCTCCATCTGTGTTCTTCCCTGAAAGAATCTTAAATTCAAAATCAGTTTTTCCCTGTCGTTAAGTTTCCGCATTGCTTCCTTCAATGCAATCCCTTCCAGCCAGTTTTCATCCTTGTTCTTATCGTCGCTTACCTGGTCCATAACATATATGGCATCTCCCCCGTCGTGGTATACGGATTCAAACAGGGAAACAGGATCCTGGATGGCATCCAGGGCAAAGACAACCTCCTCCTTTGGCAGGTTGAGCTCTTTGGCAATTTCAGAAATGGTAGGTTCCTTTGAGTTCAAATTTGTCAGCCGCTCCTTGGCCTGAAGGGCTTTGTATGCAATGTCTCTTAAAGAACGGCTTACACGGATGGAGTTGTTGTCCCTTAAATACCTTCTTATTTCGCCAATTATCATTGGTACCGCATAGGTGGAAAATTTAACATTATGTGAAGTATCAAAATTATCAATCGCTTTAATTAAACCAATACAACCTACTTGAAACAGGTCGTCCACGTATTCTCCTCTATTGTTGAATCTTTGAATTACACTCAATACAAGGCGCAGATTGCCCTTAATGAATTCTTCCCTCGCCGAGTCATCACCTTTATGAATTCTTTCAAACAATTTCATTTTTTCTTCATTGCTTAAAACCGGCAGTTTGGCAGTATTAACACCGCATATTTCAACTTTATTTACCAGCATAAAACAACCTCCCCGGCAACTTTACTGTCAATATTCATTATTGCCACGAAGGTCATTTTTATACTGTAAGCATATTAAAAAAAATTTCGTCAAATCCCCTTGACAAGCCTTGTACCAAAGGCAATTCAACCCTTTTCAGGCACTTTTGTTTTAAACCGTTATGCTGATTTTTTCAGGCACTTTTGTTTTACACCATTCTGCTGATTTCCTTTCGAAGCCTGCTGATAATTCTCTTCTCAAGCCTGGAAATATATGATTGAGATATTCCCAGCATGTCTGCAACTTCCTTCTGGGTCTTTTCTTCTCCGTTGTTGCAAAGGCCAAATCGGAGCTCCATTATTTTTTTCTCCCGGTTTGAGAGCTTTTTCATCGCAATTTCAAGGAGTTCCTTATCCACCTCATCTTCAATGCTTCTATATATAAGGTCATTGTCCGTTCCTAAGATGTCAGAGAGTAAAAGTTCGTTCCCATCCCAATCAATATTCAGGGGTTCATCTATTGAAATTTCATTTTTCAGCCGGTTATTTCTCCTAAGATACATAAGTATCTCATTTTCAATGCAGCGTGAGGCATAAGTGGCAAGTTTGATATTCTTGGCCGGATTAAATGTATTTATTGCTTTTATAAGTCCGATGGTGCCAATTGATATCAAATCTTCAACGCCAACGCCGGTATTTTCAAATTTTCTGGCTATATAAACCACAAGCCGGAGATTTCTTTCAATCAGTACTTTTTTTACGCCAAATTCATTTCTCCCCAGCTTATCCAAAAGATATGCCTCTTCTTCATTGCTGAGGGGCGGCGGCAGGGCTTCACTTCCGCCAATATAGTCTATATGGGTCCTGGGTAGTTTTCCGAACCTTTTTAAGATATTAAGGTATTTTACCCGTATCATTAATCTTATTTTTTTTAAAAAAATTTTCATAAACCTGTCTCCTTCCGTTGTTACAGTAAACAATCCGGTGTTTTTTTGCCTTATGCTGTTTTCCGGTTTTTCCTGCCTGTAAATCAGCCCGCTGTCCCCGGCCTTAGGTTAAATCACATGCCTTCTTCCCATACAACCCCTTTGTATCTTCCGGTAAACCATCTGCAATATAAAATATTGCATGTTTTCTTCTCATGCAGCCTTGTGCAACTTTTCGAAAATTATCTGCCATTTTCCCCTGCAAAATATTGCATGCCGGCTTATCATGCAACCAGGTCAGGGCCAAGAAGCGCTTTATACTTCTCGTCTTTTGAAAGGTTCTTATTGTATATTCCGACTACTACATCCTTCACCCCCTTTTCATCCTTATTCCTTCCAATTACTATATAATCAGGCTTAAATCCAATCAACATGCCGTTTTCCTTCCCGATGGAATTGAAAGGAATAAGTCTGAATCTTTTATACCATTTGGATCCTGCTACAATAGAGGTGACAGAGCCTAAATCGTTTTCTTTCGCTGAAATGAAAATTTCTTTTATTTCTTCCGGCAGTATAGGCGCAATTGCACTGAATTCCACTATAACCACCGGCATATTGGTCAAAGGATCATGCAGAAAATTTCCGGTGTCCACCAGGGCGGACAAATCAATTACCCGGTTCTCAAAGGCAATTTTTATAGGTACAAAAAGCTCTTCCCTCACAAATTTATATTGAATGATCTCCCAGAATATCCTGGTAATAATTGCCACTGTAATTATCGATAAAACAACTATCGACCATTTTGAGCCTGTAAAAACATAAAATACTCCGCTTTTGACAAAACCGCTTGTATTGTTGAAATATATAAAGGCAAATGCCGCTCCGGCAAATATAAACGTGGATATATAGAAAACCGCAAGTATTTTAAGGAACCTGACAGGTTTTTCGGGAGCAAAGGTTACTGCAATTATCAATAATGAAAGTATAACCTTTGCAAAAGTTGTATAATATAACCTTATGTCAGGAAACAATACCAGAACAACTACATATAATGCTCCTATAAGGGCTCCTGAAAACAACCGGAGGTTGGATGCCCTGCATTTTGAAAACTTTGATGTTAGCAAAAGTATAAAGTAGTTGATAACCAGATTTTCCAGAAAAAGAACATCTAAATAAACCTCCAAAACAATCCCCCGCAATAAAAGGCACTTCCTCAACATTACATATATTCATATGCATGCATGTTTATGTTTATTATAAAGCATGTCACCTGAAAAATTTGTCAAACCAAAAGAGTTGAAAATAAAAGATTCTGACAAAAAACATGTTGTTGATAAATAATAAATGAAATGTATATTCTACAATATTTCATGCAGCCTTGCAGAAGTAGTTACAATAGCTTTGCTTTTCAATTCATTATATAAAGTAAGGGCTTTGCCTTCGGTGTAATCCCGGATTTCCGGCGGTTCATCCTCTATTATGACAAGCCTTTTTGCATTGAGGGCTGCTTCAAGGTTTTTAATATTGCTGTTTCCAAAGGGCATATTGGATATTATGGTAAATTCACTTTCTTTGATTAATGCGACATTACTTTGGTATATTTCTTCTGATATTTCACAGAAGGGATCGCATTTTATGCATTTTATCCCAAAAACTTCGGCAAATCTCAAATCACTGTCACCGCTCCACAAAACGCCCGATGATATTGTATAACCCCTTTCAAACAAATAACGCATTACTCCCGATGCAGAACCGCCACCACCTATTACATGCACCGTACCCTTTTTTTCACCATTTCTTTTGCTGATATAAAAATCCATTTGCCCGGTAATACTGTTCCTATATATAATGGCATTGACCCCGTAAGCCGATTTCAGGTTTTCCGCCGTAAGCACCTCTGCTGGCTTTCCATCAGCCAGTATTATGCCATCCTTCATGAGTATCAGCCGGTTGCAGTACCTTGCGGCAATTTTCAGGTCATGAACTGCTGCAATTACTGTTTTTCCATTGCCGGAAAGTTCCCGGGCATAATCGAATATCTGCTCCTGATATGCAATGTCAAGGCTTGCTGTCGGCTCATCCAGCAAAATTATTCCGGTTTCCTGGGTCAGGGTTTTTGCAAACAAAACCCTCTGTCTTTCACCGCCCGAAACATTGGTTATCTTTCTTTCGGAAAGCTCCAGTGTTTCAGTCAGTTTCATATACCTTCTTGCTATTTCATAATCTTCCAGGCTTTCACCCTTCAGTCTTCCGTTGTGGGGGTACCTGCCCATTAAGACAACATCAATAACCTGAAATGGAAATGTAATTAAAGTATCCTGATGCATTAGGGATATTTCCCTTGCTATTTTTCTTCCGTCAAGTTTTGAAATCTCACAGCCTTTAACTTTAATGGAGCCCTCTGCTTTGTTTATTCCGTTTATACACTTTAAAAGGGTCGATTTGCCTGCGCCATTTGGACCTATCAAGCCGATGAATTCGCCCTTTTCAACCTTCAAGTCAATATTCTTCAGTATTTTCCTCTCATCTATGGAAAAGGACAAACCTTTTATTTCAAGAACCATTCTTTCACCCATCAAAGCAGATTGCCCCCTTTTCGCGCCATAATCAGAAGATAAAGAAAATAGGGGGCTCCCACAAGGGAAGTTATGATTCCTGCATTTACCTCAACAGGGAACATTACCCTTCCAATAATATCGCAAAGAATAAGGAATACTGATCCCCCGAAAAAACTTGCGGGTAAAAGAACCCTGTGATCCGGTCCCAGTATAAGCCGCATTATATGGGGTACAATCAACCCTACAAAACTGATGTTGCCGCCTACACTGATGGCTGAAGCCGTTGCAGCGGATGCAAGAAAAAGAAGCCCTCTTCTTGCTTTTACAGGGTCGAGGCCAAGGGATTGGGCTTCTTCCTCCCCAAGAAGCAAAATATTCAGGTCCTTGCTGAAGAACATCATTATCAGAACACATATAATAACCGGTAAAGCTATCAGCTTTACATGTTCCCATCTTCTGTCATTCAATCCCCCAATGGACCAAAAAAGGAACTCCTTGATTTGATTCTGCTGATGAAGGGACATCAATATCATTGAAGTAACGGATGAAATGAATGTACCCACCGCTATGCCAGCCAATACAAGCGTCAGAACAGGAACCTTTTTATCCCGGGCTGCCAGAAGGTATATGACCAGAGCGGTAATTGCGGCGCCAAAAGCAGCCAGTACCGGCATAAAGTAAAGGCTTTTCACCGTTAATCCCAGGGCAACGGCAGTTACCGCACCAAGGCTTGCACCACTTGACACGCCTATAAGCCCAGGGTCTGCCATGGGATTTCTGAACATCCCCTGCATGGCGGTACCTGAAGCAGCCAATGCACCTCCCACTAAAACTGCTGTTATTACCCTTGGGAATCTTACATTGAAAATAATGGCTTCGTGCCCGTAACTAAACTCAATGTTTTTCAATAATCCCCACTTTTTAAGAATTATTCTTACAGTATCGGAAAAAGGTATATACACGTCCCCCACCGCTGTTGCAACTACAACGGAAGCTGCGAGCAGCAAAAGCATTACCGGCAGTATGCTCATCAATTTTTTACCTTGGGTCTCGGCATTACGATTATTTTTTTCTGCTGAGGAAAGATTCCTGTTCATAATTCAAACCACCCTGATTGGCAAATTTTATGGTAAAGGTCAGGATAAGCAGCAAGCTGTATTTCTTCCCGGTCCTTACTCGAATAGTTCCGGATAGGCAGCTTTGGCTGCATCCTCTATCCCAAGAACCATGTACTGGGATGTGCTGGTCATGTGTTTGTCTTCCAGAATATAAACCCTGCCGTTCTTGATGGCACTGACATCTTTAAGGCTTGCGTCACTTAAAAAGCTCTTCCTGAATTCCTCCGGATCATATGCATTGTCATAGGACCAGGCCGGTAAGAAAATGATATCCGGATTCCACATGATTATATTCTCTTTTGAAACCTGGGGCCACCCCTCAAGACCTGCCTCGGTAGCGACATTTATCAGTCCAGCCCGCCTTACGATATCATCGGAGGATGTTCCCTTTGCATATGTGCACCAAAAGGCATCGCAAACAAGAACTCTCTTTTTGTCGCTTTCCTTTATCGACCCTACTTTATCTTCGACAGCTTTCAGCTTCTCATCCATCCAGGCAATTACTTCCATGCCTTTTTCAACTTCACCAACTACTACAGACACTTCTCTTATAATGCTCTTTACCTGTTCAATATCATTGGCTGTACCCATTGTATATACTGTAATGTTTGCATCCCTTAACTGCTGTATAAAAGCCTTGTCCGTCCAGGTTGGCACTATTACCAGATCCGGAGCAAGAGCTATGGTTTTTTCTGTATCAGACTGGGTGAGGGTTGTCGGAATTGCTCCGGCCTTGTCCGCAACATTTGATATCACATTGTCCTTGGCCAAATGTGTAATGGCGACAATACTTTCGGTATCCACCAGTGAAAATAGCATTTCATCACTTACCAGTGAAATGGAAGCAATTCTTTGGGGTTTTTCCTTTATAGTCATTTCGGTGCCGTTGGCATCGGTTATGACCAATGGGAAATTGCCGTCCTTGCTGTTATCTTCCAATTCACCGTTCTTACCATTGTTATTGCCATCTTGCCCCTGAGCTGCTGTGGATGTACCGGTTTGTCCCTGCTTCTGTATATCTGAAACGCCGGATTTCCTGCATCCTGTTAAAATACCGGCTGCTGCGATTAAAATTATCATCATCACTGCAATATGCTTTTTCATATGTTTTTTCCTCCTGATTTTAAACAGTATGTTACCAAATAATTCTTCCCATTAGTTGTTTGACGCAGTCATTTGTATATTGATTATTAAATAGACTGTGGCGGATTTTTAAACATTTATCTTGAAATTTTTCATCATTGATAAATCGGATATATTATAAGCCTTAAAAATCCACGTTCCGATTCTAATATCAAGTTTCGCCCATACAAAATAAAAACCTCTTAACCCGTACAATACATAGTCAAGAGGAATCTTCCATGGAAGCAAGATTGAACACCTGCAACACCCCCTATCGTCCGTAGAGTTATTGTGCTTAAGATAAAGGCAGGTCTTCTGGCTCTAGCCTCATCACCCTTCTTCCCTTCCCGGATTACTGATCCAGTGGCTTTCAAGAAGGACTCTTCTATTACAGCGGCGGGACCGCGCAGGATTTGCACCTGCTTCCCTATTATTCAGCCGGAATGCACCCGGCATCAACCTCTATCCTTCATTATTAAGTTTTACATAACTTCTATTTAATATAATAACTCATCAACCTGCATTTTGCAACAGCTGCCCTTTACCCGGGCGGTGTCAGCTTGCTGCAGGTTAAAACCCAATTGCAAGCTAACTGGAATAAGTAACTGCTTTATCTATATTTTCAGTATTTTCAGTAAACCATGACAGTCCGCTGACAAGCTTTATCAAAATAATAAAATAAAAATTTTGATTATTCAGATGTATAAATTTATATATACTTTGCAATAACAACCCGAATGCGGCCTTTTCCTGTTCTGCCGCCAACCTGCTGTAAAATGGCCTTCCCCAAACCTCTGACTGAAATACAGTCACCTTCGTTTACCTGTTTATCACTTTTATTGCACTCAAGATGATTTAAGGAAACCTTTCCGGCTTTTATTGCTTCAGCAGCCTTTTCACGGCTGATTGAAAAACCAGATGAAACTATGCAGTCAAGCCGCAGGGAAGATACCGTATCGTTCATTATTTTAAATTTTGCTTCAGGTGCATGAATTTGGTTGAGAGGTATAACCGACACTTCAAGTTTTGCTCTTCCCGCGGAACTGAAATTAGTTTCAAGGTAGGTTAATACTTCCTTCATAACAATAATGTCGCAGCTTTCACCGTCAACCAAAATGTCTCCAATCATTTCTCTTTTTAGTCCCGTTCCCAGGATACCGCCAAGAATATCCCTGTGGGTAAGGGAGTTTGCAAGTGGATATTTTGCACGTATGCATGCAAGCGGATTTATATCATTACCGGTTATATCTTCCGGTCTGATATAATCCGGCAGAAATATCAAAACTGTACGTTGTGCTCCTTTATATCCCCCATAAAAAACATGGGCAGGATTCCCGCATTCTTTTATCAGCAATTCTGCTGCAGCCCTTTGGTGTTCGTTAAGAAACTGGGTCATCGTAAGAACATTTTTCTGCTGTGCCTTGTTCATTTTATCAATAACCTGCACCAATATGAGTTTAACTTCCGGGTTCGAGGTATATTTATCTGCAATTTCATTCTTGAACATGTATGAATTCCTTTATACCACTGTATTTTTCTCTTGCCGGTGCGGCAACCTACTTCTCTGTCCGGGCAACATCCAGAGTCTTGGTATTCCGGGACAACTTTTTCAGTTTGTCAACAGTAAACCCCAGAATCATTTTCGCTTCATCAACCCGCATCAGCAGCGTTAAAACATAATATACCAATGCCCCCAGGACTACCACGGCAAAAAGGTACACAAGCTGCACCGGTTTTGAATACATACCGGTAGGTATAATGCTGTTAATAACATTTAACAACAATCCCATTGCAACAGAAGCCGGCGTTGCTTTCAGCATGAAACCTGCCATGCGTTCAAGATATATTCCATTCAGCTTTATATCCAGAAGGACTAAAAGCAGTATTGCGCAGAAAGTGCTTGATAAAGCATATGACAATGCCATCCCGGAAACATTGAGAGGGGAATTATTGAGAAAAAAGACATTAAGCCCATAGTTTACAAATATGGTTGCCGCTCCTATGTAAAGAGGGGTCTTTGTATCATTCACCGCATAAAATGCCCTGTTCAGTATTGTTACCATTGACTGTGTTATGAGGGCTATGGAAAAAAACATAAGTGCGCTGGCGGAAACAGCAATATCCTTGTCACCAAGCTGTTCGGTAAACTGAAATATTGTGCGCACTATTGGCTCCCGTAATACAATAATCCCAACAGCCGAAGGCAAAGCCAAAAATAAAACCGTCCTTATGCCTCTGGCCAAAGTCTCCTTGTAATAATCAATTTCCTTGACGGCATACTTGGCTGCAAGGGTCGGCAAAAGTGCAATGCCTATTCCCTGGGCAAAAATTCCATATGGCATCTGCCAGGTCCTGTCAGCCATGTTGAAAGCTACAACACTACCCTCTGAAAAAGCTGTGGTAAAGGCAGCTGATATTATAACATTTATCTGGGAAATAGATGAAGATATCAGGGATGGTATGGCCAGAGAAAAAAGTTTCCTGAATCCCGGATGGTTGAGATACAGCTTGAACCTGAAATACTTCAGGTTTTTCAATGCAAAGCTCAACTGAAACAGAAAATATATCAAAGAACTGAACATAACGCCATACGCAACGGTTTCCACTCCAAATTTGCTCAAAAGCAAAATACTCAGGGCACTGCCAACGTTATAAATTGAAGGTCCATAAGCCGCAGCTGCAAACCTGTGATAGGAATTCAGTATCCCGTTGGTTATACCCGCAAGCATTAAAAACGCCACCGAGGGAAACAAAATTCTGCTGAGCTCTATCGTAAGGTCAGATGCTTCCTCTCCAAATCCCCATGCCATAAATGGCACAATTTTATCTGCAAAAACAATACCGGTAAGACATGCAACCGACATGACAATAAATACAATATTGATAAAAGTCCCGGCGGCCTTCCAGCCCTCTTCTTCCCTTCCCTTTTCTATATAACCCGACAATATTGGAATCAGTGCTGCTGCAATAGCTCCGCCCACAACCATGTCATACATCAGGCCGGTTATCCTGAAAGCCATGTTATAGGCATCACCTATTTTGTTTGCACCTAATATATTTGGAACCAGGACTTCTCTTAAGAAACCTGTCAACCGGCTCACAACAATTGAAGACATAACTATTGCCGCTGCACCGGCAACTCTTGTCTTTGGTTTTTCCAATTTGTTTATCCTCCTTAAGTTTTCAACAAGTCCGTTGCATACATTATATCATTATAATAATGTATGACGTAACTTCCGGTGAAAAAGGTTGCAGCAGGATTTTTAACTCTGCAGCAATATTTGGGGATGAAGATGGCATCATCGATAAGTTCAAGAAAACGTCAGCGGTCCATTGCATATCTTCTTATCATGTCAAGGGCATGCAGGCAGGCTACTCTTTGAACCCGGTTCCTGTCGCCCCGGATTCTCAATTCCCTGCAATCAGTATTGCCAGGCGTCGCCAAACCAACGTAAACAAGGCCGACAGGCTTTTCTGCTGTTGCACCGCCGGGGCCGGCTATCCCTGTTATTGAAACTCCAAGTTCGGTTTCTGCTTTTTCACGGATTCCGACAGCCATCTCCAGAGCAGTCTGTCTGCTTACTGCACCATACCTTTCTATTGTTTCCAGCTTTACATAAAGTTCATCAATTTTTGATCTGTTGCTGTAGGTAACAACCGCCCGCTCAAATACCTGGGATATGCCAGGCATGGAGGTTAATAGTGCTGAAAGGTTCCCTCCGCTGCAGGATTCTGCCAATGCCAGGGTTATACCTTTTTTCATCAGGAGGTTTGCCACTACTTCCTCCATGGTTTCATCCTCAACCGTAAAGACCGCCTGGCCGAGCCTCTCCTTTATGCTTTCTATCACAGGAGACAAACGGGCTTCAGGAATTTCATCATTATCACACCTTAATGAAACACGCAATGTAACAATATCACTTCCTGCATAAGGTGCAATAGTCGGATTTGACTGCCGGTCAATAAGGTCGATAATGGCCTTTTCAACTGATGACTCTCCTATCCCGAAAACCTTGACATATTTTGAGACAATTCTGCAATTGGTCCTGCTGTAAAAGTAAGGTATCACATATTTCTCAAACATTGGTTTCATTTCTGACGGAGGACCCGGAAGCATGAAAACAACCTTTCCATTATCCTCAATATAACAGCCGGGGGCAGTTCCCTCGGAGTTTTCCATAATGACTGAGTTTTCCGGAAAATAAGCCTGCTTTAAGTTGCTTTCCACCATCGGCCTGTTCATGTTCTTAAAATAAGTTTTTATTTTATTTAAGCAATTTTCATTTACTATCAGTTTCCTACCGAATATTTCCGAGACGGTTTCTTTTGTCAAATCATCACGGGTTGGACCCAATCCACCGGTAATGATTATGGCATCTGAACGCTTAAGGGCCAGCGTCAGGCATTCTTTGATCCTGTTCGGATTATCTCCCACAACGCTGTGAAAATATACATTGACTCCGGTATCATTTAATCTTCTGGAAATATACTGAGCATTGGTATTGGAAATTTGACCCATCAACAATTCGGTCCCAACAGCCAGGATTTCAGCTATCATAAAAAATTACATCTCCTTGTTTTTGAATGAATGCTTTATGAGAAGATAGAACTATTATAACAGTTTTCATTAAATATAATCAAACTCCAATTGGAACAGGTTTAGACTCCGTCAGTTAATCACAAACAACCATCAGCCCGGCTTTACTTCTTATAGACAATGGTCCGGTTTTTCCCGCTGTTTTTAAAGGACCGGTTAAATACAATTGTGAATAAACCTGTTGCAGACATGTCCCTTTGACAGCATATGCACAGCGGCACCTACCGTAATTGTTCAAATATAACCAAAAATTTAACATAAATTTTACTAATCCTTGATTGAAATTTCCTTCTTTTGGTCTATAATAAATATTAAAGACATACCAAAAATTACATTAATTTTTTGTACAAGCCTTCAGACTCCGGTACCTTACAATAGGAAAATATCTATAAACAAGGCTTTGACAGGCAGTTTTCCGGTCAGGTGATAAATTTTCCCTGGCTGCTTGCCTAAGTGAAACAATCCAACTTCTGACGGGGTGATGTAAGATGCAAGATTCGGTAAAAATCCTCAAATCAATTTTGTACAATGTAGAAAAGGTTATTGTCGGAAAAAGACATGCAATTGAACTGGTTATAATAGCTCTTATATGCGATGGACATGTCCTTATAGAAGATGTTCCCGGGGTGGGAAAAACAAGCCTTGTATCAGCGCTGGCAAAGTCCATTAATGCCAGCTTTTCACGCATACAGTTTACACCGGACATTCTTCCCTCCGATATAAGCGGCTTTTCAGTCTATAACCAGAAAACAGGAGAATTTGAATTCCGTCCGGGTGCAATTATGAGCCAGTTGATTCTTGCAGACGAGATTAACAGGACCTCCCCCAAAACCCAGTCCAGCCTTCTTGAGGCAATGGAAGAAAAACAGGTTACGGTGGATGGTATAACTTACAAATTACCTCGGCCTTTCATGGTTCTGGCTACCCAAAACCCAGTAGAGTATCTTGGTACGTATCCTCTTCCAGAGGCACAGCTTGACAGGTTCTTTTTGAAAATAACACTGGGTTATCCAAGGTCAAACGATGAAAGCTTCATACTCAAACGTTTTCTGCTTGAAAGCCCCCTTGATACTCTTGAGCCTGTTGCAGACAGCCAGGATATATTGGATATTCAGAAGGAAGTCAGGAAAGTTCATGTGGATTCCAGTTTGTATGACTACATAGTTGAAATTGCCAGCGAGACAAGGAAGCATTCAGATATTGTTCTGGGGGCGAGTCCAAGGGGTTCCCTTTACCTTTTGCGTGCAGCCCAGGGATGGGCCTTTTATAACGGACGGGATTATGTAATCCCTGATGATATCAAGCGCATGGCAGCTCCTGTTCTTGCACACAGAATTATTCTCAAACAGGAGGCGAGTCTGAAGAAGACAACATCTGAGGATATTCTTGAATCAATTATGTACGAGACTGATGTTCCTGTGGTGTCCTGATATGAAAAGAAACCGTATTCTCTATTTTGTGCTTTTATTTCTTACATTGTTTTTTATTTACTTTTATGGTGGCAAGGTCCCTTACACCATGTTTTATCTTTTATTGGTCCTCCCGGTGGTATCCATTGGATATGCCGCAATTGTCTTTTTCAGGTTCAAGGTGCACCAGGAGCTGGACAAAAAATATGCAACCAAGGGCGATACCGTAAACTTTATAGTAACTGCAAGCAACGACGATTTTTTTCTATATCCCTATATCAAGCTCAATTTTTCAGGGCAAAACAATATATTTCAAAATCAGCTTGAGACAATGTCCTTTTCCCTGAAGCCCTTTGAAAGCAAAATATTCAGTACCGGGCTTCTGCTCAAATACAGGGGATGTTATTCCATAGGCATTGACTCTTTTGAAGTGGAGGATTTTTTAGGTTTAATAAACCTGAAACATAAATTTCGCAAGCTAAAGCAAATAACCGTTCTGCCCAGGATTGTAAGGATAAACAAACTAGGCATAAGTACAAACCTAATGTCGGAATCCTCAGCCAAACTGAACGGTACCTTCAAAGACATTACCTCCATGACCGATGCCAGAAAATATGTTTACGGAGACCCCTTTAAAAGCATACACTGGAAACTGACCGCAAAGATGGACTCCCTTATGGTCAAAAACATGGAAAGCACCCTTATGGCGGACGCCATATTTTTCCTGGACGTAAAAAAATGTTCCGAATCACAGGATGAAAATATCATTATAGAGGACAAGCTGATTGAGGTGCTTGTATCCTGCCTTAACTATTGTCTTTCAAACTGGATTCATGTTAATCTTGTCTATTTCAACAATGAATTAGTTGAACTGGAGGGCAGAAACCCAAACGATTTCAAAAAAATCTATAATGCAATTTCACTTTTAAATTTCAACAACCAGGTTGAAATGAAGGATGTTTTAAAATTGTACCTGGGCCGTGGCATAAAAAGGTCCAGCATTTTTGTTTTTACTTCCAACCTTGATTATGAGCTTTTTGACGAAATATCAAAAGCAGTGAAATCAAACTTTGAAGTTACAATAGTTTATATTTCGCCCGAAAAGGCAACAGGTGTCCCTGACAAGGCAGCCGAAGATATATTGTCTTTCCTGCCTGAACTGGGTATAAATGCTTACAGGATAAATATTAATGATAATGTTTTTGAGTTTGCGGAGCGGTAAAATATGAAAGATACGGGTACAATCTTATCCAAAGCTACAAATTTAATATTGTCCATTGCTTTCAGCTTCAGTATGGTTTATGCGCTCACCACGACATTGGCTTTTGCCTTCAAGCCTTTTGAAATAATTATTTACATAGCAATTATCCATCTGGTGCTTGCCATGATGTTCAGGAACCGGTTTTCCATGGCTATTGCAGGGATAACTTTTGGAATCATCCTTTTTGTATTTCTCATTTTTTTGCTCTTCGGGAACAACTTTGCAAGGTTGATAAACTGGGTAAGAGGATATGCCAGCTGGTTCACAGGGTATATCAGCGGAATCGAGGCGATAAGCAATACCCTGGCGCTTTTTACGGCTTTGCTGATTTGCATTGGAATTTCTGTCTGGACATTCTTCTTTTCATATAAGGCATACAACTTTTACGTGCTTCTAACATCAGGCTCCCTGCTGTTTGTAATCCAGCATATGCTGAAATATTACACAAGCGACCTTTCTTTTTATCTGTTCCTGCTTTTGATTGTAATATATTACTTTATCTACATATATAACAGAAAAATCAGGACTGAACCCGGCAAGTACGTTGAACCCCATGTTTTTACCTTAAATGTTCTTTTCGTCTCTGCCCTTGTCTTCACAATATCCGTACTGATTCCCAAACAGGAATATCCGATTCAATGGCCCTGGCTTGATAAAAAGATCACTACATTCTACAACAGGATTACAGCACCTACCTACGAATTTTTTTCACTGGCATCAACCGGTTTCGGGGAAGATGAAGTTTCATTGGGTGGAAAGGTCTCCAAAGACCAGACACATACCCTTACTGTTGATTCCCCCAGGGCAGTTTATTTAAAGGGTGCCGTACTGGATACCTACACAGGAAGTTCCTGGCAGAATTCGGATTCGGATTACCAGGATTTTGGCAAGATTGACAATGGAGTAAAAATGGATTTGCTTGAGCTTGTTGTTGCCGGTATGTTATCCCGGGACAATAATTTTATTGAAAAGTATTTTTATATTGATGAAATAAAAATCACTTATGAAAAAATCAGGACAAAAACCTTGTTCTTCCCCCTCAAGACAATTGAATTAAGCCAGGATGCGACCGAAAATAATGAGATATTTGTCACCCGAAATGATGCAATATTTTTGAATAAATACCTTTCCTACGGTTCTTCCTACTCATTGACTGCTTATACACCGAAATACA
Organism: Clostridiaceae bacterium; assembly: GCA_012839865.1. Taxonomy (GTDB): domain Bacteria; phylum Bacillota; class Clostridia; order CAYPLH01; family DUMO01; genus DUMO01. The sequence goes on from DUMO01000070.1 coordinate 30,660, forward strand.
ATGATAAGGAATTTCAAAATATGATGCGGAAAAGCTACAGGGGCTTTTACAGCGATTTACTGGCACAAAACAAAAATTACGATATCAAAATAAATACGTACAACAATTTTAGCAACAGAAACAGCCTTCCAAAACCGGACGAGAATTTATACGGTATAATCGAAGCGTTAAAGAGCAATGCGGATGAAATTTATGAAAGATATTTGACTCTTCCCAAGGACCTGCCCAGAAGGGTACACGACCTTGCAAGAAGAATCACATCAAATATATACAGCAATTATGATATAGCAAAGTCCATCGAAAAATACCTGTCACAAATGTACCGGTATACGCTGGAACCTGAAAAATCGGAACCCGGGCAGGATTTTGTGGATTATTTCCTGTTTGAATCAAGGGAAGGCTACTGCACATACTTTGCCACTTCGATGGTTGTACTTGCAAGGGCAGTCGGGCTTCCTGCACGATATGTGGAAGGTTACATGCTTCCACGCATTCCTGAGTCAGGCATAACTTACAGGGTTACAAATGAAAATGCCCATGCCTGGGCTGAAATATACTTCGAGGGTTTCGGGTGGCTTGCCTTTGAACCTACTGCGCCTTTCATATCAAATTTTTATACTGATTATTATACCGGCACCGTAACCTCTGAATATTCATATGAAGACTTTATTGAAGAATACATCGATGAATATATTAATGAATTTGACCAAATTTCTAAAAATGAGTCAAACAATGAAACCGATACTTCTTCACCGGATGGAAACAACCTTCTTTTGACCATAATCATTTTAATCGCCATAACAGCCTTTATTGCAATATACTTGGGAATTGCCGTACTGCGCGTAAACTTGAGGATTTACAGATTTGGAAAAATGGAGCCCGGTAAAAGTGTTCGGTCCATGTACCATTTTTACCTCCAGGTACTGGACTTTCAGGACCTGGGAAGAAAACCCGGCGAGACACCGTACCAATATGCTGAACGTATCGATGGCTCCCTGGTATTTCCCAATATTAAGTTTTCTGCAATTACAGAAATATTTGTCAAAGCCCGTTACAGCAAAAAAGCAATCACTGAGAAAGAAAGGTCCGAGCTTTTGGAGTTTTACAAGGATTTAATATATGAAACCAAAGATAATATTGGTGTTATCCGGTACCTGGCGGCTAGATACCTGCTGGGCCAGTTTTGAGGGGACCAATAAGACAGGGGACGGTTCTCTGTCTTATTTTCACATTGTCGCTAGTGGCAATAGACTTACACATCCACCCGGATAGCTTATTGTCACTTTTCCGCAGCGAGCCAGCATAGGTCCCAGGAATATAATTGAGGACCTCATTTCAGATGCAAGTTTATCCGGTATTTTCTGGCTATGCAATGTAGAAGAATCTACAACAACCGTATCATCGAATACATCAACCTTACAGCCTAACTCCCTTAGAATTCTTATCATAATATGTACATCTCTTAATTTGGGACAATTTCTGATAACACTGATATCACCATTAAGAACTGTCGCTGCCAGTATCGGCAGTACTGCATTTTTTGAACCTTGTATATCCAGTTCGCCTTCTATTTTATGTCCACCGTTAATGACTAATTTATCCAAAAAAAACACCTCCACAATTTCCAGGCCATAATATATTTTATGCCAGGCAAGTGAAAGTGTTACAGACCGCAAAGAGCCGCATGGAAGGCGAATATTCACATTTTTATTTTCACATTTTAATACATTTTGAATAAGGTTTCAATAAATCATACCCATAGGTTAAAGATATGAGCATCAACCCTTATATTCTTTTATAATCCGCATGTCTTGATATGTTTAAGAGAATTCCCACATCCGTCAGGAGCAGGATCAGGGAAGTACCTCCGTAACTGAAAAACGGAAGAGGCATTCCGGTAACGGGAACTGAGGAGGTTACAACTGCAAAGTTGATTATTACCTGGACTGCCACAAGGGCTGTTATTCCTATTGCAACCAGGCTTCCAAACAAGTCAGGAGCATTGACGGCAATCTTTACCCCTCTCCAGATAAAAATAAGGAAAAGCAGCATAACCACAAGCACACCTATAAATCCCAATTCTTCGGCTACTACCGAGAGGATGAAGTCATTATACGGCTCCGGAAGGTATAGAAACTTTTGAAGGCTTTTACCCAGCCCACGGCCAAAGAAACCTCCGGACCCTATGGCATAAAGAGATTGAACAGCCTGCCAGCCATCCCCGGTAGGGTCGGCAAAAGGATTAAGGAATGACAATGCCCTTTCTCTCATATAATCAACAAAGATGATGACTGAAGCAAGAGCTGCAACAACAGGCACCGATAGCATTACAAAGTGTTTTATTTTCGCGCCTGCACAGAAAAGCAAAATTGCTGAAACCAAAATTACTATTATGGCGCAGGAAAAATGCGGTTCCATCAGCAAAAGCACCGCTATTGCACCAACTACAAGCAAGTAAGGCAATAGTCCCTTAAAAAAGTATTTTAACTGGTCCTTCCTGCTGGATAGACTGTATGAAAAGAAAAGAATCAAAGATATTTTCATAAACTCGGAGGGTTGTATTGATTGCCCGGCTAAAACAAACCATCTCCTTGATTTGTTAAAAACCCTGCCTATTCCGGGTATCAGGACCAATACCAACAGCCCGATGCTGATTACGAAGAAATATGGTGACAATTTTGCAAGTTTCCGGTAATCAAAATTCGCCATTACAAACATGGCAAACAGCCCGATGGGCAGATATTGAAGCTGCTTTTTCAAAAAATGATATGTATCACCGTTCATGTAGTTGTAAGCATAGGGAGCACTGGCACTGAAAACCATGATAGTCCCAAAAGCAAGCAATATTAAAACAGTCATCAAGACCCAGAAATCCACCGGTTTTTGCTTTTTCATAATTGTCCTCCCGAATCCGGTTCAGTTAAACCCGGAAGATAAAGAAATATGCAGACTCTTTAAAGTAAAAACATCTGCAATGTTTAATAAAATCTGAAACGCAGAGCAAACATCCCCACCAGACAAAGAATTACGGTAACCAGCCAGAAAACCGTTACGACTTTTGTTTCTTTCCAGCCCAAAAGCTCAAAATGATGATGAATGGGTGCCATCTTAAAGATTCTCTTTCCTCTCAGCTTAAAAGAAGCTACCTGCAATATGTCGGAAAGGGATTCCAAAACATAAATTCCCCCGACAATTACAATCATAAGCGGCATTTTCATCATTATCGCAGCTGAAGCCACAGCACCTCCCAAAGCAAGGGAGCCTGTATCCCCCATAAACACCTTTGCCGGATGAATGTTGAAAGCCAGAAAGCCAAGGCATCCTCCTGCTATCATTGAACTGAAAACCTTTACATGTTCCCATTCGCTCCTGGTCATGGCCACCAGGGTAAAAAACACCATAACTATCAGGGTTACTCCTGCACAAAGCCCGTCAACGCCATCAGTCAGGTTTACCGAATTGGTTGTGGCATAAAGTACAATCATGAGAAACAGCATGTAAACTACGGGATGAAGCTCATATTCGATACCTGCAAAGGGAATATACGTTGAAGTTCCCATCTCCGTAAAAAATGTGACGTATATCACATATATTGCAGATACCAAAAGAAGCCCGATTGTTTTTTGTGATGCATACAAGCCATCCTTGCGCCTTTTTACCACTTTAATGTAGTCATCCAGAAAACCGATGGCTCCATAACCCAATACTGCAAGCAGCATGGGTATCATCTTTGGGTATGTACCTGAGTAAAACAAAGTCATCAATATAAAAGGTATAATAAATATTATTCCGCCAATGGTCGGCGTATTCTGCTTTTTTAAATGAGTTGACGGGCCGTCATTCCTCACAGTCTGGCCAGCCTTCAATTTGCGCAAAGCCCCAATTGCAAAAGGTCCAACTAAAAGCGCAAGAAGAAAAGTCAGAACAAAAACCACAACCTGAATAGAAACATTAAATGGTAAATCCAAAGTATTTCCCCCTATTTTTTCTCTCCGTTAGAAGCCATTCACTTCTGATTGAGTTTTGGGCTCCAGCGCAAGCAAATGGTTTACAATCTCCTCCATTTTCATGCCTCGGGATCCTTTGACCAGCAGATAATCTCCCGGGCGGACGAAATTATTGAGAAACTCATTTACCTCCCCATTGCTTTCAAAAGTATATACTCTCTCTTCCGGAATACCGGCATAAAGGGCTCCCAAAAAGATTCCCCGGGCATTTTCCCCGACAGTTAAAACATAATCAATATTCTTCTGTACGGTAAGCTTTCCTATATCCTTATGGGCCTCAAAAGCCCAGTCCCCCATTTCCAGCATATCCCCCAGTATGGCAACGGTTCTTGCATTTCCGGATATATCCTTCAATACTTCAATCGCAGCTTCCATGGATTGAGGGCTTGCATTGTAAACATCATCAATTATTTTTATGCCTTTTCCTGAAACAATATTGAGACGCATATTACCTGGAGAATATTGAGAAATACCGGCTTGTATGGACTCAATATCCATTCCTGTTTCCATTCCGACGGCAATTGCCGCCAAAGCGCAATATACATTGTGTATTCCGGGAACCGGTATGTGGAACCTGTATTCCTTGTTGTTCAGCTTTATATCAAAATATGTACCGTTTTCTCCCGCTTTTGTTATATTATATGCATAGTAGTCATTAACTTCTTCTATTCCGAAATACTTTGTCTTGAAGCTTAAGAGGTCTTTAAGACCATAAAGCAGTTTGTCATCTCCGTTTAAAATAACCGTGCCCTCAGGAGGAAGTCCTTCCAGAATCTCCAATTTTGCCTTCAGTATATTCTGCCTGGAGCCAAACCTTTCGATATGGGAAACACCGATGTTGGTAATGATTGCAATATCAGGGGAGCAAATGTTGGTGAGGTAGCTTATATCGCCAAAATTTCTTGTCCCCATTTCCACTACTCCGATTTGATGAAAACTGTCCAGTGAAACAAGTGTAAGCGGCAATCCGATTTCGTTGTTGAAATTCTCCCTTGACTTCAATACATTATACTTTGTTCCCAAAACTGAGGCTACCATTTCCTTTGTGCTTGTTTTGCCTACACTGCCTGTAATAGCTATAATTGGTACAGAAAACTTTTTTCTGATAGTCCGGGCAATATCTCCCAGAGCTTTTACAGTGTCCTCAACCTTGATAATTATTTTACCCTCCACAGGGCTGATATCCTTTTGAGCAATACATCCGACGGCACCTTTTTGGAATACCGAATCAATAAAGTCATGACCGTCAAACCTTTCTCCTGTTAATGCCACAAAAAGGTCTCCCTCGGAAATTTTCCTTGAGTCGGTTGAGATGCCGGTGATTTTACTTTTCAGGTCCCCGCTTATAAGGGTGCCCTTTACAATATCAACCAACTCAGAACATCCTATCTCATACATATCTTATCACCTCTTTAATATCTCCCTTACAACTTCGCGATCATCGAAGTGTATGGTTTTATCCTTGAACTGTTGATAAGTCTCATGTCCTTTCCCGGCTATCACAATAACATCACCGGACCTGGCATTGTCCAGTGCATATCTGATGCCTTCATAACGGTCAATTATCTTTATGTATTCTCCATTTGTCCTTCTAATACCTTCTTCTATTTCTTTAATTATGTCTTCCGGGTCTTCGGTTCTCGGATTATCGGAAGTAATAACAGTAAAGTCGGCCATTCTCCCGGAAATTTCGCCCATTGGGATTCTTCTTCCCGCCCTGTTTCCACCGCAGCCAAAGACGCAAACAAGCCTGCCCGGGGTAAATTCCCTGACGGTGGTCAACAGATTTTCCAGGCTTGCGGCATTATGGGCATAATCAACTATTACGGTGAAATCCCTTCCGGTTTCCACTACTTCCAGCCTTCCCGGTACTTTTATGTCGGCAAGTCCCCTCTTTATTGCATTCATTGGGACATTCAGAAGGCAACATGCACCAATGGCTGCCAGGGCATTGTAAACATTAAACTTGCCAGGAATCCCCACTTTTATAAAATCGCTGCTCCAGGGCGTTTTGACAGTAAATTCAACACTTTCGGTGCCGGATTTTATATCCGTTGCCCTAAAGTCTGCATTTGATTCAATACCATACGTATAAACTTCACACCCGGCATCATCAACCAACCGTTTGCCATACGAACTATCGATATTAACAAGACCTTTTCTGCACATGCTAAACAGTTTGGCCTTGGCTTTATAATAGTCTTCCATACTGTGATGAAGTTCATTTTCTCCTATATGGTCAAAATATAAATTGGTAAATACTCCAATATCATATTGGCTGCAGCTTACCCGGTGCAGCTCCAGCCCATGGGACGATACCTCCATGACAACGCTTGAGACTCCCTTGTCCCTCATTTGGGCAAACAGGGACTGCAAATCATGGGACTCAGGAGTTGTCCTTTCCCCGTAAAGCACCTCGTCTCCAATCATGTTATGTATGGTTCCAATAAGCCCGGTTTTTTGTCCTGCAGCTTCAAGTATGGCCTTTATCATGAATGTGGTGGATGTTTTTCCCTTTGTGCCGGTTACACCGATAAGGCTGAACTTTTCGGAGGGTTTTCCAAAAAACAAATGGGAAACATGGGCAAGGCCATATCTGGTATCCTTAATCTTAACAACCGTAACATCCTCCGGAACTTCAACGTCTTTCTGAACCAGAAGAGCCTTTGTTCCATTGTTTATGGCAGATGGAATATATTTGTGTCCGTCGGTGGTAAAGCCTTCTATGCAGACAAACAGGGACCCGTTCTTTGCTTTGCGCGAATCATAAGCAATGTCATGTATTTCAATGTTCAAATCTCCCTTTGACGATTCAATTTCAAGTCCGCTTACAAGTTCCTTTAAAATCATCTTAAGCTTCCCTTCCTTATCTCAATATTTTTCCTTCAAAAGAAAGCTCCATTAAATTACATACATATATAATTGCCACGGCTGAGACTTACCATACTGTATTTTCAAAATACAGGAAATCTACTTCAATTATCGTACCCTCATCCACAAAGGTGCCTGGCTCAATATTTTGCTTGTGAGCTATGCCTACACCGTTCACCTTGATATTCAGGCCAAGGCTGTTAAGGGTTTCAGTGGCTTCACTTATAGTCTTGTTTGCAAGATCCGGAACCTGTACTTTTCTGTCTTCAGGCGGGTTGTAGGTATACACTATAACCACTGAATCTTCATACAGGCTTGCACCGGGTTTGGGAGTCTGATCCTTTACAAGGTTTCCTCCACTTCCGTCATTCTTGACAATAGCCTTCAGCTTGACACCCGACAATGCAATTTTAGCTTCTTCAACAGTCTTGTTTCTAAGGTCGGGTACTATTACAACATTCTTCATCATTTCCTGATCCTGCTCGGTATATCTGCGTTCCACACCCAGATAATTTAATGTATCTTCAATCAACTGCCCCGCTACCGGAGCTGCAATGGTACCTCCGTAATAAGAAAAGCCAGTGGGATTATCAAGAATGACAAGAACGGTTATAACCGGATTGTCTGCAGGAGCAATTGCAGCAAAAGATGCAATGTATCTGCCGGGTGTGGTGGTAACGGATGTTCCTGTTTTTCCGGCCACCCTGTAACCTTTCACGTACGCATTTTTACCGGTGCCTTCCGATACCACGCCTTCCAGTATTTCCAGCACCGTCTCCGCTGTCTGCCTTGATATAACCTGCCTTATTACTTCAGGCTCATATCTCATCATGACATTTCCTTCATTATCAACCAATTCCTTAACAAGATGCGGGCGAATCAGCTTGCCTCCGTTGGCTATTGCAGAATATGCCGTAATAAGCTGTATCGGGGTTATCATAAACCGTTGGCCGAAGGATGAAACAGCCATATCAATTTCCTTCGGATTTGTATGATGGACCGGAGTGCCTTCCGGCAGTTCAATCCCGGTGTTGTCATAAAACCCGAAGGCTTTCATGTAACTATAGAACTTGTTAAGCCCCAAATCCAAAGCCAGCTTTACAAACACCGGGTTGCAGGAATTGTATACAGCCTCATAAAAGGGCTGGGTGCCATGGGCATTTGGTTTCCAGCAGTCAATATTCCGTCCGGCAAGAGTCATGGTTCTGTCTGTGACAATAGTATTGGGAGTGATAACCCCCTCCTCAATTCCTGCTGCCGTTGTTATGGCCTTAAAGGTTGAGCCGGGCTCATAGGCCTCAGAAACTGCTTTATTTTTCCATATGGTGCTCCAAAGGGTAAGCACATCTTCATTTGTGTAGCCGCTCCAGGTTGACGGGTCCACCCCGGGAGGAGCCTCCCTTGGATTGTTTAAATCAAAATCGGGCTTTGAAACCATTGCAAGTATTTCTCCATTTCTGGGATCCATAACAATGGCGGCAGCCCCTCCGATAACCTTGTAATCCGCTATAGCGCTTTCCAATGCCTTCTCAGCAAAGTACTGTATTGTTTCATCTATTGTAAGTATGATATTCCACCCGTCCCTGGGGGCGATATGCTTTTCTTCACTCAAAGGGATTTCCCTGTTTAGCCCGTCTACTTCGGATATTATTTTACCGGGCACGCCTTTAAGATACTTGTCAAAAACGGCTTCTATCCCGAACATGCCCACATTGTCAGTCCTGGTGATGCCAATTACGTGAGCGGCAAGGGATCTGTTGGGATAATATCTTTTGGAGTCTTCATCCACGTATATCCCTGTCAGGTTGTTTGAATCCCGCCACTTTCTTACCGCATCACCAACCTCTTTGTCGACTTTCTGCTTTACAAATTCAAAACCGGTGTTCCTGCTTATTATGGTTAAAACCTTGTAAGGTTCCATATCGAGGAGCTCAGCCAATTTGTTTGCAATTTCTTCCAAGGTTATACCGGTGTTTTTCAAAAGTTCCTGGGGATTTACCGAGACTGTTTCAACAGAAGCGCTGATGGCAAGTTCTTTTCCGTTTCTATCATATATCGTACCTCTTCGGGGATTAATTATCCGGCCCATGTTTTGCTGAACATAAGCTTCTTTGCGCAAAAAATCGCCCTGAATAAATTGTATGTATCCAATTCTGACCAGCAGGGCAAATATCAAAAACGAAAAAACAATCAGAACAACGAGCAGCCTTTTCTTAACAATCAAATTCACTCTGGACAAAACATTAACCCCCCGATTAATAATACAGTATTTTTTAAAAAAAGGCCATATAAAATTAATAACCGTTCTTTATACACAAAAAAGACACCTGACTATTGCGGCTGATGTTGCAAATTAGCAATTATGTCAAAAAACTTTGATCAGCCCTGAGTGCCTTTTACAGTTTAACCATTCTCATATCATGCTGCTTTAACTTTATATGCTGTTTTCTTTCATCCTATACCGGTATTTATCTTAAGCTCAGCTGATACCTAGTACAGCCACCGAACAAGGTTTTCAAGTCTTGTCAGTAAAAAAGAGAAGAATGTATTGGTTTTCTTATTCTTTTGCTCTATATTCTCAGCCACCTGAATATAATCGTTTCTTGTAACGTTCAGCCGGACTATCTGATGTTTTTCAGGCTTGCGCATCCCCAGTTCCGTTTCAGCAATCTGACGGATTCTTTCAAGGTCCATACCTTTGGCAATTTCAACAGTTGCCCTTATATTTTCATTTTTTATATTTTCATACTCTTTATATGCCTTGTTCAGCTTGTAATTTATATCGGTTATCAGTGCATAACGGTACATTAATAAGGCAAATGCCGAAAAAACCATAAAAATACAAAATAAAATTTTAATTTTGACTTTGGTGTTGGCACGGGCTTTACTCTTAGCTTTCAAAACTTGATTGTGTTCATACACATCATATTCAATTTTCCTGACTGAAGTACCGTCTATGTAGCTTTTCTCTGTCCTTATCAATTGTATTCACCTCTTGAGGGTTTTATTCCACCAACAATTGACGTTGCAGAAAGACAACAAACCCGAAGGCTGATAAATAATAAGACATCCTGCAGCCTTCGGTTGATTTGGAGAATTATTTGAGCATTTTTCGTTTGTCTTTTGTTGTCTTTTCTTTTTTTGATTCTTTTTCTTTAGTACCTGCTTCTTTTTTTCCTTTGTCTTTTGTTTCTTTGATTTTTAAATTTTTTCTTTAGTTGATGTTTTTTACTTTCCCTTTTATACCGGGATTTCGCTTTTTAACTTGTCTTTTGTAATTTGTCTTGATTTTTCTTTTGTAACTTGTAATGATTTTTTATCTTTAGGTTTTAGTTGAACTTACTTTGCCAGAATAAACTTGAAAATTTTATCTTTTGTGTATTATCCTTTTTTCATTTGTACATTAATATAAAAATGCTTTATATTTTTTCTATTACTCTTAACTTTGCACTTCTTGACCGCGGATTTTCCTCAACTTCAATTTCTCCCGGCGTTATAGGCTTTCTGGTAATCAATACGGCAGCCGGTTTCTTGTTGCAGATACATACCGGAAATTCGGGAGGGCATGTACACGGTTTTGCCAGTCTGCTAAACTCCTCTTTTACAATTCTGTCTTCCAGGGAGTGAAAGCTGATAATGCAAAACCGTCCGCCTTTATTCAAAACTTCCGCTCCGTCAATGATTACCTTTTTCAGAGCCCCAAGCTCATCGTTAACTGCAATTCTTATTGCCTGAAAAGTCCTCTTTGCCGGATGAGGTCCCGTCCTTCTGGCCTGAGCCGGTATGGCTGATTTTATAATACCCGCCAGTTCTCCTGTCGTTTCAATAAGCTTTGTCTCTCTGGCCTTTACTATAAATCCTGCTATCCTGGAAGCCCATCTTTCTTCACCATAACCGCTGATTATTTTAAGCAGGTCATGATAAGAATATCCGTTTATAATATCTTTTGCAGTGATGTGCTGCCCTTTGTCCATTCTCATGTCAAGAGGTGCATCCTTCATGTAGGAAAAACCTCTTTCGCTTTCATCCAACTGATGGGACGAAACACCGATGTCAAGCAATATCCCGTCTACACCCTTTATTCCGTTCCTGTTTAAAATGTCTTTTATATTTCTAAAATTTGAATGAACAAGTATTAATTCTGCCTGTCCGCCAACACTGCGGAGTCTGGCTTCCGCGGCCCGAAGGGCCTCCAAATCCTGATCTATGCCAAGAAGCACTCCGTTTTTATCAAGTTTTTTAAATATTTCGAGTGAGTGGCCGCCTCCACCCATTGTACCGTCAATGTAAATTCCGTCTGGTTTAATGTTGAGGCTCTCCACACATTCTTCCAGCATTACCGGCGTGTGCATAAAATCCATTTTTCCTATACTCCCAACATTGCCATTTTTTCAGCAATATTTGCAGTAATCTGATTACCGCCGCTGCTTTCATCCCATTTTTTCTTATCCCAGATTTCTATTCTGGTGGAGACTCCTATAACATAGATGTCTTTGTCAAATCCTGCATAGTCTCTTAAATTTTGGGGTATTAATATTCTTCCCTGCTTGTCCATTTCACATTCAGCGGCTCCTGCAAAAAAGAACCTTACAAAAGTCCTTACATCAGCATCAGTAAATGGCAGTTGTCTGAGCTTTTCCGCAATCCTTTCAAACTCAGCCTGAGAGTACCCAAACAGACATTCATCCAGACCTTTGGTTAAAATGAACTTTTCACCAAGCTCTTCCCTGAATTTTGATGGTATGATCACCCTTCCTTTAGGATCAAGGGTATGTTGGAACTCACCACAAAACAATCATTTCACCTCTGAGTCTGGTACTGTCCACCACTTCACTCCATTTCTCACCACTTCTAAACAAATTTTATACTATAAAAGTAAATTAATCAAGTATTTTTTTATTTTTTTATGAAAAATCTCAGAGTCTGGTTATCATTCAAAGCATTATACTCTCCGGTTAAAAGATAACAGTGAAAATGAAACATATGGAGGACAGATCTAAAAGGGAAAACTGAAATGAAATGTGTGTAAATATAAAAGTAGAAAATAAAAAAATGAAACGTATAAAGAACAGGGCTATTTGCGAAGCAAATCCAGCCAAAAGCTAGCGGGGCTCGATGCCCTCGAGCTTTTCTAATAACAATTGCCTTTATTTTGTTAAAAAACCATCCTATTCATCTTCAAACAGGGCTTTTTTCCTTCGCATGGATACGCTCAGAACTACTCCTATGGCAATAAAGCTGGCCAGTAGGGATGTTCCTCCCTGACTTATAAACGGCAGGGGAATTCCGGTAACAGGCAGAAGTCCTATACTCATGCCGGTATTTTCAATAAAATGAAAAGCATACATACCGCAAATTCCTGACACTACATAGGAACCAAATTTGTCTCTTGCAGTTTTGGCGATATATAAACAACGTATAATGATAAGGGTTAACAGCAGCACAACAGCTACCGATCCGATAAAGCCCAATTCCTCACCTATTACTGAGAAAATAAAGTCTGATTCCTTGACGGGCACGCTTGCGCTTTGGGTCAGAGTACCCTGGAAAAGTCCTTGTCCGTATAATCTGCCTGACCCGATGGCCATGATGGATCTTAAAACATTGAATGTATAGGTGGTGGATCCTGATTCCGGCTTGAAAAGGCCGATAATTCGGTTTTTCTGGTAATCCTCCAGTAAATAAAACCAACTGAGCAGAAAAACAGGAATTGAGGACAAAAATCCAATTGCAATATATTTATAAGACAAACCGGCTACATAAACCATAATGCAGAAAATAAATATAAAAACCAAAGCTGTTCCCATATCGGGCTGAAGCAATACAAGACCTATCGGTATTGCCGCAAAAACAGCCAGCAATGCAATTGGTTTGATTTTTTCCTCAGATTCGTTTATTTTTTCAAGATAATAGGCAACTACAAACACAAATGAAATCTTGGCCAGTTCGGAGGGTTGAACGGTAATACCTGCAATGTTCAGCCAGCTCTTGCTTCCAAATTGCTCACCGGTACCGAATATTAAAACCAAAACAAGGAGCATCAGACTCCCCAGGTAAAGAATAAACGAAAAGTTTTTATAGTACTGATAATCAATGCTGCTTAAAACCAGGGCGGCAACAATGCCCAGCACCATTGCCGCCACCTGAACCATGGCCATTCTTGACCCATCGGCTCCGTTAGGCATTACAAGACTTGCGCTTTTCACAACCACAATGCCGATTCCCGATAAAATCAAAACAGCAAAAAATAAGAAATAATCAAAATGTTTTACAAGGTTCACACCTTGGAATTTTTCCACCGAATACATATATTCCCCCTGTCAGCAAAGATTATCAGGAAACTTCACTTTCATCAGCTTCTACAGTGTTTTCAGCATTTCCTGTTTCACTTGTATCTGCTTCACCGGCATCCTCAGAGTCTCCCTTTTCACTTTCACCGGCTCCACTGATATCTTCAGAGTCCCCTGTTTCACTTGCATCTGCTTCACCGGCATCTTCAGAGTCTCCTGCTTCACTTTCACCGGCTTCAC